>JALSHB010000001.1 GCA_026982475.1 Chromatiales bacterium
CGCCAGGTACCAGAATCAAGCCCATGCGTCGCACACTCCTTTCCCTGCTCATCCTCGCCTTGCTCAGCACCGGTATCGTCTGGGCGTCGGATGCGCATCTGGATCTGCTGCCCGACAACGCCATCAGCGCGAGCGGTTGCCTGTACGACGCACCGGTGGGCGACGGCGACCTCCACCAGAGTCATGGCTGTCACATGTCATCGCACCTGGTGGCCATGACCTCGGACAGTGACCTCATCCATCCCATGGGCCATGAGGCCTATTTTCCGACCTCCTTTCAAACCCTAAATTCCCGGCATTCCGCCCCGCCCATTCGCCCGCCCCGGGTCTGATCACACGACCTCTTTGATCTCGTCGCGCAGCGCCTGCGTGCGCCCCGCGACCGCGTGTGATTTTCAGATTTCCGGGAGTTTTTTCCATGTCTTTGAAGCACCTCTTTCTGCTGGGCCTGCTGGCCTGCCTGACCTTGCCCGCCTGGGCGGCGCCACCCGCCACATCACCGGCCATCGATGACCTGCTGCGGCAGGTTTGGGAAAGCCACCCCGGCATACAGGCCGCGCAATCCGCCATCGATCAGGCCCGCGCCCGCCGCACCGCAGCCGGCAAGCCCATCTACAACCCGGAGCTGGAGGTGGACGCGGAACGCACCGCGGTCAACACCCTCAGCGTCGGCATCAACCAGACCATCGACTGGGGCGACAAGCGCGGCGCCCAGCGGCAGATGGGCGACAGCGGGGTGCGCATCGCCCAGGCCGAACTGACCAGCCTGCGCCTGCGGGTGGCCAGCGAGGTGCTGGCGGCCCTTGCCAGCTACCAGACCGCGCAGGAACAGCACCAGCTGGCCTCGCACTACAGTGAACTCATGGGTCAGCTGGTGGCCACCACCGAACAGCGCTACGCCGCTGGCGACCTTGGCCAGCTGGACGTCGCCCTGGCGCGGGTCGCCTTCAGCAAGTCCCGCATGCAGGTGGCGCGGCGCGCGGCCGAGGTCGCCAGTCAGCACGCCGCGCTGGTGGCCGCCAGCGGCCTGAGTCTGAGCCAGTGGCCCAGCCTGCCAAACCCGCCCCCCGCGCCGCCGGCCAACCCACAGCGCGACATCCTGCTGGCCAAACTGCCTCAGCTCATCGCCCAGCAGGCGCGCATCGCCAACGCCCGCGGCGGCATCGCGCTGGCGCGCGCTGTACGCCAGGCCGACCCCACCATCGGCCTGCGTGGCGGCGCCGAGGAAAGCGATCTGCTGCTGGGACTGAATTTCTCCATGCCGCTGAACGTGCGCAACGACTTCAGCGCCCAGGTCACCGCCGCCTCGCAACAGGCCGTGCGGGAGGAAAAGATTCTGCTGAACCTGCATCGCATCGCCGCCAGCCGCTTCGACGGCAGCCTGTCGGTATACCGCCTCACCCACCGCGCCTGGCTGCAATGGCAGAATGCCGGCCAGAGCCACCTGGCCCAGCAGCTGGCGCTGGTGCAGCGCATCTGGGAGGCCGGCGAACTCAGCACCACCGACTACCTGTTGCAGACCGGGCAGAACATCACCACCCAGATCACCGCCGCCGAGCTGAAGGGCGAGTTGCGGCTGGCCTGGGTGGCCTGGTTGCGCGCGTCGGGACAGGTCGGCGTCCCCTGAACAAACCATCACACGACAGGCAACAAACCCTGTGGGAGCGGCATTAGCCGCGACGCATCGCTTGGCAGATTTTGCGGCTAAAGCCGCTCCCACAAACGGTGGAGATTCACACCCCTTGCCAATGAACAGACCCGCCGGCGCGCCCAACGCGCAGCGCCGGCAAACGGAGAACAGCATGAAACAGCACATTCTTTATCCCGCCCTGCTCGCCCTGATCCTCACCGGCCCCACCTGGGCCAGCGAAGAACACGGCCATGATCACGACCACGGCCACGAAGAGAAACCGGCCCATAACGAAAGCCATGAAGACGGGCATGACGAACACGGTGACGAACACGCGGAAGACGATCACGGCGATGAACACCACGGCCATGAAGGCGAACATGGCGGCCACGAGGAGGAAGGCGGCGTCGAGCTGAGCCCGGAACAAATGGCGGCTGCCGGCATCGTCGTCACCGCCCTGCGGCCACAGACCCTGCACGAGACCGTGCGCGCCCCCGGCGAGGTGATGTTCAACGCCTATCGCGCCAGCAAGATCACGCCACGCATCAGTGCGCAGATCGTCGCCCGCCACGCCAAGCTGAGTGACCGCGTGCATCGTGGCCAGCCCCTGGTCACCCTCTCCAGCGTGCAGATGGCCGAGGCCCAGGGCGACCTGCTGGTCAGCAACCGCGAATGGCAGCGGGTAAGGAAACTCGGCCGCAAGGTGGTTTCGGACAAGCGCTATGTCGAGGCACAGGTCGCCCGCCAGCTGGCCGAGGCGCGCGTGCTCGCCTACGGCATGAGCAAACCACAAGTAGCGGCCCTGCTGAAGGCCAACGATCCGGCGCAGGCCATCGGCCGTTTCGACCTCTACGCGAACCAGGCCGGCACCGTGACCAGCGATGATTTCATCCTCGGTGAAATCGTCGAGCCGGGCCGGGTGCTGTTCGATATCAGCGACGAGACCTCGCTGTGGGTGGAGGCCCGCCTGACCCCGGTGGAGGCCCATCGCATCCACGAGGGTGCCGCCGCCACGGTGCGCGTGGACCAGGTCGCGCTGCGCGGCAAGGTGGTGCAGATCCATCACGCCATCGACGAGCAGACCCGCACCCAGTCGGTGCGCATCGGCATCAGTAATCCCGACGACCGCCTGCATCCCGGCATGTTCGTGGACGTCACCATCGAGGCCGAGGAACGCGGCCAGGCCCTGGCCCTGCCGCTGGATGCGGTGGTGCGCAGCGCCGATGGCGACTGGCAGGTGTTCATCGAGGAGGCGCCCGGCCGCTTCGAGCCACGAGAGGTGAAGGTGCTGCGCAGCATCGGCGACCAGGTAGTCATCGACGGCCTGGCCCCCGGCACCCGCGTGGTCAGCCAGGGCACCTTCTTCGTGCAGTCGGAGCTCGCCAAGGGCGGCTTCGAAATTCACAACCATTAAGGGGATGCCGCGATGTTGAACAAGATCATCGACCTCGGCGTCGAGAACCGCCTGCTGGTGGTGCTGGCCCTGCTGGCCTGTATCGTCGGCGCCTTCCTGGTGCTGCCGAAGCTCAATCTGGATGCCTTCCCCGACGTCACCAACGTCCAGGTGCAGATCAACACCGAGGCGCGTGGCCTGGCCGCCGAGGAAGTGGAACAGCTCATCACCTTCCCCATCGAGGCAGTGATGTACGCCCTGCCGGACGTGGAGGAGGTGCGCTCCATCTCCAAGACCGGCCTGTCCGTGATCACCGTGGTGTTCAAGGAAGGCACCGACATCTACTTCGCCCGCCAGCTGGTGTTCGAACGCCTGCAGGCCGCCCTGGAGGAGATCCCGGACGGCATCGGCACCCCGGAGATGGGGCCCAATACCTCCGGCCTGGGCCAGGTGTACCAGTACATCCTGCGCGCCGAGGACCCGCAGAAATACGACGCCATCGCCCTGCGCAGCCTCAACGACTGGGTGGTCAAGCTGCTGCTGATGCCGGTGGGTGGCGTCACCGACGTGTTGTCCTTTGGCGGTGAGGTACGCCAATACCAGGTACGGCTCGACCCGAAGAAGCTGCTCTCCTACCAGCTCAGCGCCGACGACGTGTCACGCGCCATCGAGGCCAACAACCGCAACGCCGGCGGCTGGTACCTGGACCGCGGCGCCGAGCAGCTGGTGATCCGCGGCGTGGGCTGGGTGCGCAGCGGCGAGGCCGGCCTGCGCGACATCGGCAACGTGCCCCTGAAGGACGTGGACGGCGTGCCGGTGCGGGTGATGGACGTGGCCACGGTGGCCTTCGGCCCGGAGATCCGTCAGGGCGCGGTGAGCATCTCCCGGCGCAACGCCGACGGTGAACCGGAATACCTCGGCGAGGTGGTGGCCGGGGTCATCCTCAAGCGCATGGGCGCCAACACCAAGGCCACCATCGACGGCATCGAGGCCCGCCTGCCGGCCATCCAGATGGCCCTCCCGGACGGCGTCACCCTGGAGCGCTTCTACGACCAGTCGCAACTCATCGACCAGGCAGTGAGCACCGTGGCCAATGCCCTGCTGCTGGCCTTCGTGCTGATCGTGGTGATCCTCATGCTGTTCCTGGTCAACCTGCGCGCCACCTTCCTGGTGCTCATCTCCATCCCCATCTCCATCGGCCTGGCGCTGATGGTGATGGCCTGGTGGGGGCAGTCCGCCAACCTGATGTCGCTGGGTGGCCTGGCCATCGCCATCGGCATGATGGTGGACGGCTCGGTGGTCATCATGGAGCGCATCTTCAGCCATCTGTCCCAACCCGACCCCGCCCATGATGAAGAGGCCCGCCGCCTAGCCTCCGGCGACCCCGACCCCCGCTGGAGCGCGCGGGACCGCAACGGCATCCCCTTGCGCATCCAGGAGGCCGCCCGCGAGGTGGGTCGCCCGGTGTTCTTCGCGGTGATGATCATCATCATCGTGTTTGCCCCGCTGTTCGCCCTGGAAGGTGTGGAGGGCAAGCTGTTCCAGCCCATGGCGGTTTCCATCGTGCTGGCCATGCTGGCCTCCCTGCTGGTGGCCCTGGTGGTGGTGCCGGCACTGGCCACCTACCTGTTCCGGCATGGCGTGCGGGAAAAGGAGAGCCCCCTGATGCGTCCGCTGGAACGCCTGTATCGCGCCACCCTGGGAAGCGCCCTGCGTCACCGGGGTGTGGTGGTGGTCTCGGCGATGGCGCTGTTTGCCGGTTCCCTGGCCCTGGTGCCCTATCTGGGGACCGAGTTCGTGCCGGAGCTGGAAGAAGGCACCCTGAACATCCGCGTCACCCTGGCCCCCTCCTCCAGTCTGGAGACCTCGCTGGCGGTGGCGGAGCAGATGGAAGCCGAGCTGCTGACCTTTCCCGAGGTGCTGTACGCCGCCAGCCGCGTGGGCCGGGCGGAGATCGGCGGCGACCCCGAGCCGGTCTCCAACATCGAGATCTTCGTCGGCCTCAAGCCGGTGGCGGAATGGACCAGCGCCCCGGACCGCAAGGCCCTGCAACACCTGATGGAGGAGAAGATGTCGATCCACCCGGGCCTGCTGTTCTCCTTCTCCCAGCCCATCGCCACCCGCGTGGACGAACTGCTGTCCGGGGTACGCGCGCAGCTCGCCATCAAGCTGTTCGGCCCCGACCTGGACGTGCTGGCCAGCAAGGGCGCCGAGATCGAGGCCCTGGTGCGCACGGTGGACGGCACCCGCGATGTGGCCATGGAGCAGATCGGCGGCGAGGCGCAGCTCGCCGTGCGCCCGGACCGCGACGCCCTGGCCCGCTACGGCATCCCCGTGGCCCAGGTGATGGACCTGGTGGCCGACGCCATCGGTGGCCGCGCCGCCGGCCAGGTCATCAAGGGCAACGAACGCTACGACATCTACGTCCGCCTGGACGAACCCTACCGCAACCGCGTGGAGGCCATCCGCGACCTGATCCTGCAGGCCCCGGGCGGGGCCTGGGTGCGGCTGGGCGACGTGGCAAAGGTGGCCATCGAGTCCGGCCCGCCGCAGATCCGCCGCGACGACGTGCAGCGCCGGGTGGTGATCCAGTCCAACGTGGAAGGCCGCGACATGGGCGGCCTGGTGGCCGAACTGCGCGAACGCATCGACGCCGAGGTGGACCTGCCGCCGGGCTACACGGTGGTGTTCGGCGGCCAGTTCGAGAACCAGCAGCGGGCCCAGCAGCGCCTGATGATCGTGGTGCCGCTGTCGCTGGGGCTGATCTTCCTGATGTTGTATTTCGCCTTCAGCTCGGTGGGACAGGCGCTGCTGATCATGCTCAACGTGCCGCTGGCCCTGATCGGCGGCATCGCCGCGCTGTACATTTCCGGGCAATACCTGTCGGTACCGGGCTCCATCGGCTTCATCGCCCTGTTCGGGGTGGCGGTGCTCAACGGCGTGGTGATGGTGTATTCCATCAACATCCGCCACGAAGGCGGGCTGTCGCCGGACGACGCAGTGTTCCACGGCGCCTGCTCCCGCCTGCGACCGGTGCTGATGACCGCGGTGACCACGGCCCTGGGGCTAATCCCCATGCTGCTGGCCACCGGCGTCGGCTCCGAGGTACAGCGGCCACTGGCCACCGTTGTGGTGGGCGGCATCGTCACCTCCACCCTGCTCACCCTGTTCGTGCTGCCGGTGTTGTACGGGGTATTTTCGCGGGGGAAACTGCAGCAGGAATAGCGTTTCTTTTTGTAATGTGGGAGCGACTTCAGTCGCGAAGAAACAACAGCCGCATTCGCGACTGAAGTCGCTCCCACAACTGACAACTTGTAATTTTGACCAAGGAGGGTCCAGGGATGTCAAACACACGAAAAGCCAGATCACAAGCACTGCGAAAGGGACGCATCTCACAACAAGGTGCTGTTTACCTGATGACTGCCAACACACATGAGCGCTTTCCGTTTTTTCAAGACTTCATGCTTGGACGCATTCTAGTTGGCGAAATGAAATCACTCCAACAATGCAACATGGTGGATTCTCTTGCTTTTGTGGTCATGCCGGATCATTTGCATTGGCTGTTTCAACTTCAGGGAAACCTGGGATTGTCACAAATCGTGCGCCGTTTGAAAGGCAGGAGTGCAAGAGGCATCAATATAAAGTTAGGTCGAACCGGGACAGTTTGGCAGACAGGCTTTCACGACCATGCCCTGCGCAAGGATGAAGACGTACAGGGCGTTGCCCGCTATATCGTTGCCAACCCTCTTCGAGCAGGACTGGTCGAGCGGATTGGTGATTACCACTTTGGGATGCCGCCTGGCTAGGGGTATTGGATGGATAGACAGAAAAGAAAAAACAACTGCCTGTGGGAGCGACTTCAGTCGCGAAGCAATAACAGCCGCATTTGCCTGTGGGAGCGACTTCAGTCGCGAAGAAATAACAACCTTATTCGCGGCTGAAGCCGCTCCCACAAATTCACCACGGAAATCACGCATGGCGATAACCGATAAAAAGCCCCAAACCCTCACCTGCCGCATCGACGGCATGGACTGCCCCGACTGCGCCGCCAAGGTGGAACGGGTGGCGGGTGGCCTCGACGGCGTCGAGGATCTGCGCGTGGACTTCACCGCCGGCAAGCTGTCGGCCCGGGTGGCCTCGGCGGAGGCGGCAAACCG
>JALSHB010000002.1 GCA_026982475.1 Chromatiales bacterium
CCTCCGTGCCTCTGTGGCGAATCAGCGTCTCAGACGGCCTGCCCCGGCGCGCCCAAGGTGTCGAGGGGCCAGCGCGGGCGGCCGTTGAAGGCGAGGTCGATCCGTTCGCCGGCGGCGAGGCGCAGGGCGCCGGCGAAGGCGATCATGGCGCCGTTGTCGGTGCAGAAGGCGGGGCGTGGGTAGTAGACGCGGAAGCCCTCCTTTTTCGCCGCGGCCTGCAGGCGCTCGCGCAGCGCCCGGTTGGCGCTGACGCCTCCGGCCATCACCAGGCGGTGCATGCCGGTCTGCTTGAGGGCGCGACGGCACTTGATCAGCAGGGTGTCCACCAGGGCGTCCTGAAAGGCGCGGGCGATGTCGGCGCGGGTCTGCGGGTCGTCGCCGTTTTCACTCGCGGTGTTGACGGCGAAGGTCTTGAGGCCGCTGAAGCTGAAGTCGAGGCCGGGGCGGTTGGTCATGGGGCGCGGAAAGTGGAAGCGCCGCGGGTCGCCGCGTTCCGCCAGTCTGGCCAGCGCCGGGCCGCCGGGGTAGTCGAGGCCAAGCAGCTTGGCGGTCTTGTCGAAGGCCTCGCCGGCGGCATCGTCCAGGGTGTCGCCGAGGATCTCGTATTCGCCCACGCCCTTCACGCCCACCAGCAGGGTGTGGCCGCCGGACACCAGCAGGGCGACGAAGGGGAAGTCCGGCGCATCGTCCTCCAGCAGTGGCGCCAGCAGGTGGCCTTCCATGTGATGCACCTCCACCGCCGGCACGTCCCAGGCCCAGGCCAGGCCGCGGCCGATGGCGCAGCCCACCAGCAGCGCGCCCACCAGGCCGGGGCCGGCGGTGAAGGCGACGCCGTCGATGTCGCCGGCGGCGCAGCCGGCATCGCTCAGCGTCTTGCGTATCAGCGGCAGGGTCTTGCGCACGTGGTCGCGCGAGGCCAGCTCCGGCACCACGCCGCCGTAGTCGGCGTGCAGGGCGACCTGGCTGTGCAGGGCGTCGGCCAGCAGGCCCTGTTCGCTGTCGTAGATGGCGATGCCGGTTTCATCGCAGGAGGTCTCGATGCCGAGGATTCTCATGGTTTTGCATTTCACTCGTGATGGGGCTAGAATTCCGCGTTCTCCCGCGCACGGGTGTCCGCAGAGGTCAGGTGGCGCAGGTCAGAAAACCGAATTTTATCATTAGTCAGAGCTAAGGATTGGAACACAAATGCCAAACGTCCGTGTCAGAGAAAACGAGCCCTTCGACGTCGCCCTGCGTCGCTTCAAGCGTTCCTGCGAGAAGGCCGGTATTCTCACCGAGGTTCGCCGCCGCGAATACTATGAAAAGCCCACCCAGGCCCGTCAGCGCAAGATGGCTTCTGCCGTCAAGCGCCACCTGAAGAAGATTTCCCGTGAGGTCACGCGCCGCAAGCGCATGTACTGATGCCGATCGCCGCCCCGTCCGTGGGCGGCGTTCTTCTCTCCTGATTCCGAAGTACAAACATGTCTGAACTCAAGCAGCAGCTCAGTGCTGACATGAAGCAGGCCATGCGCGACAAGGACAAGCCTCGCCTCGGCGTGGTGCGTCTGGCGCTGGCGGCCATCAAGCAGCGTGAAGTGGACGAGCGTGTCGAGCTGGACGACGCGCAGGTGCTGGCCGTGCTCGACAAGATGGTCAAGCAGCGCCGCGATTCCGTGCGCCAGTACCAAGAGGCCGGCCGTCAGGATCTGGCGGACCAGGAGGCCTTCGAGATCTCCGTGCTGCAGAACTATCTGCCGGAGGCGCTCAGCGACGAGGAGCTCAATGCCCTCATCGACGAGGCCATCGCCGCCAGCGGCGCCAGCTCCATGAAGGAGATGGGCAAGGCCATGGGCATGCTCAGGCCCAAGGTGCAGGGCCGTGCCGACATGGGTGCCGTGAGCGCCAAGCTCAAGGCGCGGCTCGGCGCCTGATGCCCGGGGCGCTGCCCCTTCGCTGTATCTCCTTGCTTATTATCCGTGTTTGCGCCGGCCTGCCGGTGAGGCGCAGACACCCCTTCAAGGACGGCCTACACTAGTCCCATGGCCGGCCGCATTCCTTCCCACTTCATCGATGAGCTGCTGACCCGCGTCGATATCGTCGACGTCATCGACGGTCGCGTGGCGCTGAAAAAGGCCGGCCGCGAATACACCGCTTGCTGTCCCTTCCACAACGAAAAGACCCCCTCGTTCACCGTCAGCCGTGAGAAGCAGTTCTACCACTGCTTCGGCTGCGGTGCGCACGGCTCGGCCATCGGCTTTTTGATGGAATACGAGCACCTGGGCTTCGTCGAGGCGGTGGAGGAACTGGCCGGTGCCGCCGGCCTGGAGGTGCCGCGCGAGGCCGGCTCGGCGGCGCCATCGGCGGATCGCGGCGACCAGGATCTGTACGAACTGCTGGGCAGGGCCGCCGATTACTATCGCCAGCAATTGCGCCAGCACCCGCAGGCGCGCCAGGCGCAGGACTACCTCAAGGGCCGCGGCCTGAGCGGTGAGATCGCCGCCGAGTTCGAGCTGGGCTTCGCCCCGCCCGGCTGGGACAACCTGAGCGCCGTGCTGGGGGCGAAGCCCGAGCGCCTGCTGGCCGCCGGGCTGGTGATCCGCAAGGACAACGGCGGCCACTACGACCGTTTCCGCGAGCGCATCATGTTCCCCATTCGCGACCGCCGAGGCCGCGTGGTCGGCTTCGGTGGGCGCATCATGGGGGGCGGGAGTGAGGTACAGGGAAGTGCGAATGCCGCGGGAGCCAGGAAGGCGGGAGCGTCCGGCCCGAAATACCTCAACTCGCCGGAGACCCCGGTATTCCACAAGGGCAGCGAGCTGTACGGCCTCTATCAGGCGCGCAAGGCGGTGCGCAAGCTGGAACGGCTGGTGGTGGTGGAAGGCTACATGGACGTGGTGTCGCTGGCCCAGTTCGGCGTGCGCAACGTGGTCGCTACCCTCGGCACCGCCACCACCACGGAGCACCTGCAGCGCCTGTTCCGCGTCGTGCCGCAAGTGGTGTTCTGCTTCGACGGCGACCGCGCCGGCCGAGAGGCGGCCTGGCGGGCGCTGGAGAACGCCCTGCCGGTGCTGAGCGAGGGGCGGCAGATCAATTTCATGTTCCTGCCCGACGGCGAAGATCCGGACAGCCTGGTGCGCAAGGAGGGCCAAGCCGGTTTCGAGCGGCGTTTGGAGAACGCCAGCCCATTTTCCAGCTATTTCTTTGAAACTTTGTCGCGCGCGGTCGACCTAGGTTCCATCGACGGCCGCGCGCGGCTGGTGGAGCAGGCCCGGCCGCTGCTGAAAAGGCTGCCCCAGGGCGTGTTTCGGCACATGATGGCGACCCGGCTGGCGGAGATCGCCCGCCTCGATGCCACGGCGCTGGCCGACCTGACCGGGGCGCCCCAGCCGATGGCGGCGCCCCGGCGCAGCGCCCCGCCGGCGGGAACCTCACCCGTGCGCCGGGCCATCCGCCTGCTCTTGCAGCGACCGCAACTTGTTGAAAACCTGAGGGAACTTGACGCCCTGCAAGGACTCGAACTACCAGGCGTGCCACTGCTGCAGGCGATGATTGATTTGTTGCGTGCCCGCCCGCATTTAAGTTGTGGTGCCATTCTCGAACATTGGCGGGGCCAGGAAGAAGGCCGGCATCTTGCGCGACTGGCGCAATCGCCGGTGGATGTGCCGGACGAGGGTCTGGCGGTCGAGTTTGCCGATGTGATCTCACATCTCGCTGCCTTGCGTGACGAGCAGACCCTCGACCGGTTGCTCGCGAAGTCGCGTTTGGGCGTCCTCAGTGATGAGGAAAAACATCAATTGAAGCAGTCACTTGCCGCAAAAAGCGGGGGTGGTGCGTGATACTCTGCAGGGGGATTTAAATCGGTCGCAAATCCCTGCGGAATCAGGTTATAATACGCGGCTATTTTTTATAGGTGTCTGACAATCACATGTCTATGAATGCAGAACAGCAGTCCCAGTTGAAGATTCTGATCGCTCGCGGCAAGGAGCAGGGTTACCTGACCTATCGCGAGGTCAACGATCATTTGCCGAACGATATCGTCGATCCGGACCAGATCGAAGATATCGTCAGCATGATCAACGACATGGGCATTGCGGTACACGAAGTGGCGCCGGAAGCCGATCAGATCGTGCTGTCCGAAAACAACGTCGCCACCGACGAGGATGCCGCCGAAGAGGCCGCCGCCGCCCTGGCCACGGTGGACAGCGAGTTCGGCCGTACCACCGACCCCGTGCGCATGTACATGCGTGAGATGGGCACCGTCGAGCTGCTTACCCGCGAGGGCGAGATCGTCATTGCCAAGCGCATCGAAGACGGCATCAACCAGGTTATGCATGCCCTGTCCTTCTACCCCGGCACCCTGCAGAGCGTGCTGGATGCCTACCAGCGGGTGGAAGACGGTGAGGCGCGTCTCACCGACCTGATCAATGGTTTCGTGCGCGAAGGCGACGACGAGCCGCCGAAGCCGCCCGTCACCCCGCAGGCCAAGGCCGCCGATGACGAAGAGGAAGAGGCCGTCGACACCGGCCCGGACCCCGAAGAGGCCAAGGAGCGCTTCGACGAGCTGCGCAAGCTGTTCGAAAAATACCAGAAGCTGGTCGCCAAGCACGGCCGCAACGATGAGCGCGTGCGCAAGATCAGCCAGGAAATGGCCGACAAGCTGGGCCAGATCAAGCTGATTCCCAAGGTGGCCGATCGTCTGATCAACAACCTGCGCAGCCTGGTCAACCGCGTGCGCACCCACGAGCGCGTGATCATGGACATCTGCGTCAGCAAGGCCAAGATGCCGCGCAAGGACTTCATCACCTCGTTCCCCGACAATGAAACCGACCAGGAATGGCTGCAGAAGCAGATCGACCGCAAGGCGCGCTACTCGTCCGTGCTGAAGGAATACGCGGATGAAATCCTGCGTGCGCAGAACAAACTGGTCGCGGTGGAAAAGGAGGCCGGCATCTCCATCGGCGAGATCAAGGAGATCAACCGCAAGATGTCCATCGGCGAGGCCAAGGCCCGCCGCGCCAAGAAGGAAATGGTCGAGGCCAACCTGCGCCTGGTGATCTCCATCGCCAAGAAGTACACCAACCGCGGCCTGCAATTCCTCGACCTGATCCAGGAAGGCAACATCGGCCTGATGAAGGCGGTGGACAAGTTCGAATACCGCCGCGGCTACAAGTTCTCCACCTACGCCACCTGGTGGATCCGTCAGGCCATCACGCGTTCCATCGCCGACCAGGCCCGCACCATCCGCATCCCGGTGCACATGATCGAGACCATCAACAAGCTCAACCGCATCTCCCGCCAGATGCTGCAGGAAATGGGCCGCGAGGCCACCCCGGAAGAGCTGGCCGAGCGCATGGAAATGCCCGAGGACAAGGTGCGCAAGGTGCTGAAGATCGCCAAGGAACCCATCTCCATGGAGACCCCCATTGGCGACGACGAAGACTCTCGTCTGGGTGACTTCATCGAAGACCAGAACATCCTGTCGCCGGTCAACTCCGCCACCTTCGAAGGCCTGCGCGAGGCCACCGTCTCGGTGCTCGACAGCCTCACCGCGCGCGAGGCCAAGGTACTGCGCATGCGTTTCGGAATCGACATGAACACCGACCACACCCTGGAAGAAGTGGGCAAGCAATTTGATGTTACCCGCGAGCGCATCCGTCAGATCGAAGCCAAGGCCCTGCGCAAGCTGCGCCACCCCAGCCGCTCCGATCACCTGCGCAGCTTCATCGATGCGGAAAGCAACTCCTCATCCTCGTCTTCCTGACATGGATGAAACAAAGCTCGACACGATTGATCGTTACCGGGCCTGTAGCTCAGTTGGTTAGAGCAGGGGACTCATAATCCCTTGGTCCACGGTTCGAGTCCGTGCGGGCCCACCATAAAATCAATAAGTTACCTCGGCTTGTTGACCTAAGAAATGCCAATCGGTACATTTTCGGTACACTCATGCGTACCGGGATGTACCGATGGCGACCATTGTCAGAACCCCCTCGAATACCTGGAAGGCCGTCGTCCGCCGGCGTGGATGGCCGACCACCGCCAAGACCTTTCGCATCAAGCGTGATGCGGAAGACTGGGCGCGCCGTATCGAAGACGAGATGCGCCGGGGCATCTTTGTTGCCCGCGCACCGGCGGAACGCACCACACTGAAGGATGCCCTGGCGCGCTACCTCGCCGAGGTCACGCCGACCAAGAAGCCCTCGACCCAGGCCGCCGAACGGAAGAAAGCAAAGATCGTCATGCAACGCCTTGGCCAAGTACGGGCTCGCCCAGCTCAGTCCCGAGCGCATCGCCGAATACCGCGACGAACATCTGGCCGAGGGCAAAAGCCCCAACACCGTGCGCCTGGAAATGGCCCTGCTCGGCCACCTCTACACCACCGCCATCCGCGAATGGGGGCTTGGACTGATGTACAACCCCGTCGCCAACGTCCGCCGACCCAGCCCCGGCCAGGGCCGTGACCGCCGCCTGAGCTGGAGCGAGCTGCGGCGCATGCTCAAGGCCTGCGATGCCCACTCCAATCCCATGCTCGACTGGGTCGTGCGCATCGCGCTCTACACCGCCATGCGCCAGGGCGAAATTCTTTCTCTCACTCACGACCAGGTCGATCTGCAACGGCGCATCCTGCGCCTCAGCGATACCACGAACGGCAGCGCGCGCACCGTGCCGCTATCACGCCGCGCCGTTGCCGTGTTCCGCGCGGCGCTGAACAACCCGGCGCGCCCGCGTGATAGTGATCTGATCTTCCCCGGTGAACCGGGGCGCGATGGGATGCGTCGCCCCTATCAGATTCACAAGGTCTGGGCCGACGCCCTGAAACGTGCCGGGGTCGCCAATCTTCGCTTCCATGATTTGCGCCATGAAGCGGTTTCCCGGCTTGTGGAAATGGGGCTGAGCGATCAAGAAGTCGCGGCAATCAGTGGCCACAAGTCGATGCAGATGCTGCGGCGCTACATGCATTTGCGTGCCGAGGATCTTGTCGAGCGCCTGGATTCCGCAAAACGCCGCTGATTTTTCCACTTTGTTCGCTACTGTTCGTTAGGTTTCGCTGGCGTCATATGTCAACCCAATTCAGAAATGTCCCCTTTTCTGCCATTCAGAAGTGTCCCCTTTTGGTTGCGGGGTTATGGGTCGAGTGGAGCGGGGGAGTCCCCCTTCACTGAACGGCGCCATGGGTGGTCTGCC
>JALSHB010000003.1 GCA_026982475.1 Chromatiales bacterium
GGAATGACGTGAACGGGAGAACGGCATGCGCATCGACGTCGTGACCCTGTTCCCGGAGATGCTGGATGCGGTGACCGAATCCGGCATCACCCGCCGCGCCGTGGAGCGCGGCCTGTTGACGGTGGGGCGCTGGAATCCGCGTGACTATGCCACCGACCGCCACCGCACGGTGGACGACCGCCCCTATGGCGGTGGCCCCGGCATGGTGATGAGGGTGGAGCCGTTGCGCGAGGCCATCCGCGCCGCGCGGCGCCAGGCGCCGCCGGGCGCGCCGGTGATCCACCTCTCCCCGCAGGGGCGGGTGCTGGACCAGGCGGGGCTGCGCGAGCTGGCCGCGCTGCCGAGTATGATTCTGGTGGCGAGCCGCTACGAGGGCGTCGATGAACGCCTCCTCGCCGCCGAGATCGACCAGGAATGGTCCATCGGCGACTACGTGCTGAGCGGCGGCGAACTGGCCGCCATGGTGCTCATGGACGGCGTCACCCGGCTGCTGCCGGGGGCCTTGGGTCACGAGGACTCGGCGCAGCAGGACTCCTTCACGGACGGCCTGCTGGACCACCCGCACTACACGCGGCCCGAGGTGCTGGAGGGCGAGGTGGTGCCCGCGGTGCTGCTCAGCGGCGACCATGCGGCGATTCGCCGCTGGCGTCAGAAGCAGGCCCTGGGCCGCACCTGGTTGCGGCGCCCGGAACTGCTGCGGGACAGGCAGCTGGATGAGCAACAGCAGGCGCTGCTGCAGGAATTCATCCGCGAACATGAACAGAATTGAGTAACGAACGAAAGCCGGTATAATTCGCCGCAAAATTGAGTGGAGCAGATCATGAGCAACATCATTAAAGAACTCGAAGCCGAGCAGATGAACAAGGAAGTGCCCGAGTTTGGCCCCGGCGACACCATCGTCGTGCAGGTCCGGGTCAAGGAAGGCTCCCGCGAGCGCCTGCAGGCCTTCGAAGGCGTGGTGATCGCCAAGCGCAACCGCGGCCTCAACTCCTCCTTCACCGTGCGCAAGATGTCCCACGGCGAAGGCGTCGAACGCGTGTTCCAGACCTACAGCCCGCTGGTCAGCGAAATCCAGGTCAAGCGCCGCGGTGACGTGCGTCGCGCCAAGCTGTACTACCTGCGCGGTCTGCAGGGCAAGGCGGCGCGTATCAAGGAAAAGCTCTAAGCCCACGGCCTGCCGGCTCGCGACGAAGAGGCCCGTACGCTTGTCTGCCGGTGAAACCGTTTGCAGGGCCCATTCCCTTTGCAGAAAACGCCCGGCCCGTGCCGGGCGTTTTTTTGTCCCGCCTTTTTCGTGCCTGGCTGAGTGATGGCGACGCAAGGCCTGTCCGCGATCATCCCGCTGCCCCTGTTGCCGAACGACTGGATGCTGGGCATTCAAACCACGGCCCGGGGATTGCGTGGCATCGTATTCCTGCCCCGCCAGCGCGCGCTTGCGCCGACAACGCCGCAGGCAAGGCGGATCGTGTCGCAGCTCGAAAACTACTTTGCCGATCCCGCATGGAGGTTCGACCTGCCACTGGACCTGCAGGGCAGCGATTTCCAGTTACGGGTGTGGCGGCGGCTGGCCGCGATCCCGCCTGGCCAGCCACTGAGCTATGGCGCGCTGGCGGCCGATATCGGCAGTGGCGCGCGCGCGGTGGGCAATGCCTGCCGCAGAAATCCCGTGCCGCTGGTGCTGCCCTGCCACCGGGTGGTGGCGAAGTCCGGCCTGGGTGGCTTTGCCGGCAGCACCGAGGGTGGTTTCATGCCCATCAAGCAGGCCCTGCTGGCCCATGAGTCGCACGCATAACAGCGAATTGCCGGCCGGGGAGCAGGCGCAGATCGAGCGCTTCCTCGATGCCCTGTGGATGGAGCGCGGCCTGAGCGCCAACACCCTGTCGGCCTACCGGCGGGATCTGCAAGGCCTTGCGCGCTGGCTGCTGGCGCGCAACGCGGCGTTGCTGCAGGCCGGGCGCGCCCAGCTGCAGGATTTTCTTGCCTGGCGGCACCAGCAGGGAAGCCAGCCGCGCAGCATTGCCCGGCAGCTCTCCTGTCTGCGGCGTTTCTATCGGTTCGCCGTGCGTGAAGGCTTGCTGGCGGCAGATCCCAGCGAGCGCATCGAGGCCCCCAGGCTGGGCCGTCCGCTGCCAGAGGCCCTGACCGAGGCCGATGTCGAGGCCTTGCTGGCGGCGCCGCGGACCGATGATCCGCTGGGTCTGCGCGATCGCGCCATGCTGGAGCTGTTGTACGCCACCGGTCTGCGCGTCTCGGAACTGGTGAACCTGAAGCTGGCGGAGATCAACACCCGCCAGGGCGTGCTGCGCACCCAGGGCAAGGGCGGCAAGGTGCGTCTGGTGCCGTTGGGCGAGGAGGCGCTGGACTGGCTGGACCGCTACCTGCGCGAGGCGCGCGTGGAACTGCTCAAGGGCCGGCCGTGTGAGACGGTGTTCGTCACCCGCCGCGGCGGGCCGTTGACCCGCCAGGCCTTCTGGTATCTCATCAAGCGCCATGCCCGGCAGGCCGGCATCACCGCCCACCTGTCGCCGCACACCCTGCGCCACAGCTTCGCTACCCACCTGCTCAATCATGGCGCCGATCTGCGCGTGGTGCAGATGTTGCTGGGTCACAGTGACTTGTCCACCACGCAAATTTATACTCACGTGGCCAATGAGCGACTGAAAGAACTGCACGCGGCGCATCACCCGCGTGGCTGAATGAAAAGGGGATTCGATATGCCGTCTTTTGATGTGGTTTCCGAAGTGGACATGCACGAACTGAGCAATGCCGTGGATCAGGCCAATCGTGAAGTGGACACGCGTTTTGACTTCAAGGGGTCGGATGCCCGCTTTGACCTGTCGGGCAGCGAGATCACGCTTTCCGCGGAAAACGAATTCCAGTTGCAGCAGATGATGGATATTTTGCAGAAAAAGATGGTCAAACGCGGCGTGGATATCGGCTGTCTCGATATCGACGAGCCTGAGAGCAGCGGCATCCGCGCCAGGCAGAAGGTGGGGGTGCGGCAGGGCGTGGACAAGGACACGGCGCGCAAGATCGTCAAGCTGATCAAAGACATGAAACTCAAGGTGCAGGCGGCCATACAGGGCGAGCAGGTGCGCGTGACGGGCAAGAAGCGCGACGACCTGCAGCAGGTGATGGCCATGCTGCGTGAGCAGAAACTGGATCTGCCGCTGCAATTCACCAATTTCAGAGATTAATCAACATAAACAGCCGGGTGCTGACGAGGAAAACGCATGAACAAGATGACACGAGGGCTGTTGCTGGGGCTTCTGGCCGCGCCGCTGACCATGATGGCAACGGGGGGCGCCGCCATTGCCGGCGAAAAGGAAGAGCTGGCGACGGTGAGGGCGGCACTCAAGGCTGCAGTGCCACAGACCGATCCCGACAGTCTTACGGCAGCCCCTTTCCCCGGCATGTACGAGGCCGTCTACGGGACGCAGATTCTCTATGTCTCCGCCGACGGGCGCTATCTGTTGGATGGTGACCTGTTCGACCTGCAGACCCGCACCAACCTGTCGGAGGGCAAGCGCCAGGCGGGACGCGCCAAGGTGGTGAACGATATCGATCCCAAGACCATGATCACCTTCGAGGCCGAGAATCCCAAATATACTGTCAGTGTCTTTACCGACATCGATTGTGGCTATTGCCGCAAGCTGCATCGCGAAATGGCGGATTACAACAAGCTGGGCATCAGCGTGCGCTATCTGGCCTATCCACGCTCGGGGGTGAACACGGACTCGTATTACAAGACGGTATCCGTGTGGTGCGCGGCGGATCGCGAGACGGCCATGACCAAGGCCAAGGCCGGTGAAACGCCGCCAAGGCGTGCCTGTGACAACCCGGTGCAGGCGCACATGGCCGCCGCGCGCGCCGTGGGTGTGACTGGTACCCCTACCCTGGTGCTGGAGGACGGACGGGTCATTCCGGGCTATGTTGAGCCGAAGCGTCTGCTGCAGATACTGGAACAGCCAAAGAACGAGGTGAACTGAGGCGAAGAGTGGCTTGAGTCCCGGCCGGCCGTCCCGTCAGTCCCCAGTGGAGGACAGCGGCCGGGACCCTGGCCTTGTAGGAATTATCTGAAATATCTGTAATCCTCTTGGGACACTATTTACGTCACTGCCGGGGGGTGGCGGATTATCGGCTTGTTTATATTGGATAAAATGAAATCAAACAAAGCCTTATCTGAAAGTTGTGTTTGTTTTGCCGGTTTTTCCCCCTTGTTTCGTCATTTTCCTTTGTTATTCTTTTATCCAACACTTCATTTGCCTTCGGGCAAGGCAAGGATGGCATCAAGGATGGTGGCAGGGAAAGTGAGTCGAAGGATCGACGCGGTCAGGGAACGACCGGCAAGGAGGTAACGAAGGCGGCTACCGGGACGGGCCGCCTTCTCTTTTTGCGCGTTCGAGAATTCTGCTGTTTCGCTGACCAGCGATCGATTTCCCCCGCCGATTCCCGCACCCGCAACGCAGACGATTCATGCCACGCCGCACGGCTTCCAGCCACGGCCTTGGCCAGCGGGCTTCGCCGCCATCTCTACTTTTCAGATCACCTCAGCGTTCGAGATACTTCAGCTTGCCGGGTTTGCCATCCCACTCCTTGGCATCGGGCAGGGGATCCTTCATCTCCGTGATCACCGGCCACTTCTTCGCCAGTTCGGCGTTTAATTCCAGAAACAGCTCCTGATCCTCCGGCACGTCGTCCTCGGCAAAGATGGCCTCGGCCGGGCATTCGGGCACGCAGAGGGTGCAATCGATGCATTCCTCCGGGTCGATGACCAGAAAATTGGGGCCTTCATGGAAACAGTCTACCGGACAGACCTCCACACAATCCGTGTATTTACATTTGATGCAGTTTTCGGTGACGACGTAGGTCATGCAATTTCTCCGACTGGGTGATGCTCGGCGGTGATCTCGAGAAGGGTGCGCGAAGATAGTGTAGAAGATAGTGTAGAAGATAGTGTAGAAGATAGTGTAAAGGGTACTTCAAATTATGAGAAGCGACCTGTAGCCTGTGGCAACAATCTGTCAGTGACTTGATGATTAGCGGGGAGTCGAGATGAAGAGACGTTTTGTGCCGGGATGGCTGATCCTGTTTTGTGCGCTGTTGCTAGTTGCCTGTGGGGAAGACAATAAGCCTCTTGAATGGGTGCCGGGCTGGCAGCAGGGGCCGAACACCCTGGTGAGTCGTTCCGGCGCGGCGGCGGTGGAGGTCAACGGGGTCATCCATCTCATTGGCGGTGTCGATGGCCGTGACTTCATCGCCAGCTCGGAGTATGCGCGCATCCTGCCCGATGGCAGCCTGTCCGAGTGGCAGCCGGGCCCCTCCCTGAATGTGGAGCGGGGTTTCTTCACCGCCGCGGTCAGCGGCAAGTTTGTCTATGTCGCCGGTGGTGGCCGAGGCCCCAATGGCAGGGTTCAGCTTACCTCGGTGGAGCGCGCCGAGATCCGTCCCGATGGCACCCTTGGCCCCTGGCAGATGGAGAAACATGAGCTCAACACCAAGCGGCGCTGCTCGCGTCTGCTGGTGCTGGGCAACCACCTCTACGCCTTCGGCGGTTTCGGCGGCATCCTGCTGGACACGGTGGAGAGCGCCGAGATCCTGCCCGATGGTTCACTGGGTGAATGGCTGGTGCTGGACGAGCACATGACGGTGCCGCGCTACATCTCCGGTTCCATCGCCGCCGAACAGCACGCCTACCTGATCGGTGGTCACGACAAGGTGCGCGGCGTCGGCATACGCAATGTGGAATGGGCGCATGAAACCGCCGGCGAGCCGGGCTTCCTCGATCCCTGGCAACCGACCGCGGAACTGCTCACCGGCCGCTATGGGCTGGAGGTAGCGCGTCATGGCGACTATCTCTACGCCTTCGGCGGGCTCGACGGAGCGCGCTACCTCGACAGTGTCGAGAAGGGGCGCCTCAGGCCCGACGGCGGCATCGAGCGCTGGGAGGTGACGACGCCCATGGCCTCACCGCGCGAGGGCATGAACATCATCGTCAAGGGAGATCATGTCTACGTCATCGGCGGCGGCAACCTGCAGGGCTACCCGGGCTCCGTGGAGTACGCCAGCTTTGACGCCAATGGTGACATCGGTTTCTGGGCCACGCCGCAAGCGGCGAAAAAACATCGTGAGGCCATCGCGGCGCGCGAGGCGGCCAGGGCGGTGCTGCCCAACGAGGCGGTGATCGTGGAGAATATTCAGACCCCCAGCTATTCCTACCTGCAGGTGCAGCGTGACGATGGCGCCGTGGCCTGGCTGGCGGGTCCACATACGGATCTGCCCAAGGGCAGCCGGGTACAGTTTGCCGACGGCGTGTTCATGTCCAATTTCTACAGCAAGGAACTCAAACGCAACTTCCCCGCCATCATGTTCATTGGCGAGATCCGGGAGGCGCCGGCGGAAGGGGATGGTGGCTAGACTTGTCGTTGTCGCATCATTGAAAAAATGGCGGGCCGGGTGTGATTCACCCGGCTTTTTTTATGTTACGGAGAAAGGATTGTTGCCTTTCATGTCACCTGAAACTACGGATTCAGGTGTCATTGAACACTGTCACCCAGCTGTCACATTTCTGAAATACAACCGACAAATCGCTGTCACATTTCCGTCCTATACTCGCGCCCTATGAATCGAGTGACCCCGGTATTCGGGTTGTCGCATTTTTGTGGTTGGGAGTTGTGTTATGGAGCGCTTGAATCGGCGTGTGTATTGCGCGTGTTTATTGCTGGGTCTTTGGTCGGCCTGCGCGGCGGTGTCTGCCGACAATGTGGACACACTGGCCGAACGCCTGATCAGTCTGCGTGGTGAAGTGGATGATCTGAGTGCCGAGCTGTCCTTGCAGCGCGAGGAACAGAAGCAGCGCATGGCGGCCTTGATGGCGCAGCACAGCGAGGTGGCGGCCGCCATCAAGCGTGAGCAGCGCCAGCAGAGCAAGCTGCGCAAGGCGCTGGCCCAGAACCGCGAGGCGGCGCGCAAGGCGGGCGCCGACGAAAAGGCCCTCGAGCCGGTGCTGGTCTCGGTCATGGATACGCTGCGCCGGCACATCGAAACCAGCCTGCCCTTCAAGCGTGCGGAACGTCTCGCCTCCCTGGACGACGTACAGCAG
>JALSHB010000004.1 GCA_026982475.1 Chromatiales bacterium
GCATGGCGTGGTCGAGATTGGTGCCGTCGGCGGCGGTGTAATAGGCGTAAGTGGTCGAGCCGATGCGGCCTTCCACGGCCAGTGGGGAGTCGACGCGCACCAGATTGTTATTGGCATAGGTGTAACGGAAAGTACGGCCGCCCCAGTCGGTAATGCGGGTGATGTGTTGATCGCCGTTATCGTAATGGAAGGTCAGGCGGCGGTTGAAGTCGTCTTGTACGGAGGCGAGTTTGTCGCCCGCGTAGTTCATGCGCAGGGTGTTGCCGTTGCGGTCGATTATGCTTAGCAGGCGGGCGGTGGTGCCGAGCTTGTTGCCGTATGCGTTCGTGAGCGTAGAGGGCTTGAGGGTGCCGGATACGCCCTCAAAAATGAGCGTCAATCCATTTTTTTCGCGGATGCGGTAGTTACCGTTGCTCAGGCGTTGAGCCCGGACATAAATACCCTCAGGGTTGGTCAGAATTGTGCCTACATGTACGCCATACGTCGTGCCTTCCACGGAAAAGGTGTTGGTGCTGGCGGTGCCGTCCACCCAAATGACGCGGTCAACACTGCCATTGTCGTCGGTGAAGAATTTCAGGTAATGGTTGAAGCTGTGGGTCCAGCCGTAGCCTAACGGGCCGTCCTTGCGGACATGGGAGTTGTAGAAGCGCTCGAAGACGATGTTCAGCCCACCGCGGCCCTTGAGGTCGATGTCCCGCTCCTGTTGGTACATGTTGCCGGAGACCAGGTTGACGGGGTCGCCGCCGAAGCTGGTGCTGGGTGTCAGGCCGGTGCCGGAGCCGTTGCCCAGGTTGATGACGGGCGCGGTGAAGCTGCTGGTGGGGGCGCGGAACAGTTCGTTGAATGCTGGCTGGGGCGTGAGATTTTGATAACCGGTGTTGCGGGCGCTTTCATAGATCAGGGGGACGGGGGTTCTGAGGGTACGACCGCCGCCGGCAACGTAGCGGCCGGAGATGGTGAAGCCTGCGGCATATGGGCGGGTAGCTTCCTTTTCTGAAACCCATACGGCACCCAGCCAGTTATCGTAATGAATTAGACAGCTAGGCAGCGTGATTTTGGAAAATTTCTGCTCAAATAAATAGTTGAGTTTGTTTTTGTGATTAGTGGAGTAGTTGAGATTTGTGGGACAACCCTGATTCAGCTTGGCCTCCACGTCTGTTTTACTGGTCAGGATGACCACTGAGTTATTCGGCTGGTCGTTGGCGAATTGTATTCCCCGTACTGTGCTTACTGCATCCAGGTAGGCAACCTCCTGCCAGATGTAAGCTTCGTAGGCGGAGGCGGAAAAACCGCTGAGCAGGAAAGGGGCGAAGTTAAATGCGCCGTCGTTAATGTCTGTGCTAATGGATGTTGCACGTGGTACATCGATTAGAAGTCCTCCCCGGGATATTGCAAAGGGCAGGTCGAACAGGTAGTTCACCTTCATTGCGGTGGAGGTCAGGCCGATGTGATTGTCGCTGGCGCCAGTTGCGTTATGGAGTAGACCGATCACAGTGTTGGCTTCGGTGATATAGCGCATGTATTTGAGGCCTACGAGGTGAAGGTATTCACCCAGGGTTTCGTCCTGCAAGTCATTCGGTTCCGGGGTGGCGCCGACAGTATTCAGCAGCCTGGCGGCACGCTCTTCCAATAAACGGTCGGAGGCTTGAAAGGCATAGGCTTGCAAGGCATGGTAGTTGTGGCCGCCGATGCTGCGATAGTTAGCGTTATTGACGGTTTTGTTGCCATGGCGGATGGTAATGCCGAGTTGATTGTTGCCGACACAAAAATCGACTGCGCGGCGAATGCCTGCCGGAGTCTTGTCTACACCTTCCAGCATGAATATGGCATGCACATTGGCGACATTGCAGGGGATAGATTCGCCTTCCCAGTTGCTGTTGATCCATCTTTGGTCGGTGGGCGTTACGCCCTTGAACGACAGGGTAAGACGCCGGGTAGCCAGTGTTGGCATGTCGAGGGTGAGCTTGGGGACTAATAGGTCATCGGCCTTATTTCTGATCACAAACTCCGCCTGAATACGATGGGCCGCCGGTAATGCCGCGGTATCGGATCGGTCGCTGCCAGCCCAGTCCTTAAAATCCTTTACTTTATAGGGCAGGGTGCTGGGCAGGAGGTCGATGTCCCGTTGCACAATGGTGCCCCGGTAGCCGCCGCCGTGTTCCAGGGATCTGCCCAGTGCTGTTTCTATCTGATCCCGCAGGGCCTCGTGGGGCATCACCGTGGTGCGGGTGCTGAGATAATCGGTGTAGTCGAATTGAAAGTCGGGGATGTCGGCCACTGTGGTGCCGTCGGTGTAGGTCATTTCCTTGAAACTGGGATCCAGCGGAATCCAGTGAAAGCCGCTGTTGTCGCTGCCGGAACCCCGATAGTTGTTGTAAGGCACGCAGACTTCCGTCCAGATATGGATGAGCGTATTGGTATCTGATGCGGGTACTCTGGTGTATCGCAGCCGTTCTTTTGCTGCTTCAAATGTCTTGATGCCCAGCCAATCAAGGTAGCGGTTATCTCCATCCTGAAACTGAATTTCCCCCAACACATACCGTGCCGGATACCCGGATACACGCATCAGCGCAATCAGCAGCGATGCCTGATCCGTGGCGTTGCCAGAGCCACTTTTCAGGGTGGCGAGGGCGCCTTTGAGTGAGCCGAAATAGAGCTGGAATTCGATATTGTTTTTGATCCAGGCATAGATCTTGAGCGGGGAATGATCCAGCTCTTCAGCCAGGGCCCGAATATCGGGATCCGTGATATCGACTTCCGGCAGGGCCGAGGCGGTATCGGCGGTGACATAACCGCAACTGGCGGCCTCATCGAGCGGGGTGTGAATGGGGGCGGCATGGGCGGTGGCGATGCCCATGGCCTGTAACAGCCCATCACCAAACCCGTCAGCGGGAAACGCATCGCGGGTGGCTGTCGTGCCGGACTGTTTTATTGCCGCCAATGGCGCGGCCGGTGCGGCATAGGCCGGTGGTGGCGCATCGGGAAAATCGTCCGGCGTCAGTGTGGTGGGTTTGCCTTCGACGACCGTCGGCTGGGGCTCGCCACGCACGCCGATGCGCGGCGGGTGCAGGCGCTGAAAGGTTTGTTGGGCGCGAGCAATGGCCTGGGCCTGTGATGCAGCCGTGGCATGGGTGACGGCCGAGATGACCGCTTTCACCTCATCAAAACGCTGTGCAATCAGTAATGCCTGCTCGGAATCCTGCATGCCGTGGTCGGCCAGCCAACGTTCGGTTTCTTCGCGCAGGGTCTGAAATTCAAGCTGCTTGGCGGCCAGTTGCCGATGGATGTGTTGGGCGGATTGCGGGTTGGCTTGCGACAGTTTATCCAGTAGTTGCCGGGTATCCTCCAGGTGATGATCGAGCGTTGCACTCAGCTCATTGGCCCGGTCAGGTTTGCCCGTCGCCAGCCAGGCGCCGGCAACCCGCTGGCGCAGGGTCTCCGGGTCTAGCACGGCGGCTTTTGTTTCAGCGGATTTTTCGGATTTCTCTATGGCGGCAGCTGGCGCGGGTGAAGTACTGGCGTGAGGGGCGGAGGTGTCTTCGTGCCCTGGCAGCCCAAGGGTAATGGCCGCGACCGTGATGGCGACTGTGAAGAGAACCGCCGCCGTAATCTGGAACTTGCGATTTTTCCGCATAGTTGTTCATTCCCTTGATGCGTTTTTGTCTTTCCGTTGCCTGCCTGGCTGCTTCCGTCAGGCCGGTATTGGTGCGCGGCAACGGGCGTTTGGCCGAAACATATCACAGGATTTGTGGTGATTTAGCGGTAATATTCACACTTCCCCTGTGTGGCGGGTTGTCGTATTTTTTGGGCAACGGAGTGCCGTTATGTTGTGCGAGCCATGTCTGGATATGGAGAGGCAGGTTTGTTACGCAGTGGATCCGAAAGGCTGAATTATTTGACCAATAGCAGACAGGGGAGGTTGGCGATGTTGACGTGTAAGCAATGGAAGAAGAAGGTGCTCCGGTGTTCGGTAGTGGCTTTGTTGGCGCTGGGGGTGGGAAGCGTGAATGCAGGAACGGTATGGATTGGTGAGGCCAAAGTGGTTCGGACGCTTAGCGACTCAACTGCATTTGGCAACTGCATGGCCTTGCTCAACAAACCCCTAAGTGACTTTATCGGCAACTGCCCCGGCAACTGGGTAACTTTCAGCTGCAATGGCACCTATAACAGCAAGGATGCCGGCCAGCGCAAGTTCGAATCGGCGCAGCTGGCCATGGCGCTGGGCTATCGGGTCAGCCTTGTTGTGGACAATACCAAAAAACACAATGGCTATTGCTATGCGCGGCGGATAGATATCTATAAATAGTGATCAGACTGATTTGGCGCAAAGAGACGCTTGGGGGCTGCCCATTGGGCGACGCGGCGCTGGCGGTTATGCAAAACACATAAAGATTCACCACAGAGTTCACAGAGGTGCTTCACAGAGGTACGTAGAGTGTTTCGAGTGTTTGTAGAAACACTCAAGCCGAGACTGGTTTTCTCTGTGTTCCTCTGTGCGCTCTGCGGTGAGTAAATTCTGTGGCCAATAAATGATGTTGTTGATGCCGGCTCTGCCGGATTAGGGACAGGCGATGAAACAGGGAACGGAATGCCGAATTTGCCGGCCCGGGAGGCTGGCGCTTTTATTCATGGCCGCGGTGCTCTGCCTGGGGGTGTTGTCCGGGCTGGCGTCGGCCGCTGCTGTGGATACGGCCCGTGAGCGGGGCCTTGCCTGGTTGCTGCAGGCGCAGAACCGGGACGGCGGCTGGGGAGCAACACGGGAAACAGCGGCGGACGAGGGCGGCGCGACGGTCGCGGCCACTGCCGAGGCCCTGGCGGCCCTGCGTCGTGCCGGTGTCGGTCACGGGGTGGCCTATTCGCGCGGGCTCTCCTGGCTGGCCAATGCCCGCGCCGGCAGCGTCGATGCCCTGGCACGCAAGATCATCGCCCTGGAGACGGCGGGGCTGGATGCCGGGGCCGCCGGTCTGCCCGCTGAGCTGCTGGCGTTGCGCAATGCGCAAAAGGGCTGGGGGACGTTCGATGGCTACCAGAACGGTGCGCTGGATACGGCGCTGGCGATGGAGGCGGTGCGTGTCTCCGGTATCGCCTACCCGGACACAAATGCCTCTCTTGGCATTCTCCGTAATTTGCAAAAGGCGGGAAATGCCGGCTGGACCTATGGCGCCAAAAGCCAGTCTTCTTCGGGCCATATTTTTCCCACCAGTCATGCGCTGGTGACACTCAGTCACTCTCTCAACCGGTATGCCGGCAATGCGACCCATATCCGTCGCGGCGTCAATTGGTTGCTGGGCCGGCAACAGGCCAATAACGCCTTTCTCGATACTGACGGCATTGTTACGGGTGAAATCCAGCAGACGGCGCTGGCCTTGATTGCCCTGGAGGCCGCGGCGGCGGCCAATATCGCCGAGGCGGTGAATGCCGCAACACGGATGGCGGCGGCCCGCGATTTTCTGGCGGCCCGGCAAGATGCCGATGGCGGCTGGAATGGTGATGCCCTGCAAACGGCGCTGGCCCTGCGCGCCCTGCCGGCCGTGAAGCTGGCGGATGGCGATGGGGACGGTATCCCCGATGTGGTCGAGCCTTTGCTGGGTACCGATGCCGCGGTGGCCGATGGCTGGCGGCTGGGCCAGGCTGACCCGGACAGCCTGCGGGGACTGTCTTTTGTGCGGGAAGCGCTGGTCAATCGCAATTTCGCCTTTACGCCCACCATGAGCGGTGGCCAGGCACCCTACGCCTGGGGCCTGGCGGGCGGGCATTTGCCGCCGGGGATTGCGCTGAATGTGGCAACGGGGCGGCTGGCTGGCAAACCTTCTGTGGCCGGGACCTTTCCTGTCAGTCTTTCCATTACCGATGCGGCGGTCAACAGTGTGATTGTTCCAGGGCAGATCCGCGTGCTGGCGGTGAACGAGACCGGCGTGGATACGGACCGTGACGGCATGCCCAGTGTGTGGGAGTTACAGCAGGGGTTTAATCCCACCTACGCAGGTGACGCGGCGGCCGATGCCGATGGCGATGGCCTGAGCAATCTGCGGGAGTACCGGAATGGCACCGATCCGCGTTCTTCTTCCGCAGACAGTGATGGTGACGGCATGCCCGACGGGTTCGAGATATTGCACGGTCTGAATCGTCTCGACCCTGCCGATGCCGGCCTGGATAAAGACGGCGATGGCGTGAACAACCTGGCGGAATACCAGCAGGGCCGGAACCCGAGCGTGAACGAGGCGGCGGTGTTCGCGGTGGTGTTGATGGGTGATGGTATGGGTGACACGGACAACGATGGCCTGCCGGACAGTTTTGAAAACGCCTACGGCCTCGATGTGAACGTGGATGATGCCGACGGGGACGCCGATGGTGACGGCCTGAGCAATATCGATGAATACCGTCGCGGCACGCGCCCGGACAGGGCGGACACGGATGGCGATGGCTTGTCCGACGGCTTTGAGGTGCGTCATGGCTTCAATCCGCACAATCCGGCCGATGCGGCGCAGGATGCCGATGGCGATGGCTTGAGCAATCTTCAGGAATCGCAGTGGGGCAGTGATCCCGGAAAGACGGACAGTGATGCCGATGGTGTGACGGATGGCGCAGAGGTGGGCGCGGGCAGGAATCCGGCGGTCAATGAGGCGGCGGTGATGCGGCTGCTTTCCGGTGACAGGGGGAATCCATGAAGAATAAAGGGTCAATCATCGTTGTCTTGTTCATCGGCTGGGCGGCCGGGGCCGGGTCGTGGCACTTCTTCGTCGGGGGTCAGGGCGCCGTCAGTGAGCAGGGGATGGCGGGTACGCTGTCTTCTGTATCCAACCCGTTGGCTGGCGGGGAGGGGGGCGAGCGGCTGGCTGTTTCGCCGCAGCCTGTCGGGTCGGTGGATCTGCCGGGGGATTCCCGTCAGGCTGCCTTGCCGCCGGCGGTTCATGAGGTGCCGCCGGACATGTCCGCGTTTCTGCTGGAGGGTGTGGATGAGGCGGGGTTTTCTGCGGATGATGGTGTGGAGCAGGATACCGGCGAGTTCATCGATGCCGATGATCCGCGGGCCTATGTTGCCTACTTGAATGCCCACTCAGACGGCGATACGGTGCAGGATACCGGTGAATTCATCGATGTCGAGAACCCATCGGCATATGCAGGCAGTGACTCTCCGCCCCGGGACACCGGCGAGTTCATCGATGTCGATGATCCGCGGGCCTACGCGGCGTACTGGGACGGGCTGAGCGATGGCGTGGTGCGCGATACGGGCGAGTTCATCGCGATCGACGCAGGACTGGTGCCCTAGGCCACTGGCCGGTCATTTTCCACAAAGACGCCCCCTTTCCAAGTGGCTGCCGGGGCAGGGGCAGTCCCCTCTTTTTGTTCCGCTGCGATGAAATCCGGCTGCGATATTGTCTTCTTCCCTTGATTTTCACACATTCATCACTATTATTAGCGCTCACTCAACGCGAGTGCTAATTTCATCCCCTTTGCGGGCCGATGTGCGGCTCGTGGAAAACTCTTTTGTAGTAACACCTGTAAATTTGAGGAGATAGTAAATGAACATTCGTCCTTTGCATGATCGCGTGCTGGTTCGCCGCATGGAGGAGGAGACCACCACCGCTGGTGGTATCGTCCTGCCAGGCTCCGCCGCCGAGAAGCCCAATCAGGGCGAAGTGCTGGCCGTGGGCAATGGCAAGATCCTGGAAGATGGCAGTGTTCGCCCCATGGACGTGAAAGTCGGTGACAAGGTCCTGTTCGGTCAGTACGGCGGTACCCCCGTCAAGGTCGACGGCGAAGAGCTGCTGATGATGCGCGAAGAAGACATCCAGGCCGTTATCGAAGACTGATTGGCGGCGCTGAACGCGCTCCCGCAACTGATCTGTTTTACCCAAAATATTAGAGCAAGAGGATTTTTGACATGTCTGCAAAAGAAGTGAAATTCAGTGACGACGCCCGCCATCGCATGGTCGCCGGCGTCAACATTCTGGCCAATGCCGTCAAGGTAACCCTGGGCCCCAAGGGCCGCAACGTGGTGCTGGACAAGGCCTTCGGCGCCCCCACCATCACCAAGGACGGCGTTTCCGTAGCCAAGGAGATCGAGCTGGAAGACAAGTTCGAGAACATGGGCGCGCAGATGGTGAAGGAAGTCTCCTCGCAGACCTCCGACACCGCCGGTGACGGCACCACCACCGCCACCGTGCTGGCCCAGTCCATCCTCGCCGAGGGCATGAAGGCGGTGGCCGCCGGCATGAACCCGATGGATCTGAAGCGCGGTATCGACAAGGCCGTGATCGCCGCCGTCGATGCGCTGAAGGAGCTGTCCAAGCCCTGCAACGACAACAAGGCCATCGCCCAGGTGGGCACCATCTCCGCCAACTCCGACGAGAGCATCGGCAACATCATCGCCGAGGCCATGGGCAAGGTCGGCAAGGAAGGCGTCATCACCGTGGAAGAGGGTTCCGGCCTGGACAACGAGCTGGACGTGGTCGAGGGCATGCAGTTCGACCGTGGCTACCTCTCTCCCTACTTCATCAACAACCAGGAAAGCATGAGCGTAGAGCTGGAAAATCCGCTGATCCTGGTGTTCGACAAGAAGATCTCCAACATCCGTGACCTGCTGCCGATCCTCGAAGGCGTGGCCAAGGCCGGCAAGCCGCTGCTGATCATCGCCGAGGATGTCGAGGGCGAGGCCCTGGCGACCCTGGTGGTCAACAACATGCGAGGCATCGTCAAGGTTGCCGCGGTCAAGGCGCCGGGCTTTGGCGATCGTCGCAAGGCGATGCTGGAAGATCTGGCCATCCTCACCGGCGGCACCGTGATCTCCGAAGAGGTGGGTCTGTCCCTGGAGAAGGCCACCATCGACGACCTGGGCACCGCCAAGCGTGTTTCCATCACCAAGGAAAACACCACCATCATCGACGGCGCCGGCAATGCCAAGGATATCGAGGCACGTGTTGCCCAGATCCGCACCCAGCTCGAGGAAACCTCCTCCGAGTACGACCGTGAGAAGCTGCAGGAGCGCGTCGCCAAGCTGGCCGGTGGCGTGGCCGTGATCAAGGTTGGCGCCGCCACCGAGGTCGAGATGAAAGAGAAGAAGGCGCGCGTCGAAGACGCCCTTCACGCCACCCGCGCCGCGGTGCAGGAAGGCGTGGTGCCTGGCGGCGGTGTCGCCCTGGTTCGCGCCCTGCAGTCACTGGGCGAGGTCAAGGGCAGCAACCACGACCAGGATGTCGGCATCGACATCGCCAAGCGCGCCATGGAAGAGCCTCTGCGCCAGATCGTCTCCAACGCCGGTGGCGAGCCCTCCGTGGTGCTCAACGAAGTGGCCAGGGGCAAGGGCAATCACGGCTTCAACGCCGCGACAGGCGAGTACGGTGACATGGTGAAGATGGGTATCCTCGACCCCACCAAGGTCACCCGCACTGCGTTGCAGAACGCCGCTTCCGTGGCCGGCCTGATGATCACCACCGAGGCGATGGTCGCCGAAGTGCCGGCCGAGCCTGCCGCCGCTGCTGGCGGCGGCGGCATGCCGGACATGGGCGGCATGGGTGGCATGGGCGGCATGATGTAAGCAGCTCCTGCCCCGGCTGTCACCAGCCGAGTGTGAAAGGCCCCGCCGGGAGACCGGCGGGGCTTTTTTATATCTGCCTGGGGCATCACGATGGCTTGCGTGGCGGTCTCAAGCCGCTACTGCGGGGCAGCTTGTTGTATGGAAACGGCTCGATCGTGCTAGCCTGAATGTTATCGACCCGGCTGAACACGACAGGGTTAGTTTCCGGTTAATGCAAATCTGTGAGCAATGGAGGTATGTAATGGCTGCCTACAAAAAGATTCTGGCGACGATCGATTTGGGTCGTGATGGCGAGGCTGTCTGTCAGCGGGCCGCTGAGCTGGCGGAAAGATATTCCGCCAAACTGCTGCTGTTGCATGTGGTGGAGTATGTGCCCATGGACCTTGGCAGTGACCTGATGCTTCCCCAGCCCATGGAAATCGAGGAATCCCTGGTGGCGCGGGCAAAGGATTATCTGGCAGACAGGGTAAAAGCGCTGGATGGCCTTGATGTCGTTTCAGATGTCGAGGTGGGGGCGACAAAGTCGGAGATCATTCGCTATGCCGATGAAAACCAGGTGGATCTGATCGTCATCGGCCGTCATGGCCGGCATGGGATCTTCAGATTGCTGGGTTCCACCGCAAATGCGGTTTTGCACAGCGCTCACTGTGATGTGTTGGCCGTGAATATTGAGGATTAGTGAGCCGGCGACAATAAGTCTATGTCGTGTTTCGGACCGTTCCTGAAGCATCTTGCAGTGAGTAACAAGGCAAGGCCAGTGAGGTCGGCTGTTTCGAGGAACGATTTGACATCCATGGCAGTGCATCGGTAAATCTGCCCGGCACCTTCCTGGCGCGAAGCGGAAAAGGCAATCAGCTTTTTTGCCGAACGAAAATCAACAATTCTTGTTTTTCTTTTGCGATAAATCAAAGGCTTGCTGTGTTTGGTTTTGGCGATAAGTCCCTTCGGGCAACAGGTGGTTGAAAGCGCCGTTTTTCGCGACTCGCTTGGTTAAAGGCGCAGTCTGTGCGCGGAAGATTTTTCTGCAAGCCGTTCCGCTTGCACCAAAAAGTTCTATGAAATAAGGGGTTTGCACGAATTGGGTGCGTTTGTCTGGCGCTTGTTTGGCGCCGGTCTATTAGTTGATCTTTTTCATCAAATATACGTTGACACTCGTGTTCGGATTGTTCTAGCATCGATAGCCATAGATATTATTGATATCTGGAATTACCAAACTAATAAAAAATAATCAAATACTAATATAGTTAGCGTTCCGCTGTTGGTGACAACCAACGGGGGTGCGGCCAGGCAACAACAACCATAATGGCGCTTGTCCGCAGAGCTTGACTGACAATAAATATTATTGAGTGAGAGGGGGAGCACCGCGTTAGCGGTCATCCCAAATATCGCGGCACCGCCCGCGAATCTTAAACATTTCCGAGTTGTACTTTATAGGCGCTTTGTTGGTGTTTCCAGCAGGGTGGTGGCGTTTCTGTTTTCGGGTTTTTTGCCCGCGGAGCGGAAGCAATCAATATGCACAGAGGATTGTTATGGCTGTGAATAAGCGAATTCCTGCTCGTAATCGCCGTCGGCGCGTGGGTCTTGCCTGGGTGCTGGGACTGGTTGCCTGTTTGTTGGCGGCGCCGATGGCGATGGCCGCGAAATACGACGTGGTTGCCCCGGGTGGAAGCCACGATGGCGATGATGTAGAGCAGCCCATCGAGTTTCCGCACAACGTTCATGTCAAGGATAACGACATCAACTGCATGTACTGCCACACCTATGCGCGGCGTAGCACGGTGGCAGGCATCCCGCCAACCAGCAAGTGCATGGGGTGTCACAAGATGGTGGCGACGGACAAGCCACGCATCAAGGCATTGACCGAGTATTGGGAAAAGAAGGAGTCACCCCCGTGGAAGAAGGTTAGCGACTTGCCGGATTTCGTGCACTTCACCCACGAAAAGCATCTGAAGACGCTGCTGTTCGATCGTGAATTTCCGGTGGAAGATGTCAAGGAGGTTTGTGCCCTCTGTCATGGCGATGTGGAAAACATGACCGTGGCAAAGAAGGTGAAACCGCTGAACATGGGCTGGTGTGTCAATTGTCACATCGAGAACAAAGAGCTGGGCGCGCCGGGCGATTGCTGGAAATGCCACAAGTAGTGGGCCGCGGGCCAATAGAGTGAGTGATCTGATGTCTGGAAAAATGAACCGTAGAAGTTTCATGAAAATGATGGGCTGGGGTGGCGCGGGTACGCTGCTGGCGGGTTGTGACATGCCCAGCACGGTGACACTGGAAGAGGGGCGAGAAGAAGTCATTTCCTATCTGTCGCCGGAAGAGTACGTGATCCCCGGCGTTGGCGTCTGGTATGCCTCGACATGCACTCAATGCGCTGCTGGATGCGGCATCCACGGCCGCGTGCGTGAAGGCCGCGTGCTGAAGCTGGAGGGGAATCCCGTTTCGCCGGTCAACAAGGGCAAGCTGTGTCAGATGGGGCAGGCAGGCGTTCAGGGTCATTACAATCCCGATCGCATCACCACGCCGCTGTTGCGCAGTGGCGGCAGCCTGTCGCCGGTGTCCTGGGAGAAGGCCGAGCAGGTGCTGGCTGAAAAGCTGGGCGGCGTGAAGGGAGATCGCTTTGCCTGGTTTACCGGCAGCATCAGTGGTCACCAGTTATCGTTAGTCTCCAGTCACCTCGATGCCATGGGATCAACCAATCACTTTGTGCACGAAGTGGTTAACAACAGTGTTGCGCAGTCGGTGTATGCCGACATGTTTGGTGACGATGCGCCCCGTCTGCGTATCGACAAGGCGAAGATGGTGCTGTCCTTTGGCGCCGATTTCATGGGTGCCAGCGAATCGCCGCTGCTTTATTCCGGCGACTATAGCCGTTTCCGCACCGCTGAGACACGTGGCCTGTTGGTGCAGGTGGAGCCGAAGATGTCGCTGACCGGTGGTAGCGCGGATCTGTGGATGCCCATCAGGCCGGGCACTGAGGGTGTGCTGGCGCTGGGTATCGCCAACCTGTTGCTGAACAAGCTGAAAATGAGCGATGCCGGTATCCCCGCTGACGTGCGCGAAATGATCAACAAGTACGACGTGACCTCGGTGGCGCGTATCACCGGTGTTGCCGGGCATCGTATTCAGCGTGTCGCTGCCCTGCTGCAGGAGCGTTCGCCGAGCCTGGTACTGGCTGGTGCAACCGTCGAGGGACATACTCATGGTTATGCTTCGACCGCTGCGGTAATGATGATCAATCACATCCTTGGCAATGTCGGCAAGACCATCGAGCCCGGTGCCAGGGTGCCTTTCCCGCAGCTGGCGGCGAAGCGTGGCGGCACGGCAGATCTTGCTGCCTTTGCCGAGGCCGCCAAGGGGCAGCAGTTGGATGTGGTGATCTTTCACGGCAGCAACCCCGCCTATACCGCGCCCGCCTCGCTGGGCCTTGATGATGGTCTGGCCAATATCGGCTTCAAGGTCGCCATTGCCCAGTTCCCGGACGAGACCGCCATGGCGGCGGATCTGGTATTGCCCGTGGCGTCCTACCTCGAAGACTGGGGTACCCTGGCGCCGGCCTTCCTCGGCGGCGAGGCCGCGCTGCAAGTGCAGCAGCCGCTGATGGAAAAACTGCATGCCGAGACGCGTGGTTTTGGCGATATCGTGCTTGCCCTACTCAAGCAGCGCAAGGCCGCTGACTTCGACAAGTTCGAGGATTACTACGGCTATCTGCGCAATGCCTTCGCCGCGCTGCCGGCTTCGGTCAAGGGCGGCGCCGACAGCGATGAGGCCTTCTGGAATGGCGCCTTGCAGGCTGGCGTGGTGATGCTGCCGGCGGATACCGCGCCCTTGCGATCCACGGTGGTTGCCTTTTCCGAGCCCAGGGAGGCGGACGATGCCGCCGGCGGTTTGATGCTGATCCCCTCGCCGCGCATGGGCCTGTGGGATGGGCGTCACGCCAATCTGCCCTGGCTGCAGGAAGCGCCGGACCAGATCAGCAAGGTGGTGTGGGACAGCTGGGCGGAAATTCATCCGGAAACCGCGCAGAAAAATGGAATTTCCCAGGGTGATCTGATCAGTGTCAGATCCGCCCATGGCGAGATCCGGACGCGCGCGGTGTTGCTGAAGAGCGTGCACCGGGATGTCGTGGCGGTCCCGCTGGGCCAGGGTCATGAGGTCTACGGTCGTTATGCGGAAGGCATTGGCGCCAACCCGCTGAAGATCATCGACCCCGCACGGGATGCGAAAACCGGCGAGCTGGCCATGTATGCCACCCGGGTCAGTATCAAACACGTTGCCGGGCCGGAACAGTTCGGCCTGGTCAAGGCGGGTGGCAGTGACACCCAGGCCGGCCGCAAGCTGGTGGTAACGGTGTCGGCCAAACAGCTCAGACGTACGGAGGGGGCGTAATCATGTCGCTTGATAATATTCTCAACAATTGGTCCGACTACCGCAAGGCTGCCGAAGAGGGCGGTTTCTACGACCCCGAGGGCAATCATCCCTACGAACACCGTTGGACCATGTCCATCAACCTGGACCTGTGCAACGGTTGTAACGCATGCTCTACGGCCTGTTATGCCGAGAACAACCTGGCCTTCGTCGGCAAGGAGCGTTTCGAGAAAGGCCACGCCATGAGTTGGATGCGCATCGAGCGCTACTGGGATGACCAGGACAAGGACTATCCGGAAAAGGGCGCCAGCTTTCTGCCCATGATGTGCCAGCAATGTGGTGCCGCCACTTGTGAACCGGTGTGCCCGGTGGCGGCGACCTATCACACCCCGGATGGCCTCAATGCGCAGGTCTACAACCGCTGCATCGGTTCGCGCTACTGCTCCAACAACTGCCCGTACCGCGTGCGCTATTTCAACTTCTATTCCTATTACGACGATGCCTGGCCCGAGCCCATGCAGCAGCAGCTCAATCCGGACATCACCGTGCGTGACAAGGGTGTGATGGAAAAGTGCACCTTCTGCGTGCAGCGCATTCGCAGCGCCAAGGACAAGGCGCAGATGGAAGACCGTCCGGTGCGGGACGGCGAGGTGATGCCGGCCTGCGCCCAGTCCTGCCCGACCTCTGCCATCGTCTTCGGCGATACCCTGGACGAGAACAGCGCCATCAGCAAGTTGTGGAAGAAGCACCAGGTCAAGCGCAACGTGACGCAACAACACAAGGAAAACCCGGAACTGCGCGGTTACCGGATTTTCGAGGAACTCAATGTGGATCCCTCCGTGATGTATCTGGAGCGGGTGCGCGAAGAGGTCTAACCAGTCATCGAGTCGCGAATGTGACGCACAACGTATGGTGAAACGACAATGATGGTGAATGAGAAAGACATCAACGAGCAAATTGCCTGGGCGAAGATCAATACCGACGTCCTGCGCAGCATGGAAAATCCGCGCAAGAGTTACTGGGTGGCAGTGGCGGTGTGCCTGGCGATGGTAGCCTGCGCGATGCTGGCCGAGTACATCCAGTACACCGTTGGCATGGGTGTTTCCAATCTTAACAATCCGCACATGTGGGATATGTACATCGCCACCTTCGTGTTCTGGATCGGTATGAGCCACTCCGGCACGCTGCTGTCGGCAATACTGCATTTACTGCATGCCGACTGGCGAAAGCCAATTTACCGCTTTGCCGAGGCGATGACCACGTTTTCGCTGCTCACCGCAGGCCTGTTTCCCATTATCCACCTGGGGCGCGTGTGGAACATGTATTGGGTGCTGCCGTATGTGAGTGATCGCGGCATCTGGCCCAACTTTCGTTCACCACTGGTGTGGGACGCCTTTGCCATCAGCACCTATCTATCGGCCTCCATGCTGTTCCTGTTCATCGGCATGATCCCGGATCTGGCCATTTGTCGTGACAACACCACCGGCTGGCGCAAGAAGCTTTACACCGCCTTGTCGCTGGGCTGGGAAGGCAATGATCGCCAGTGGCGCAACTTCCGCAAGGTCTACTTGCTGATGGCGTGCTTCCTGATTCCGCTGGCGGTGTCGGTGCATTCCATTGTCTCGGCGGACTTTGCCATGTCCATCATGCCCGGCTGGCACGTCACCAGTTTCCCTCCCTACTTTGTGGCGGGCGCCCTGTACTCGGGCTGCGCGGCGATCATCACCCTGTTCATCATGCTGCGTTACTTCTTCCGCTTCGAGGAATACATGACGCTGCCGATCATGGAGAAGACCGCCAAACTGACCTTTGCCATCGCCATGGTATGGACCTACCTGAACCTGATCGAGTTCGCCTCGGTATGGTATGGGCATGATATGTATAACAAGGAATTGCTGATCGCCAAGGCGACCGGCCCCTATGCCTGGGTCTTCTGGACCATGCTGTTTTGTGGCTCGGTGGTGCCCTTCGCCCTCGCCATCCGCAAACTGCGCCGGCACATGCCGACCATGTTCGTGGTCTCCATTCTCCTCAATGTGGGCATGTTCTTCGAACGATGGATGATCGTTGCGCCGACCCTGTCCCTGTCGCATGAGCCATGGCAGTGGGACGTGATGTGGGGAAGCATTGTCCAGTGGGCGCTGGTATTTGGCAGCTTTGGCTGGTTCGGCCTTCTGTTCCTGGTGTTCGTCAAAGTCTTTCCCTCGGTCTCCATGTACGAGGTCAAGGAAATGGTTTTCCATCGCAACATGACCGCAGGCCAGCGGGATGTTCTGCGCATGACCGACCATGCCAAGCCCGTTAAACAAACCCCCGGCGTGGAGGGCGCATAAATGAGTAAACGACGCATACTTGCCTTGTTCGGTGATTTTGCCGAAGCCCATGATGCAATCGCCGACATCCGTCGCAATGAAGTACCGGGCGTGACGGTGGACGATATCACTATGAAGTCGCCCATTGAGCACCCTGAGGTGGAAGAGGTGCTGGGAGACCGCCCTGTGCATATCCAGAAGTTCACCCTGTTCGGTGCCATTTTCGGACTGGTGTTCGGCTTTCTGTTTCTCGCCAGTGCCCAAGCGACCTTTCTGGTGCAGCCACAGGGTGGCAAGGCGGTGATTCCATTGCCAGCAAACTTTGTGCTGGTCTATGAAATGGTGATTTTCTTCGCCGTTTGGATGACCTTTTTGTCATTCCTGTTTCTGTCGGGGCTGTTCAAGAAGCGCAGCCGCCTCTACAGCGAAAAGGTCAGCCTGGATCAGGTTGGTCTGATGCTGGAAATCGATGAGAGCATCGCCGAACCGCTGAGGGATCTGTTCAAAAAGCACAAGGTTCTGGAGATTCGTGAAGAGGTCATCCAATGAAAAAGACAAGCCTGATTTTTGCAGCTTTGCTGGCGCCGGGCGCCGCCTTGGCATGGCCGTGGTCGACAGACATGATGAACCAGCCCAGCATCAAGCCACAGGAGGGCGTTATGACGCCCTTTCCTTCTCGTTCGGTGCCGGTGACCGGTATTCCGACCATAGTCGCAAACCGTGAAGAAACACGTGGCATGGTCAATCCGGTTGACGCTTCCGAGGCCTCGATCAAGCAGGGGAGGAATCTCTACATGATCTATTGCGCGGTCTGTCATGGGCGAACTGGGAAGGCGGATTCGCCCGTCAGTTCCAAGGTTGGAGCCATTGATCTGACGGATGCCTACGTGCAGAACGATCTTAGCGAAGGGTGGCTTTGGGGAACGATCACCTTTGGTAGTTATGTGATGCCATCCTACGGCGTTGTTACCGAAGAGGGTGGCTCAAACGATCTGTCGGTTGAGGAGCGCTGGCACGTGGTCAACTATATCAAGCATGCATTGGTCGAGGATGCAGCGGCCGCCGCCGTTGCCGCCAAATAGCGCGCGGAGCCAATAGCCGGATAACGATAGGGGTAACGGTTCATGGAAAATTTCGGAAGCTGGTCTGTATTGACCACAAACTTTCTTGTTGTTTTGTATTTGGCCCTGGCGGGCGTAACGTTCGCTTCGATCCTTCATTTGACCAATGGCAAGTGGCGGTTCCAGGTTCGCTATTATGCCGTTTCGCTGGCAGCGCTGTTCCCTCTGGCCTTTGTGCTGTTGTTGGTATTGCTGGGTGGCGGTGAGCATACCTTTCCCTGGCTGGCGCAGGCACATGACGATGGCGCGCATTTGGGGGGGTGGCTCAATTATCCCTTTCTGGTAGTTCGTGAAATTCTGGGTTTTATCGTCGTTGCTATATTGTTTGGCCTGTTTATCAAGTATCAGCACTTGACAGCCGTAAGCGACGACCCTGTGGTGCATCGGCGCTTTCGCAATATTGCCCTGCTGATTCCCTTCGCCTATGTCCTGTATGGCACCATGGTGGCCTGGGATTTCGAGATGACCCTGCTTCCAGGCTGGCATAGCGCAAGCTTTGGTATTTATCAGTTTGTCAGCATGTTTCATGGGTTTCTCGCTTTTTTCGCGCTGATGCTGATCATGCTCAAACGCTCCGGCAAGCTGACCAGTGAGTACAAGCCCTTCGTGTTCAATTACATGGCTCAACTGATCCTGGCCTTTACCATCCTCTGGGCATACTTCTATTTCACCCAGTATCTGATCATGTGGTACGGCCGCCTTCCGGAGGAAATGGATCGCTTTGACAACATGATGCTCTATGGCCTGGCGCCCATCTGGTGGCTGTTCCTGGTGCTGAAGGCCTTTATTCCCTTCCTTACCTTCGCCACCTGGACGCCGAACCGGCACAATCCGGCGGTGATTGGTTTCGTGGCGATTTGCATTCTCGTCGGTACCTGGCTGGAGCGTTATACCTGGATTTCCGGCTCGGTATCGCCAGAGTATTACCATATCCCCATGAGTTCGATTTTCGACATTGTGGTGACGCTGGTGATCTTTGCGGTGGGCTGGTTTTCTGTAAAAAAGGCGCTCAATCACTACGGATTGGTTCGTGCCTGAAGCTGCCTGACTGTCGGTCAGGCGCACACGAGAAAGCCTCCTCTTCAGGGGGCTTTTTTGTGCGCTTCTATTCAGCTTTTGCTCAGGTTTGGCTGGTTAGCATCCAAAATGTGGAGTTGTGTGTCATGATTAGCTTATAATAATATTAATATTTAGTATGCGAAATCCCGAGCAATTTTGTTATGCTCCGATGCCACCCGATTATTTATGGGCTAACATGTCGCGCGAAAATACCCTGTTACCAGAGAGGTAGAGATGAGTTCGGATGAAATCGACTACGGTCGGCGTCGTATGCTTGTGGCTGCGACAACGGCCATGGGGGGAGTCGGTGCAGCTTATGTTGCTACTCCATTTATTCTTTCCATGCATCCTTCGGCCAAGGCGCAGGCTGCTGGCGCGCCTGTAGAGGTTGATGTCAGCAAACTCGAACCGGGCCAGTTGCTGACCGTCGAGTGGCGCGGAAAACCGGTATGGATCTTACGCCGCGACAAGGAAATGCTGGAAAACATGAAGAGCCTCGAGCCGCTTTTGCGTGATCCGCATTCGGACGATTTGGCTCAACAGCCGGCGTATGCAAAAAACGAATACCGTTCCATCAACCCTGAATACATGGTGATGATCGGTATTTGTACCCATCTGGGGTGTGCGCCGACTTTCCGACCGGAAGTTGCGCCGGAGGATCTTGGCCCCGAATGGAAGGGTGGTTTCTTCTGTCCCTGCCATGGCTCGAGCTATGATCTTGCTGGTCGCGTATATGCAGGTATGCCGGCACCCACGAACCTCGTTGTCCCCCCTTATCACTTCACTCTGAGCACCCGCTTGGTGATCGGTGTTGATCCGGAGGCTGTGTAATGTCCAACCGTCTATCAGACCGCTTGTTGTCCCTGCGCGATTGGGTGGATGCCCGCTTTCCCCTGATGCATTTGTGGGAAGATCATCTGACCAAGTACTACGCGCCTAAAAACCTGAATTTCTGGTACTATTTCGGTTCTCTTGCCCTGCTTGTGCTGGTTATTCAGATCGTTACCGGCATCTTTCTGACCATGAACTACAAGCCGACCGCAGAGACGGCCTTCGCCTCGGTTGAATACATCATGCGTGATGTAAACTGGGGCTGGTTGATACGCTATCTGCATTCCACGGGCGCCTCTTTCTTTTTTATTGTTGTCTATCTGCATATGTTCCGAGGTCTGTTGTATGGTTCATACCGGGGTCCGCGCGAGCTGCTGTGGGTGATTGGCATGGGGCTATTCGTGGTGCTCATGGCTGAGGCCTTTATGGGTTACCTGTTGCCTTGGGGGCAGATGTCTTTCTGGGGTGCGCAGGTCATCATTTCCCTGTTCGGCGCCATTCCCTATATTGGTGAAGACTTAGCATTGTGGATTCGTGGCGACTATGTGGTTGCTGATGCCACCCTCAATCGGTTCTTTGCCTTTCATGTGATTGCTGCACCTTTGGTTCTGATCGGGCTGGTGGTGTTGCACATCGTTGCTCTGCATTCGGTAGGTTCTAATAATCCTGATGGTATTGAAATCAAGGATAAGAAGGGTCCCGATGGTGTGCCGCTGGATGGTATTCCTTTCCACCCTTACTATACCGTGAAGGATCTAGTGGGAGTGGCTGGTTTTCTGCTCATTTTTGCGGCAGTGGTTTTTTATGCCCCTGAGATGGGCGGCTATGCCTTGGAGAAAGACAACTTTACACCTGCGGATCCGCTGAAGACGCCGGAGCACATTGCACCTGTTTGGTACTTTACGCCTTTCTATGCCATTTTGCGTGCGGTGCCGGATAAGTTCCTTGGTGTTCTTGCCATGGGGGCAGCCATTCTGGTGTTGTTCCTGCTGCCTTGGTTGGATCGTAGTCCGGTAAAATCCGTTCGTCAGCGTGGCACTCTGTTTAAAGTGATTTTGGGTGTCTTCGTGGTGAGCTTTATTAGCCTGGCTTACTTGGGGACGGTGCCTGCGACACCGATCGCAACGCTGTTCTCGCGCATCTTTACCGTACTGTACTTTGCCTTTTTCCTGCTCATGCCGTTTTATTCCCGGTGGGATAAGACCAAGCCGGTTCCAGAGAGGGTGACATTCAAGTGAGATATCTAATTTTTGTTATAGCCCTGTTGGGCGCTCCGCAGGTGGTGTTTGCGGCTGGTGGCAGTGATGTGCAACTGGACGAGGTGGATATCGACCTCAGGGACAAGGAGTCGCTGCGTAATGGTGCCAAGCTGTTCGTGGACTACTGTCTGAATTGTCATGCCGCGGCGCTGATGCGCTACTCTCGTATCGGCCAAGATCTTGGCATGAGCGAAGAGGAGGTGATTACAGAGCTGATGCCGGCGGGCGGCAAGATCGGCGATACCATGACGGTCGTCATGCAGCCGGAGGAGGCTGCCGAGTGGTTTGGTATCGCTCCGCCGGATTTGTCTGTGTTGACGCGTGTGCGTGGTGCGGATTGGGTATACACCTATCTGCGCGCTTTCTACCGTGACGATTCGCGTCCATGGGGTGTAAACAATGCGGTGTTCAAGGATGTAGCCATGCCTCACGCCTTGTGGGAATTGCAGGGTCTGCAAGAGGCCAAGGTCGAGACGCATGTCGATGCGGATGGTCATGAGCGTGAGACTATTACGGGTTTTACCCTTGTCGAGCAGGGCTCAATGAGTCCTGAGGCCTATGATGCCGCCATGCGTGACTTGGTGAATTTCATGGTCTACCTCAGTGAGCCGAGCAAGCTGCAGCGCCTGGAGTTGGGCAAGTGGGTGCTCGGCTTCCTGTTTGTTTTCTTTATCCTGGCTTATTTGCTGAAAAAGGAATACTGGAAGGATATTCGCTGATCCTGTCCCCCGGACTCACCGGCCTGCGGGGCCGGTGAGCCTCTTCTTTGTGGTGTCTACCGCAGGCCGGAATTTCCTTAATATTCAATGCCTTGCCCCTGTTTCCGTTGATTGTTGCGGTTTTCGGGTATAATTCCCCGTTCATCAAGTTGATTATTCCGGCGTCTGCCTGCATGGCCTACATTTCTGGTTATGCGACAAGGCGGCTGTAATGCAGTGCAGGGAGAAAACAGTAATGGCAGTTGTGGCCACTAGAAAATCGGTAATGTCACTTTTTACCGGCGCATCGGACGTTCACAGTCATCGCGTGCGTATCGTACTCGCGGAGAAGGGTATCAACTTCGACACGGTCAACGTCGATTCTGCCAGCCCTCCCGAGGATCTCATGGAGCTGAATCCCTACGGCAACGTACCTACCCTGGTCGACCGCGACCTGGTGCTGTACGACTCGCAGGTGATCATGGAATATCTGGATGAGCGTTTCCCGCACCCGCCACTGATGCCGGTCGACCCGGTTTCCCGTGCCCAGAGCCGCATGACCCTGCGCCGCATCCAGCGCGACTGGGACAGCCTGCTGGGCAAGGTGGCCGGCAGCGGCAAGGAGAGGACCAAGGCGGTCAAGGAATTACGCGAAAGCATGACCGTGGTCGCTCCCATCTTCGAGCAAAAGCCCTATTTCCTGAGCGACGAGCTGTCGCTGCTCGACTGTGCGGTGGCGCCGATCCTGTGGCGTCTGCCGGAATACGGCATCGAGCTGCCGCCGGCCGCCAAGCCGATGCTGGACTATGCTCAGCGCCTGTTCGAGATGGAATCCTTCCAGGCCAGTCTGACCGAAAGCGAGCGGGAAATCCGCGAAGCCTGAGTGGGGATTTTCAAGGGTATATTGCCATGTCGGAAATGACATCCAGCAGGCCTTATCTCCTGCGTGCCATCCATGAATGGATCGTTGACAACGGTCTGACGCCGTACCTGCTGGTCAATGCCGACTATCCGCATGTGCAGGTGCCTGTCGAGCATGTCAACAACGGCAAGATCATCCTCAACGTGGCGCCGGAGGCGGTGCAGGCGCTCGACCTGGGTCCCACGGACGTGCGTTTCAATGCCCGCTTTGGCGGCCGACCGATGAATCTGTTTTTTCCCGTGGCCGCCGTGCTGGCCATCTATGCGCGCGAAAACGGCCGTGGCATGGTCTTCAGTGACAGCGACGACAATCCGCCGCCGACGCCGCCGGAACCGCAGAAGGGCGACAAGGCTGAAAAGGACAGGCCCGCCCAACCGACCCTGCGGGTGGTGAAGTAGGGCCAGAGCGGCGGCATGATCGAGGTCATTCAGGCCGACATCACCACCCTTGACGGCGTACTTGCAGTCGATGCCATTGTCAACGCCGCCAATGAGTCCCTCCTGGGTGGCGGCGGCGTCGATGGCGCCATTCATTGTGCGGCCGGACCGGAACTGCTGGCGGCCTGCCGGGCCCTGGGCGGCTGTCCCACCGGCGAGGCGCGGATAACCCCCGGCTTTCGCCTGCCGGCCCGCTGGGTGATCCACACCGTGGGGCCCGTATGGCACGGCGGTACCCGCCACGAGGCCGAATGTCTCGCCGCCTGCTATCGAAACAGCTTCGAACTGGCCCTGCAGCACGGTCTGCGCAGCATCGCCTTTCCGGCCATCGGCACCGGGGTCTACGGTTACCCCAAGCGCCAGGCGGCAAGCATCGCCATGGCCGCGATGCGCGAGTTTTCGCCGCGTTTTGCCCGCATCATCGCCTGTTGCCATGGTGAGGAAGATCTGCGGATCTACCGTGAATTGTTGGCCCTCGGTTGAGTCGGCGCCTTGCGCGCAGGCAACAGGAGGACCAGCAGTCCGCCCAGGGCGCCATAGAGGTGGGCATCCACAATCACCGTGCCACCGGCGCTGGCCTCGGAGCCGGGCAGCGGCCCCGCCATCTGCTCCCAGCCCAGCTTGAACGCCACCGCGCCCAGCAGCAGCCAGGCGCCGCGCTGGCCGCCGCGGATATCGGCGATGGCCCCTGCCACCAGCAGACCGTGCAGGACGCCGGACAAGCCCACGTACCAGCCCAGCTGGGGATTGAGGATCAGCAGCGCCATACCCGTCGTCAGGGCATCGGCGAGCAGCAGGATCAACCAGTTCCGCGCTGACAGGGCGGGGCCGACCAGCAGCCAGACCAGCCACAGTCCGGCCAGGTTCATCAGCAGGTGGGACGGGCCGAGGTGCACCAGGTGGGCGCTGAGCAGGCGCCACCACTGGCCGTCCTGGATGGCGCCGCGGTCGTAGCGCAGCGCTTGTTGCGCGGTATCGCCGAACAGGCCCAGGCCAATGATGAGCGCCGACAGGATCAGCGGGATCTGGAATCGATGCAACCAGTGTCGGTAGGGTGATGTCATAGGGCCTGTTAATATTGATTCCGTCGCTGCGTTGCTGCCCCAAAACGGGCCAGGCAAGGCGCGAGGAGAGAAGTTTGGTGGTTCCAAAGGAACGACGAGCAACGCTGCATGGCCTGTTTTGGGGCGCAACCCGGAGGCACGGGGCCGTTTTCTTTGATAAAGAGTCCGCGGGGCGACGTTGCATCTCGCTCATGGACGGCAAGTACACCGCGCTCGATGCGCCTTGCCCCACGAAAAAACGGCCTCCGTCGCAGCGATGGAATCAATGTTAACAGGCCCTACTTGTCGTTGGACAGGGGTGGGCGATGAAACGTGATCAAGCCCAAAGCCTGAACTCACGGATTCAGGTTTAGAACATTTGTTATCATTGAGCGATCACATCACGGAACCGGAGTCGATACGTGAAGCATAATTCCCTACACAGTCAGCCATTGTCCCGCCTTCAGCGCGGCTTCACCCTCATCGAAGTGATGGTGGTGGTGGTCATCCTCGGCATTCTCGCCGCCATCGTCGTTCCCCGTGTCATGGACCGTCCGGACGCCGCGCGCATCACCAAGGCCAAGCAGGACATCCGCGCCATCGAGAGTTCGCTGAACCTGTACAAGCTGGACAACTTCGTCTATCCCACCACCGATCAGGGCCTGGAGGCGCTGGTCAGCAAGCCCGAGGGCTCGCCCGAGCCGCGCAACTGGAAGCCTTACATGGATCGCCTGCCCAAGGACCCCTGGGGCAATCCCTACCAGTACCTGTCGCCGGGCGTGAAGGGTGAGGTGGATATCTTCTCTCTCGGCGCCGATGGCCAGCCGGGCGGCGAGGGCGTGAATGCCGACGTCGGCAACTGGGACCTGCAGTAAGCGGCAAGGCAGCGCGTCTCTCTTTCGCGCCACTGCCGGCGGATTTGCCGTGCCCTTCATCCCGCCCATGCCGCGTCAGCGGCCAACCGCCGGCCCGCGTCCCCGCGGGCCGTATGCCGTCTGTCGAGGCTTTACCCTGCTGGAACTGCTGGTGGTGATTCTCATCATCGGCATCGTCATCAGCTTCGCCAGTCTCTCTGTGGGCCAGCATGCCAGCCGCGCCCTGCAGGACGAGGCCGAGCGCATCCACAGCCTGTTGCGCCTGGCCGCGGAAGAATCGGTGTTGCAGGGGCGGGAGCTGGCCATGCAGTTCGGCCCCGGTGGCTATCTGTTCGTGACCCTCGACGGCGCCGACTGGGTGCCCGTGGAGGAAGACCGTCTGTTCCGCGAGCGGGAATTCCCGCCTGGCCTGAGCCTGGATCTGAGCCTGGAAGGCGTGGAGGTGGATCTGCTCGACAGTGAAAACCCGCCGCGTATCTTCGTGCTTTCCAGCGCGGAAATGACCCCCTTCGAGCTCACCCTCGGTAACGATGAGGGTGAGGCCTATACCCTGCGTGGTGACTTGACCGGCAGGCTTGCGCTGGCGCGCACGGGGGAGGCCGATGATGACGTCTGGTAACCGCCAGCGCGGCTTCACCCTGCTGGAGGTCATCGTCGCCCTGGCGGTGATTGCCTTCGCCCTGTTGGCCGCGGTCAGCGCCGTGTCCGGCAACACGCGCAACGCCACCGGCCTGCAACAGCGCACCTACGCCCACTGGGTGGCCATGAACCAGATGGCCGAGCTGCACGCCAGCCGCCGCTGGCCGAGCACGCGCACCACCCGCGGCAGCAGCCTGATGGCGCGCCACGAGTGGTATTGGTCGATGAAGGTATCCACCACCCCGGACAAGAATGTGCGACGGGTGGATATCACCGTGCGTGCCGATGAAGACGACGAATCGCCGTTGGTGACCTTGACCGGCTTTGTGGGGCGTCAATGAACCGTCGCCACGGCCAAGGCGGATTCACCCTGCTGGAGCTGCTGGTGGCGCTGTCCATCTTCGCCCTGCTGGCGGCCATGGCCTACGGCGGGCTGAACACGGTGATGCGCTCGCAGCAGATCACCACCCAGCAGGCCGAACGGCTGGCACAGTTGCAGAAGACCTTCTTCTGGCTGGAGCGGGACATTACCCAGGCCGTCGACCGCCAGATTCGGGGCGAGTTTGGCGACCCGCAGCCGGCCATGGTGGGGCTCACCCTCGGCGAGCGCCGCCTCGAACTGACCCGCAACGGCTGGCGCAATCCCGTCGGCCGGCAGCGCAGCAACCTGCAGCGCGTGGCCTGGGGCGTGCGCGATGGCAAGCTGGTGCGCCTGTACTGGAACGTGCTGGACCGCGCCCAGGACAGCAAGCCGCTGGAAACCGAGATGCTGGACGACGTGGAGAAACTGGAGCTGCGCTTTCTCGATGACAAGCAGAAGTGGCACGACGTCTGGCCCGCCCTGAATCGCGGCGTGGTGGCCAGCATCAGCCTGCCGATGGCGGTGGAGGTCACCCTGGAGACCGGCCGCGAGGGCCGTATCCGCCGCGTCTTCGAGGTGGCCGGCGGATGATCCCTTGCCGGCGCAGACAATCCGGCGTGGCGCTGATCACCGCACTGCTGATCACCGCCCTGGTGACCGTGGCCGCGGTGGCCATGGCCAGCCGCCAGCAGCTCGACATTCGCCGCACCGGCAACCTGATGGAGGCCGACCAGGCCTGGCAATACGCCCTCGGCGTCGAGGCCTGGGCGCGCCAGATACTGGCCGCGGACGACGCCTCGCGCGACACCCTCGACTATCTGAAGGATCCCTGGGCCGCCCCGGTGCCGCCCCTGCCGGTGGAGGGCGGCTCGGTGCAGGGCACGGTGGAGGACCTGCAGGGGCGCTTCAACCTCAACAACCTGGTCAAGGGCAATGGCGAACCCGACCCGGCGCAGGAAAAGATCCTGCAGAACCTGCTTGGCCGGGTGGCGCTCACCGATGCCAAGCTAAACCTGGGCCCCTACCTGGTCGATGCGGTGGTGGACTGGCTGGACACGCGCCCCGACGTCTATCGCAACGGCGCCGAGGATGGTGACTACCTGAGCCTGACGCCGCCCTATCGCGCCGCCAACCGGCCCATGGTCAGTCCCAGTGAAATGCTGGCGGTGGCAGGCTTTTCCGCCCCGGCGGTGGCGAAGCTGACGCCATTGATCGCCACCCTGCCGGTCGCCTTGGAGCCGGTCAAGCTCAACGTCAACACGGCGCCGGAGATGGTATTGATGAGCCTGGACGCGCAACTGACGCCACCCATGGTGCAGCAGATCGTGGCCTACCGGAAAAAGACCCCCTTCGACTCGCCGGCGGACTTTGCCCAGTACGTGAAGAGCGAGTTCGGCATCACCGTGGCGCCGAATCTGGTGGACGTGAAGAGCGAGTATTTTCTCGTCAATGCACTCGCCAGCATTGGCCGTACCAAGGTACAGTTATACAGTTTGCTCAAACGCAGCAACAACAAGATCACCACCCTTCAGCGCAGCATCGGAGTCTATTAGTGCGTAAACAACTGTTCCTGCAACTGCCGGCAGACGACCCAGGCGAGGCCGGTGACTGGTGCTGGGTGGTGCGTGACGACGAGCGCCCCGGCGGCAGCCTGTTTCGTGGCCCCCTCGCCGACAGCGTGAAGCAGGCCGCCGGCGCGCGGGTCGTGGTGCTGGCGCCGGGGGTGGACGTGGTGTTGGCCAGCGCCGAGCTGCCCGGCCTGAACCGCCAGCGCCTGGCGCGCGCGGTGCCCTTCGCCCTGGAGGAACAGCTGGCCAGTGACGTGGAAACGCTGCACTTTGCGGTGGGCCAGCGCGACGAGGATGGCCGTATTCACAATGCCGTGGTGGCGCGCGAAAAGATCACTGCCTGGCTGGAGCAGCTGCGCGCCGCCGGCCTGCAGGCCGACGTGATGCTCTCCGAGGTGCTGGCGGTGCCGCGCGAGGCCGCCAACGACGCCGGCCGCCACTGGTCGCTGCTGATCGACGGCGCGCGCTGCCTGCTGCGCACCGATGCCCAACAGGGACTGGCGCTGGACCTGGACAACCTGGCCATCGTCCTGCAGGCGGCCGTGGACGAGGCCGGCGACGCCCTGCCGGCCCGCCTCGACGTCAAGCTCTGCGGCGATGAGGGTTTCTCCACCAGCGAGCACTATCGGCGGCTGGGCGAGACCTGCGCGGCGGCGGGCATCGAGCTGGCGCTGCAACCCCAGGACGACGATGGCGCCCTGCTGCTGGCGCGCGGTTTCGACGAAAAGGCGGCCATCAACCTGCTGCAGGGCGACTACAGCCGCCGCGGGCAACTGGAAAAACTGCTGCGTCCATGGCGTCCGGCGGCCCTGCTGCTGGGCCTGTGGCTGGTGATCCAGCTGGGTGCCATGGGGCTGGAATACCAGCGCCTGTCGGCACAGAACGAAGCCATGCGCGCACAGATCACCGCCCTCTATCGTGAGGCCTTCCCGCAGGCGCGCAAGGTGGTCAACCCGCGCGTGCAGATGGAGCGCGGGCTGGCCAAGCTGCGCGGCAGCGGTGGTGGCCAAACGGACCTGCTCGGCCTGCTCGCCAAGGCCGGCCCCGTCCTCAAGGACAACACCGGGCTGAAGCTGCGCAGCCTGCGCTACAAGGAAAACCGGCTGGACATCGACCTGGAAATCGGCACCCTGCAGGCCCTCGACAAGCTCAAGCAGCGCCTCGGCGACGAGGCCGGGCTGACGGTGGAGATCGTCTCCGCCTCCTCGCGCGATGGCAAGGTGGAAAGCCGCATCGCCCTGCGCCGTGGAGGTGAAGCATGAAGGCCTGGTTCGAGACCCTGGACCCGCGCGAGCGGCGCATGCTGATCATCGGCGCGGCGCTGCTCGGCGTGATGCTGTTCTATGTGCTGGTGTGGGAGCCGCTGGAACATGGCGTCGAGACCCTGCGCAAGAGCAACGCCGAACAGCAGGCCCAGCTGCAATGGATGCAGCAGGCGGTGGCCGAGGTCAAACGGCTGCGCGGCAGCAGCGGGCGATCCGCACAACTGGCCAAGGGGCAATCGCTGCTGGCGGCCATCGACCGCGCCGCGCGCGCCAACCAGCTCGGCGACGCCCTCAAGCGCGTGCAGCCCGACGGCAGCGAGCGCGCCCGGGTATGGCTGGAAAACGCCAGCTTTGACAAGATCATGCGCTGGGTGGACAGCCTGCAACGCCAGCAGGGCGTGCGCGTGGTGAGCAGCGTGTTCGAGGCGCGGGAAGAAAAGGGCCGGGTCGACGCGCGCCTGGTGTTCGAGAGCGGTGGCGGGGCATGAGGCTGCGACTCAACTGGCGCTATCTGCTCATCGGCCTGCTGGCCTATGTCGCCTTTCTCATCGTGCAGTTCCCGGCCGATCGTGCCTATGCCTGGTGGAAGGCCGGCCCCGGCGCGCAACAGAAGGTGGTGCTTACCGGACTTTCCGGCAGCGTCTGGCAGGGCAGTGCGCGACAGGCGTTGATCGGTGACCAGCGCCTGCAGGGCCTGGAATGGCACTTCAAACCCTGGACCGTGTTGCTCGGCAAGCTGGCGCTGGACTATGAGCTCCGTCTCCATGACGGTTTCATGCGCGGCTCCGTGGCGGCCGATCCGCAGGGGGCGGTAGACGTTACCGCGCTGGAGGCCAAGCTGCCCCTGGCGCAGCTGTCACTGCCGGCGATTGCCGCGCTGCGGCCCTCCGGGATGGTCAATCTCAACCTGCGGGACGTGGACTGGAACGGTGAGGCCCTGCTCTCCGCGCAGGGGCGCGTGGTGTGGACGGATGCCGGCATCAGTCTGTTGCAGCCCTTGCAGTTCGGCGACCTCGCCCTGACCCTGGAGACCCGCGACGACGGCGTGGTGGGTGAACTCAGCGATGCCGGCGGCCCCCTGCAGGCCGAGGGCCTGCTCACCCTCAAGGCCGATGGCAGCTACCAGTTCACCGGCAGGTTCAAGGCCCGCGAGGGTGCACAGTCCCCCCTCGGTCGAGCCCTCAGCGCCCTGGGCCGCCCTGGCGCGGACGGCAAGATCCCGGTCAACCGCACCGGGCGGCTGGCGGATCTGGGCATCGCGTCCAGGTGATGGGCCGCTCCAGGGGCTTTGATTCTCATGACCTTTCCGGCCATCGGCTCACTACCGGTGTTCCCGAGTGTGCCAGATTCTGAGTACATACAGGGTATTGCCCGTTAGATCATAACGCATCTCGTAATGCCCGATCAGAAAACGGCGTACTTCACGGGTTGTAAATTCATCGAGGCGCTCCCCGATACGGGGCTGATGAATGATGCGGGTAGGGGCCTTCGTCAAGGATTGAACGGTTTGGGCCGCAGCTTGCGGATTCACTGATGCAAGAAATTCATGGCGGCGGCTCAAGTCGGAAATCGCCCTGTGAGTCCATTTGATTTCCATCAGCGGGGAGGTGGCAGGGGATTGTCGCTTTCAAGGCTTTCAGCCCAGGCTTGAACGGCCTGGTGGTCGATGACGTCGCCGCGGTCGATGTCGGCCAATGCCTCCAACGTCAGCCGATGGCGTTCTTCTTCCTGATCGACCCATGCGGCCAGTGCCTGTTTTACGACCCAGGCCTTGGAGCGTTCGAGGCGCCGCGCCAAGTCTTCAACCTTTTCAGCCAGGGCCAGGGGCACGTGTGCCGTGACAACCTTGGTCTCCATGATGATTCGTCTCCAGTCAGTAATAATCATATTCAATCATAGTCAATCACTCATGGCTGGGCAATGTGGGGCGGCAGGTTCGCGGCCCATTCGCGTAAATGCTAATATTCGCGCCAGATTTTTCCCTTTTGTTACCGTTTACTGGAGTTTTCATGGCCTTTGAAAAGATCACCGTACCCGCCGATGGCGAGAAGATTACCGTCAATGACGATGGCTCGCTGAATGTGCCGGCCCGTCCCATCGTGCCCTTCATCGAGGGCGACGGCATCGGCGTGGACGTGACGCCGGCCATGAAGACGGTGGTGGATGCGGCGGTGGAAAAGGCCTATGGCGGCGACAGGTCCATTGCCTGGATGGAGGTGTTCGCCGGCGAGAAGGCCAACAAGCTGTACGGCGGCGACGTGTGGCTGCCGGCCGAGACCCTGGAGGCCGTGAAGGGCTTCGTGGTCTCCATCAAGGGGCCGCTGACCACGCCGGTGGGTGGCGGCATCCGTTCGCTGAACGTGGCCCTGCGCCAGCAGCTGGACCTGTACGTCTGCCTGCGCCCGGTGCGCTACTACGAGGGCACCCCCAGCCCGCTGAAGCAGCCGGAGCTGACCGACATGGTGATCTTCCGCGAGAATTCCGAGGACATCTACGCCGGCATCGAGTACGCCGAGGGCACCCCGGAGGTGAAGAAACTCATCGACTTCCTGCAAAACGAGATGGGCGCCACCAAGATCCGCTTCCCCGAGAGTTCCGGCATCGGCATCAAGCCCGTGTCGCGCGACGGCACCCGCCGTCTGGTGCGCAAGGCCATTCAGTACGCCATCGACAACGACAAGGCCTCGGTGACCCTGGTGCACAAGGGCAACATCATGAAGTTCACCGAGGGCGCCTTCAAGGAATGGGGCTACGAGCTGGCAAAGGAGGAATTCGGCGCGCTGGAGATCGACGGCGGGCCGTGGCGCTGCTTCAAGAACCCGAAAACGGGCAAGGAAATCGTGATCAAGGACGTGATCGCCGACGCCTTTCTGCAGCAGATCCTGCTGCGCCCGGCGGAGTACGACGTCATCGCCACCCTCAACCTCAACGGTGACTACATCTCCGATGCCCTGGCGGCGCAGGTGGGCGGCATCGGCATTGCGCCGGGGGCCAACCTGTCCGACACCGTGGCCATGTTCGAGGCCACCCACGGCACCGCGCCCAAGTACGCCGGCAAGGACCAGGTGAACCCCGGTTCGCTGATTCTCTCGGCCGAGATGATGCTGCGCCACATGGGCTGGACGGAGGCCGCGGACCTCATCGTCGAGGGCATGTCCGGGGCCATCAAGGCCAAGACCGTGACCTACGACCTGGAGCGCCTGATGGAAGGCGCGACGCTGGTGAGCTGTTCCGGCTTTGGCCGGGCGGTGGTCGATAACATGTAGATTTCATGTGGTTTTTCTCTTCGTGCAGTGCGGTGCCGGGCGAACCTTGGCGGCGCTGCGCGGTCTTATCCGATAAGCAAAAAAGCAGGTTCCGCCGTACGCGCGGGCCGCTTCATCGACTAAACTCAATAACGTATGGCTAAGGAAGACGATACCCTTGACGGGGGGCATGACGACGGCTTGGCGGTGGAAGAGGCGCGCCCGCGCCTGAAGAAGCCGCCCATGTACAAGGTGCTGTTGCTGAACGACGATTTCACACCCATGGAGTTCGTCGTCCATGTGCTCGAGCGCTTCTTCCGCATGGATCGCGCCAAGGCCACCCGCGTGATGCTCAATGTGCACACGCAGGGCAAGGGGCTGTGTGGCGTGTTCGTGCGCGAGATCGCCGAGACCAAGGTGGCGCAGGTCAACGACTATGCGCGCAGCAACAACCACCCGCTGTTGTGTTCGATGGAAGTGGCCTGAGATATGCAAGCGGATTGCCTGTGTGATAGAGCAAGACCACGAAGAGGTGAACCATGTTAAGCCATGAGCTGGAAGTCAGTCTCAATCTCGCCTTCAAGGAAGCGCGGGAGCAGCGGCACGAATTCATGACCGTCGAGCATCTGCTGCTGGCGCTGATCGACAACCCGGCGGGCAGCAGCGCCTTGAAGGCCTGTGGCGCCAATCTTGAAACGCTGCGTGACGAACTCGTCGAGTTTCTGACGGAGAACACCCCCCTGTTGCCGGAGGGCGACGAGCGCGAGATCCAGCCGACGCTGGGTTTTCAGCGCGTGCTGCAGCGCGCCGTGTTCCAGGTGCAGTCCTCGGGCAACAAGGAGGTTACCGGCGCCAACGTGCTGGTGGCCATGTTCAGCGAGCAGGAATCCCAGGCGGTGTATTTCCTCGGCCGGCAGAACATCGCCCGTCTCGACGTGGTGAACTACATCGCCCACGGCATCTCCAAGATCGAGGATGGCGAGGCCGATGCCCTGCCGCCCTCGCAGGATGAGGAGCAGGAAGGCGAGGGCAACGCCAAGACGGCGCTGGAGACCTACGCCACCAATCTCAACCAGCTGGCCATGCAGGGACGCATCGACCCGCTCATCGGCCGCAAGGCGGAGATCGAGCGCACCCTGCAGGTGCTGTGCCGCCGGCGCAAGAACAACCCGCTGTTCGTTGGCGAGGCCGGGGTGGGCAAGACCGCGCTGGCCGAGGGCCTGGCGAAGCAGATCGTCGATGGCGAGGTGCCGGAGATCCTTGCCGGCAGCACCATCTATTCCCTGGATCTGGGCGCGCTGCTGGCGGGCACCAAGTATCGCGGCGACTTCGAGAAGCGCCTCAAGGCGGTGCTGGCGCAGCTGCACAAGGAAAAGGACTCGATCCTCTTCATCGACGAGATCCACACCATCATCGGCGCCGGCGCGGCCTCCGGTGGCGCCATGGACGCCTCCAACCTGATCAAGCCGGTGCTGGCCTCGGGCGAGCTGAAGTGCATCGGTTCGACGACATACCAGGAATATCGCGGCATCTTCGAGAAGGACCGCGCCCTGGCGCGGCGCTTCCAGAAGATCGACCTGCCCGAGCCGACGCTGGAGGAGACGGTGCAGATTCTCACCGGCCTCAAGTCCCGTTTCGAGGCGCACCACGAGGTGCGTTTCACCAAGCAGTCCCTGCGCACCGCCGCCGAACTGGCGGAACGCTACATCGGCGAGCGCCACCTGCCGGACAAGGCCATCGACGTCATCGACGAGGCCGGCGCGGTGCAGCGCCTGGCCGCGCCCTCCCGGCGCAAGAAGACCATCGGCGTCAAGGACATCGAGGCCGTGGTGGCGAAGATGGCGCGCATCCCGCCCAAGCAGGTCAGCGTCTCCGACAAGGAGGGCCTGCGCAATCTGGACCGCAACCTCAAGTTGGTGGTGTACGGGCAGGACGAGGCCATCGACACCCTGGCCTCCGCCATCAAGATGGCGCGCGCCGGGCTGGGCAACGAGGACAAGCCCATGGGCTCGTTCCTGTTCTCCGGTCCCACCGGGGTGGGCAAGACCGAGGTCACCCGCCAGCTGGCGAAGATCATGGGCATCGAGCTGATCCGCTTCGACATGTCCGAATACATGGAGCGCCACACCGTGTCGCGGCTGATCGGCGCGCCGCCCGGCTATGTCGGCTTCGACCAGGGTGGTCTGCTCACCGAGGAGATCAACAAGCACCCGCATGCGGTGGTGTTGCTGGACGAGGTGGAAAAGGCGCACCCGGACGTCTTCAACCTGCTGCTGCAGGTGATGGACCACGGCACCCTCACCGACACCAACGGCCGCAAGGCGGATTTCCGCAACGTGATTCTGGTGATGACCACCAACGCCGGCGCGGAAAGCATGAGCCGCAGCTCCATGGGCTTCACCCGGCAGGACCACAGCAGCGACGGCATGGAGGCCATCAAGCGCACCTTCACGCCGGAGTTCCGCAACCGCCTGGACGCCATCATCCAGTTCCGGCCCCTGGACAGCGCCACCATCGGCCATGTGGTGGACAAGTTCCTCTATGATCTGGAGACCCAGCTGGAAGAGAAGAAGGTGGCGTTGCGCGTGGACGAGTCGGCGCGTGAATGGCTGGCCGAGCACGGCTACGATGAGAAGATGGGCGCGCGGCCCATGGCGCGGGTGATACAGGAGCGTATCAAGAAGCCGCTGGCCGAGGAGTTGCTGTTTGGCCGCTTGGCCGAGGGTGGCAAGGTCACCATCAGCGAGAAGGACGGCGAGCTGGTGTTCGATATCGCCTCCAGCGAGGCGGCGGTGGCGGCGGAGGTGTTGTAACGCCCTTGCCCGGCACGTCGGCAAGGGGCCGTGCCAGTTCCGGCGCCTGAAACACAAACGCCCGGCATGTCCGGGCGTTTTGCTGTGTGGCGCTTTGTCGCTAGCGGGCGCGGAAGGTGATGCGTCCCTTGGACAGGTCGTAGGGGGTCAGCTGCACGGTGACCTTGTCGCCGGTGAGTATGCGGATGTAGTGCTTGCGCATCTTGCCGGAGATGTGCGCGGTCACGATGTGGCCATTTTCCAGTTCCACCCGGAACATGGTGTTCGGCAGGGTCTCGATCACCGTGCCTTCCATTTCGATGCTTTCTTCTTTCGCCATTGCTTGATTTGAACCAGTCTGCTGTCGTGGGCGGGGAGGGTCTGGCCTGCTGGCGCGCCCCGCCGGGATAAAATTCAGGGCGGCATGATGCCTGAAAATGCGCCAATAAGGAACCTTTGATTGGCCCTGGGGGGAAAAGATCGTGAATCGTAACACCCAGATCCGGGGCGCAACTCATGCACAGTGGCGAGGATTCCTCATGCGGTAGTCGGGGGGCTGGAGGCGAGGTTTCCGCTGCCGACGTAAGTCAGGCTTCGCTTGGGAACCTTTTGCCGGGAGATGGCGTTATGGGGGGGCGGGATGATGGTTGTACCGATGGCTGGAAGGCCGTTGCAATGCCGCCAAAGACATGACCTGGCAATCATTCGACTCGCTACAGCGTTCACGGAGAAGTATCTATTCACCACAGAGGCACAGAGAACACAGAGAATGCGCCTTTGCGGCCTCTGCGTTTCATT
>JALSHB010000005.1 GCA_026982475.1 Chromatiales bacterium
GCCGCGCAGGCGCACATCGACAACGAATTCTCGAACTACACCACCCAGTCCTTCCTCGTCGGCATGGTCAACGACCCGTTGCGCGTGCTGAACTACGGCGTCGAACTGGAGCAGTGGGGCAGGGCGGAACACATCACCAGCACCACCGTGCGTGGCCTGCTGGCCTGGAACGGCCTCGACTGGCGTCTTGCCGTGCATCCGCAGTGGCGCGAGATCATGCTGTCCACCTCGGATCTCTGCCGGCGATTTCCCCGTTGTCCCGACCATTGGCGGATCGAGAGCCAGGGTATTCGCCTCGACGCCAGCTACTATTGGCAGTCCTGGGGTGTCAGCCTGGGCTATGCCGTCCACGACTACGACCGTGACCTGACGCCGCTGGCCAGCAATCCCTGGGCGATCCGCCTGTTTTCCCCGCTGGCGCTGGAGCTGGTCATGGGCTTCGAGGATTACGGCATCGGCGCCGGCCTGCGCTACGCCTCGTCGCGCGTCCTGCTGAGCGTGGACGAATACCGCAGCGTCTCGGCCGTCGACGGCCTGGCCAGCTGGCTCACCAGCGTGCGCCTGTCCATCGACCTCGACCGCCAATGGCGTCTGCGCCTCAACGGCGGCCTGTTGCGCCTGCCGGAGATCAGCGGCGGCAATACCCTGTACGCGGGACTGGGCGCCGCCTACAGCTGGTAGGGTCGCAACAGCGGACAATGCAGGCGCGGATCATGCCCGCGATGGTGGGCGGAAAAAAACAAAAAACCTGTGAATCTATTCACCACAGAGGCACAGAGATCACAGAGAATGCCGCAATGGGATGGGCTGCGGCCTCTGCGTCTCATGCCTTTCCCGGCGGCGGCCTGGGGGTTCACTTCCCCATGGACGCAGTGTCTCTGCCGTAAGCCCGCGATGGTGGGCGGAAAAAACGCTAGGAGCGGCTGCAGCCGCGAACGAAGGCGGGTTTTATTCACGCCAGAAGTCTCACAATGATCAAGCGTCTGTAGCGCCTTCAGGCGCGATCATTTTTTGAGCGGCTGATACCGCTCTGTCATGCACTGGTTGAAAACATGTAACTATTCAGCTCACCACAGAGACACGGAGGCACAGAGAAAGGCTCTTCAGGTTCATGCCGGGAATGGAATGAAACGCAGAGGCCGCAAAGGCGCAGAGGGCGCAAAGGAAATCCTTTCAGAAAACCTTTGCGCCCTTTGCGTTGGATATCGTGGTTCGGCCTCCGGTGCCAACGTCCCCTGATTCACCCCAGAGACACGGCGTTCACGGAGAAATGAAATGCCAGGTCGTCGGGGCAGGCCACATCGCCACCCGGGGCATTGCCTCCCACTGATGCATTCTCTGTGTTCTCTGTGCCTCTGTGGTGAATAGATACGAAAACATCTGCTTTCCGAGGACGGCGCGGAGCGCCTGAGGATGTGTCACACCGCAGAGCGGTGTGACAAGTCATTCCGCCATCTGACGAGTGAGTAGTTACCGCAAAGGCTTGCGAACAGACTTTCTTTGCGTACTCTGCGCCTTTGCGCTCTTTGCGTTGATTCTCGCAACAAGGAAAATCCATGTGCCTGTAGGGGCGCCTTCAGGCGCGAAAGCCGGATGTGAAAAAATGTTCGCGCCTGAAGAATCTCCTCCAGGTGCATGGATTGTGTTCGGTGGGAAACCATCGCAGGCATGGCCCCGTTCCCACCATGTTCGAAACGCAAAACGCTCTGTCAACCGATCCCCGACTGCTGCGTTTAAGGGTATGGAAAGCATCACTCGCATAGCCACCGACAACCCCACCGTGAGGATCGAACAATGAAAACATCCACCCCCTTCAGCCAGCGGCGCGGCGGACTTGCCTCCCTGCTGTCGGCCCTGCTCCTGCTCGTGACCGCCTTCGTCCTCGGCGGCTGCGCCGATGTCAGCGATGACGGCAGCGACGCCGACGGTGAACTGATCATCGGCCTCACCGACGCCGAAGGCGATTTCGCCACCTACACCGTGGACGTCACCTCCCTCACCCTCACCAAGGCCAGCGGCGAGGTGGTGCAGGCGCTACCCCTGAGCACGCGGGTGGACTTCGCCCAGTACACGGAAATGACCGAATTCCTCACCGTCGCCAGCGTCTCCAGCGGCCTCTACGTGCAGGCCGAAATGGTGCTGGACTACAGCGATGCCGACATCCAGGTGGAAGACGCCAACGGCAATGCCGTGAAGGTGGATACCATCGTCGATGCCGACGGCAACCCCGTCACCGAGCTGAGTGTGGCGGTGAAGCTGGAGGGCCGCAATGCCCTGCGCGTCGTCCCCGGCGTGCCCGCGCATCTGACCCTGGACTTCGACCTCAAGGCCTCCAACAGTGTCGAGTTCAGCCCCGAGCCCATTGTCACCGTCGAGCCCTTCCTGCTCGCCGAGCTGGACGTGGAGAAATTCAAGACCCACCGCCTGCGTGGCCCGCTGGCCGGTGTCGATGTGGCTAATAACACCTTCGACGTCATCATCCGTCCCTTCCATCGCCACATGAGCCGCCGTGACATCGTCCGCCATTTCGGCTCCATCACCGTCACCACCACCGACGACACCGTGTTCGAAGTCGATGGTGAAAGCTATCTGGGCAACGCCGGCCTCACCGCCATGGACGCTCTGCCGCGTTTCAGCGCCACCCTGGTGCGTGGCGACATCAAACTCAATCCGCGCCGTTTCGTGGCGCGTGAAGTCTATGCCGGCACCAGCGTGCCCGGCGGCAGCGACGATGTGATCACCGGCAACGTCATCGCCCGCAACGGCGATACCCTGACCGTCAAGGGTGCCACCCTGATCCGCGCCGGCGGCAGCGTCATATTTAACGACGAAGTCATCGTGTATCTGAGTGAAGAGACCATCGTCAAGCGCCAGCTCGGCATGGGCACCGAGTACGACATCGACGATATTTCAGTCGGTCAGCGTGTGCGCATCTTTGGCACGCTGGACAGCCCCCTTACTACCCGGTTGGGAATGAAGGCCAAACGCGTGCAGATGCGCTTCACCACCCTGCGCGGCACTGTGGTAGGCATGGAAGTCATCCAGATCCAGCCGACACCGGTGACACCCTTCGTCATCGATTTGCAGGCCATCGATGGCCGTAACGTGTCCCTGTTTAACTTCAGCGGCACGGGTATAGACGATGCCAACGACGCCGATCCGGCCGCCTATGAAATCGAAACCGCCAGTCTGGATGTTTCCGGCCTTAGTGATGGTGCACCGGTAAAAGTACGCGGCTTCGTCACCCCCTTCGGTAGTGCGCCGGCGGATTTTATCGCGCACAGCGTGTCCGATGTGGCGCTGATGAAAGGTGTCATGGCCATTAGCTGGAACCCGGCCAGCAGCACCGCCATTCCTTCGCTGAGCGCCGACGGCATGCGTCTCAACCTGGATGGCGTCGGCCGTTTCCATCATGTTTCCCGCGGCCGGGTGGCGATTGATCTTACCGCGCTTGCCGCACCGCCGAGCATCGTGCCACGCGCCGATGGTAAAGGTCTGTACTTGATCAACCAGGCCGGTAAGCACCAGCTGTATACCACCTTCGCCCGCTTCGCCGACGACCTCGATACCCGTCTTAGTGATGGTGCTTTGGTTAGGCGCCTTGTCGCTAGTGGCCCCTTCGACGATGCCACCGCACAGATGACCTCAGGCTTCGTGATCGTCAGTGTGGAGTAATCGAAAAAAGCCAGACTGATTTTTACCCGGGCGGCCATGTGGCCGCCCATTTTTTTCTGACAAGAAACAAGAATGTCAGCGCTGTCCTGCCAACAACACATTGTCATTCCGGGCAAGCGCAGTGCAGACCCGGAATCCAGTGGTTTCAATGATTTTCTGGCTGCCGGGTCAAGCCCGGCATGACGATGTGTTGCGGGCGGGACTGCACTGAACTGATGCTGCTGTATAGTGAGTGCATGATCTTTTATGTCCCTCACCATCAAACCAGAACCAACCATGATTGCACAAAAAATTATTGAGATAGCCACACTTGGCCGCGGCAGCACCAACATCACCACCGAGGTTGAACGTATCGTTGCGGCATCGGGCATTCGCACCGGGCTGTGCCATGTGTTCGTGGCGCACACCAGTGCCTCGCTGATGCTGTGCGAGAATGCCGATCCGTCGGTGCGGCGGGATCTGGAGTATTTCCTGGCGCGGCTGGCGCCCGATGGCGATCCCGCCTATGAGCACAGCCTGGAGGGAGCCGATGACATGGCGGCCCATCTGCGCACCATCCTTACCCACAGCGATCTGACTCTTCCGGTGCGCAACGGCCGTTGCGCGCTGGGTACCTGGCAGGGGATTTTTCTGCTGGAGCACCGCACCCACTCCCACCAGCGCCGGATCACGGTCACGGTGCAGGGCGAGTAGTTACCGTTATTTGTTTTCCCCACGGGAAATCGCCCGCAGCACCCGGTCCAGCATGCGTGTCGACAACAGCCGGCGCAGGATGCCGAACAGCCAGGTGGGCACGGTGACGTAGTAGCGCGGCCGGGGGCGTGGGGATTCCAGGGCGTGGATGACCTTTTTCAGCACCGCCTCCGGGGGCAGGGTGAAGGGCGCTGCGGGGCCGACTTTCTGCAGGCGCCTTTCCATGCGCCGATAGGTGTCGCGGTGGGCGCTGTGTGTGGCGTCGATGTGTTTTTTGTACATGGCGAAGGCGTTGGCGCGGAAGCGGCTTTGCACCGGCCCCGGTTCGATCAGCGAGACGTGGATGCCCGTGCCGTGCAGTTCCAGGCGCAGGGTGTCGGTGATGCCTTCGAGGGCGTATTTGCTGGCATTGTAGGCGCCGCGATAGGGCAGGCTGACGATGCCCAGCAGGGAGCTGTTTTGAATAATGCGCCCGAAGCCCTGTTTGCGCATAACGGGAATCAGCTGGTTGGTGAGCTCGACGGTGCCGAACAGGTTGGTTTCGAACTGTGCGCGCAGGGTGTCGCGGCTGAGGTCTTCCACCGCGCCGGGCTGGCCGTAGGCGCCGTTGTTGAACAGGGCGAAGAGTTCGCCGCCGGTGATCGCCAGGGTTTCGTTCACGGCCCGGCGAATGGCGTCGGTATCGTCGAGATCCAGCTGCACGGCGCTGAAGCCTTCCTGGCGCAGTTTTTCCACATCCGCTTCACGGCGGGCGCTGGCGATGACCTGGTAGCCCCGTTGGCGCAGGCCGCGCGCCACGCACAGGCCGATGCCGCTGGAGCAGCCGCTGATGAGAATGGATTTGCCGTTGGTTTCATACGCTGCCATGCGGGTTCAGCCGATCTGGTCTTCGGCGAATTCCTGCTGGATTTCCTCCACCGCCTTGCGATTCGCCATCAGCGCCTCGACGCAGTCGCGGTCGAGCTTTTCCCCCGCCAGGCGTTGCAGCAGGGCGAAGGCCTCGTCGTTGGACCAGGCTTCCTTGTAGGGGCGTCTGCTGGTGAGGGCGTCGAACACGTCGGCGACGGCGGTGATGCGCGCCTCCAGGGGGATCTCGCTGGCGCTGAGGCCGTGCGGATAGCCGCTGCCGTTGGGCGCCTCATGGTGGAATTCGGCGATGTTGCGCAGGATGTTGATGTTTTCGAAGCTGTCCAGGCCGTGGTCGCGCAGCATGCTGTCGATGATCTCGCGGCCCTTGCGGGCGTGGGTCTGCATGATGGCCCTTTCCCGCTCGTCGAGCTTGCCGGGCTTGTGCAGGATGGTGTCGGAGATGGCGATCTTGCCGATGTCGTGCAGGGGCGAGAAGAGAAACACGTTTTCGATGAATTCGTCGCTGAGGTCGTAGTCTTCGGCGATGTGCAGCGCGATCAGGCGGGCGTAGCGCGACATGCGGTCGATGTGCGAGCCGGTTTCCGTGTCGCGGTGGTGGGTCATGTCGTGGGCGGTCTTTACCGTCGCCAGCAGGGTGCGCACGCTGGTCTGTTCGTTGATCACCAGCAGCGAGATCAGGTGGCCCATGAGATCGAAGTAATGCAGGGACTCTTCGGTGAAGACATCCTTCTGGTAGGAGTTGAAAAAGATGAAGCCGAAGAAGACGTCGTTGACGTACATGGGCATGGTGTAGCTGGCGGCGTAGCCCTGGGCCGATATTTTTCGCGTGTGCAGTTTTTTGCCATCGGAGAACACACTCAGGTCGTTGACCACGCGCGGCTGTTTTTGCTCGATGATTTCTTTCAGGGAGGGGGCGTTTTCCAGTTTTGACTGGTAGCGCACCAAGGGCGTGTCGCCACCGCTGCTGTGCAGGTAGGTCTTTAGGTAATCGGTCTTGTGGTCATAGATGGTGACCGCGATGCGGTCGATGAAGCGCCAGCGTTCGCGCACCGCCTGGTGGATCTTGTCGAGTTTTTCCGTTAGCGGCAGGTTTTCGTTGAGCACATACAGCGTGTCGGAGTGATTGAACATGTGTTGGTCTTTTTTCGCTGGTTTGGCAAATCGGCGGCGTGTCTCCCTGACTTTTCGGCCATCGGGTCAAACTACTGTAGCGCGGGATTTCAATCAACCGGAATTCGTCACTCAGGCCAGCAGTACGGCCACCAGGCCGGTGAGGAAGATGCCGTCGAAGGTGCCGGCGCCGCCGATGGCGGCCATCGGCAGGCCCATCCTGCCGATGTCGCGCAGGCGCAGCAGGTCGGCGCCGATGAGCACGCCGAGGGTGCCGCTGATGTAGGCCAGCGGCGCGCTCTGTTCGGGGGCCAGGAGAATGGCCAGCACGGCGGCGCTGACGGGGGCGATGAGAATGGGCATGCCGATGCCCAGTCCGGGCACCGGGCGGCTGGCGAGGTGGCTGATGAAGGCGACGCCGCCGATGCCCAGCAACAACGGGGTGAGACCCAGGTCGCTGTGGCGCAGCAGGTAGAGCGAAAAGAAAATGGGGATCAGGCCGCCGCCGACGTTGATGGCGATCAGGGTGCGGCCGGTGAATTCCCGCTGTATCTGCCGCAGCAGGCCGCGCAGCACGGGATCGGCGGGCGGCGTCGGCGGTTGGCTGGCGGGGATCGTGAACAGCGGCAGGTTGATGGCGCTGCCGAACAGCGAGGCGAACAGCAGCAGAAAGGCCGAGGACTGCGACAGGCCGAGGCGGCCGAAGGCGATGGTCACCGCGCCCA
>JALSHB010000006.1 GCA_026982475.1 Chromatiales bacterium
AATGAATTCCGCCACTTTCAGGCTTTGCGCCTGGCGGCGGTGGCTGCCGCTGATGATGGTTATTTTCATTGTCCGTTCTCCTCGAACAGGGGCATCGGCGGCCTTGCCGCCATGCACGTCAGTCGCCCACTCTTTGCAGGGACTGCAATTTGTTATTGGCGTCCACACGCAGCACGAACTGGCCGTACACGCCGTCGTGGGTAACGAAGGGACGCAGGCTTTCGGCGGGAAATTCCAGCCGCGTGCCGTCGGCCAGGGTGACCACCACACCGCGCACCAGGCCCTGATAGTGGGCCAGGTAGCGCTCGGCGGAGATGGCGAGTCGGAAGCGGTATTCGCGCATGGAAAAAGTATATCGCACGGGCGTGGGAACGGCGCCATAGGCCGCGACAACCATCATGCAAAATCAATCGCGGCCTATGGGGCCGCTTCTACGGTGGTTTGTTTTTTGCTGTCGCGGAGTGTCATTTCGCGCTGGATTGACGGAAACTATCCCCATGCACATCGACCCCCACAGCGGCCTGCTCGACGGCGCCCGCCAGCGGCCCTCGCCCAATTTCGATGCGCGCCCGCCGGGCTGCGCTATCGACCTGCTGGTGATCCACGCCATCAGCCTGCCGGCGGGCGAATTCGGCGGGCCGTGGATCGACGACCTGTTCTGCAACGCCCTCGACCCGGCAGCGCACGCGGACTTCGCCGCGATCTGCGGCCTGCGGGTCTCCGCCCATGCCCTGATCCGCCGCGACGGCGGCATCACCCAGTACGTGCCCTTCCATCAGCGCGCCTGGCACGCCGGGCAGTCCTGCCATGCCGGACGCGAGCGCTGCAACGACTTCTCCATCGGCATCGAGCTGGAGGGCTGCGACGATCAGCCTTTCGAAGACATCCAGTACACCCGCCTGGCCGGGCTGGCGCGCGCCCTGTTCGCCGCCTATCCGCAGCTCGGCCCCGAGCGCATCACCGGCCACAGCGACATCGCCCCCGGCCGCAAGACCGACCCCGGTCCGCACTTCGACTGGTCGAGGCTGCACGACCTGCTGGGCTGAATCCGCTATCATCGGGGCCTTTCTTCAGCCACGCCTGCCGAGGCCGCCATGTTCCTGCTCGCCATCCTCATCAGCCTTGCCCTGGAAAAGCTCGTCCCGGCGCTGGACGGGCTACGCAGCCTGGCGTGGTTTCACCGCTACGCGGACGACCTGCGCCGCAAGCTGCTGCGCGACGATCGCCGCGGCACCCTCACCGTGCTGCTCACGGTGCTGCCGCCGGTGCTGGTGGTGGGGCTGGTGCAGTATCTGCTGGACACCCAGCTGTGGCTGTTCAGCTTTGTCCTCAGCCTGGTGGTGCTGGTCTATGCCCTGGGGCCACGCGACATGCACCGCCAGGTGCGCGCCTGGCTGGAGGCGCGCGCGCGGGGCGACGAGCAGCGGGCACAGGTCATCCTGCGCGAATTCCTGCCCTTCCCGGCGCCGGCCGACGAGCAGGCGCGCACGGACGCGGTCATCGACATGATCTTCGTGCAGACCCATGAGCGGGTGCTGGCGGTGTTTTTCTGGTTCGTGGTGCTCGGCCCCATGGGGGCGGTACTGTACCGGCTGGTCTCCGAGCTGGTGTCCACGCCGCCGGAAAACGCCAACGAGGACTACTGGCTCACCGCCACCCGCCTGCACATGCTGCTGGCCTGGCTGCCGGCGCACCTGTCGGCGCTGATGTTCGCGGTGATGGGCAGCTTCATGCACGCCCTGCAGGCCTGGCGCGAGACCTCGCTGCGGGACATGTCGCGGGTGCCGGTGGTCTGCCACCAGTACGTCATCCGCACCGGCCGCGCGGCCCTGCAGCTGGAGCGCATCGACGGCAACCAGGCCGTGGAGGAGGCCCTCGACCTGTGTTCGCGCAGCCTCATCGCCTGGGTGACCATCCTCGCCCTGCTGACCCTCTCCGGGCTGGTGCTGTAGTCCCCGGCGCCTGAACGGAAAACGGGCGCCATGCGGCGCCCGTTTCACATTGGCCGAAATCCGGCCCTGGCTCAGCTGTCGTCGCTGTCGTCGTCGTAGCTGTCGTCGTGGTCGTCGTGGTCGTCGTCGCTATCGTCGTGATAGGAACCGCAGCCCGAGTCGATCTCGATCACCGTCGCCAGCATCGTGCCGTTGGCATCGAAGGCGCCCTTCACCTCCAACTCGGCGCCGGCCACCAGGCAACTGGCGTCGCCATCCTTGAGCCAGCTGTTGGCCATGTCGATGTCCAGCGTCTGGCCCACGGCAAGACTCACGCCGTTGAGGTGCTCGAACTCCGCCACGGTCAGGGTGACGACATCACCAGCAACGCCGGCAATCACGCCCTCCACCTCGGCATAATCGTCGACATAGCTGCCGCCGACGACGGCGTTGCGCGGCGCGCCCTCGATCTCCACCAGCACGACGCTGAAGCTGCTGCCGTCCCAGGCGCCCTTGATCTCGACCTCCTGACCGGCGGCAAGCATGTCCAGGGCGCCACGGCTGAACATGGCATTGGCTACGTCGAGGGTGATCTCGTTGCTGTCGGGCATGAAGCTGGCTTCCTTGATGTCCAGGCTCAGGCTGGCGCCATCGAAGGCGGTGACGATGCCTTCCACCTCGTCGCGCACCACCACCGGACCACTGCCGCCGGCCGGGGCGGCCTCGATCTGCACGTCGGAGGCGGTGATGGTCAGGGTGCCGGCATCATAGACGCCGGAGACGCTGACATTCTGACCGAGACCGAGGCCGCTGGTGTCGGTGGTGACACTGCCGGTGGCGGGGTCGGTGACGGTGGCATTGACGTGCAACTGCACAGTGACATCGGGGCCGCCGTCGGCGGGGGTGATGACGAACTGGTCAGGCCCGTTGATGGCGCTCACCTGGCCCGGCATCGTGGCCATGGTCTGGTTCAGGGTGGCGGGGTCCTTCTGCACCACCACCGGGGCCACGGTGTTGGTGGCGGCATCGTAGGTGAACTGGGCCAGGTCGAAGTCCAGCGCCAGGCTGCTGTTCTGGCCGGCATCCACCTGCAGGCTGCCGGTGACATTGACGGTAAAGGTGGGATTGCCGCTCTGATCGAAGCTGGCGGTGGTCACCGCGCCGGCGGCGTCCACCAGGCGGATCTCGTTGGCCAGCACGATCTCGAAGTCGGTATAGGCGCCGGCGGGGATCTGCTGCGCGTCCACCAGGGCGCCGACGTTGACCAGCTGGCTCAGATTGTGGGTCTGGCCGCTGGCGTCCTCGTACAGAACCACCGCCTGGCCATTGGCGTCAAAGGTGGTGATGGACTGCACGTTGACCCAGACCTCGCTGTAGCTCTGGGTCAGATTGTCCGTGATCAACACGGAAACCGTGCCCTCCGTCGCGGATAAAGTGTCGGTATTACCGCCGCAGGCCACCAGCGCGGCGGCGAGGGGAAGCATGATCAGGGGTTTCATATTCATGGCGCGTTCTCCATCGGTTATCGCAGAAACTCGACCATAAACACGCCGGCGGCCCATAAAAGGTTCCGGATTTTTTTCATCCGCGCCGGTTATTTCCAAAACGACGGCCACGTCACACCACTCGGCGAAAGACCGCTGCTGCCCGGTGACCATCGCCTGAACCCGCGGCTTCGGACATCGGTGAATTTGCCTGAAAACCCGGGGAAACAGGAAAACGAATAAAGAGCCCCGTCATCCCGGACAGCGTTTTTTGCCGATCCGGAATCCAGATTTTTCAGTGGCCTGGTGAATGCCGGCCCAAGATCGGCATGATGGATTTTGTTGACGGGCCTGGAGATAGGAAAGGCAGAAATGCGCCACAGAGCAATGCGGGTAGGCCCCAAGCGAAATCACGGCCCTCCACCGGCTTGGGGGTTGGAATAGAGCACGTTGAAATAGACGTCCTGGCCATTGCTGGGATCGACCAGCCAGTAACTGGCACGGATACCCTGATCCGCGATTGCTTCATTCAGCGTGGCAACAATGCCGAACTGCATGCCGCCGGCCAGCCAGCCGCCATTGAGCTCGGCGGAATCAGTGATACTGAGCAACGCAGCACCACCGTTTTCCAGCAAGAAACCGCGCAGGGGAATCGGCCGGTTGGAGGTATTGAAGAGGAAGAATCCGAAGCGCGCCCCGGACGGCACCACGCCGTCGACACGCTCGGCGTCGGCAAAGGCCGCGGGAGTCACCACCACCAGCGGCTGCGCGCCGGCATAGAGCAGGCCGCGCCCCGCCACCTCACTGCCCACCACCCGTGCCTCGATCAGCAGCAGACCACTGGCGGCGGTGGTGAAATCGAAACCGGCCTCGCCACCACTGCTGCTCAGAGTGGTGCTGTACAGGACCTGGCCATCCTGGCTCACATCCACCGTCACCAGGGTGCCGTCGGCCACCGTGGCCGTGGCGTCGGCCGCGCGCAGGCGCAGGGTGATGCGCGAACTGTCGAGCCCGTCATTGCGCAGCACGTTGGGGCCGGGCAGCACCACCAGCGACACCGGGCGCTGGGGTTCGAGGGTGATGTCCAGCAGCTGCTCGGCGCTGAAGCCGCCGTACTCGGCGCGGATGCGCACGCTGCCGGCGCCATCACTGGCCGCCACCACCACGCCACGGCTGTCCGCCGTATTGCCCACGCTGGCCAGGGCCGGATCACTGCTGGACCAGACCACCTCCTGCGCCAGGGTCTGGCTGCTGCCATCGGAAAAATCGGCCACGGCGAGCAATTGCATGCGCTCGCCGCTGGCCAGGGTGGTGGCCGGCGCCGTGATGCGCAGGCCACTGACGGTGGCGTCGCTGACCGTCACCGTCACGGCCCGCTCCAGGCCGCCAAAGGACGCCATCAACCGCGCCGCGCCCACCGCCCCGGCACGCACCCGGATGGCCCCGCCATTGTTGACCTCGAGCACCGCCGGGTTCGCGGACGTCCACACCGCCTGCGCCGTCACATCACGCCGGCTGTCGTCGGAATACACGGCCACGGCACCGGGACGCAGCGCCGTGCCGCTGGCCAGGCGGGGACTGGCGGGGGTGATCTCCAGACCCACGAGGGTGGCGGCGCTCACCCGCACCGGGATGCTGCCCACCACCCCGCCCAGGCTGGCGCTGATGCGCGCCTCGCCCGGCCGCAGGGCCAGCAGCTCGCCGCTTTCGTCGATGGAGACGACATCCGCCGACGCCGATTCCCAACGCACCATGGCGCCCAGCGGCTGGCTGGAGCCATCGCTGAAACCGCCCACGGCTTGCAAACGCAGACGCTCGCCGCTGGCCAGGGTCACCTCCGCCGGCGCGAGGGTGATCACTTCGAGGCTGGCGGCGGTGACGCTCAGGGGCACGCTGGCGGTCACCCCATCGAGCTGTACGCGGATACGGGTGTCGCCGGCCGCCAGCCCCTGCACCTGCCCGGCCTGGCCGCTGGCATTGGCGACGGCGGCAATGGCCGGGTCGTCGCTGGACCAGCTCACCCGCTCGCCCAGCGCCTTCAGGGAGCCGTCGGAATAACGCCCCAGGGCCTGCATCCGCAAGCCGGTGCCGGCGGCCAGGCGCGGCGCCACCGGCTCCAGCTCCAGCGCCTGCAGGATGGCGGCGCTGATGTTCAACACGGCCTGCGCCTCGATGCCATCAAGGGCCGCGGTGACCGTGACCGCGCCCGCGGCCAGCGCCGTGGCCAGGCCCTCGCGGCCCGCCGCGTTGGCAATCGCCAGGCGGCCGTCGTCGCCACTGCGCCAGATCACCTCGGCGGTGAGATCACGCAGGCTGCCGTCGCTGAAATGGCCCAGGGCCCGCAGGGGGCGGCGGAGACCGAGGGGCAGGTCCGTCTCGCCCAGATCCAGCTCCAGGCGGCCCAGCACCGCATCGGTGACGCGCACCGGCGCCTCCATGCGCAGACCACCCACCTCGGCGCGCAGGGTGGCGTTGCCGCTGGCCAGGCCGCGCAGCCGGTCACCATCGACGGTGGCGACGCTCGGCGCATCGATGCGCCAGACGGCCTGGCCGGTGAGATCCTGCTGGCTGCCGTCGCTGTAGAGGCCGTCGACACGCAGGCCGATTTCGCGGCCGGCGGGCAACTCGATACTGGCGGGGGAGACGCGCAGGGCGGTGAGGTCGGCATTGCTGACGGTGACCTCGGTCTGGGCGCTGACGCCATCGAGTTCGGCCCGCAGCGCGCCCGTGCCCACCGCCAGCGCGCTCAGCCGGCCAGCGGCGGAAACCGTGAACAGCGTGGGGGCGAGCGAGGTCCAGGCCACCTGATCCGTCAGCGCCTGACGGCTGCCGTCGCTGAACAGGCCGAAGATCGCGAGCTGGCGCTGGCTGCCCTTGGCCAGGCGCGGCGCGGCGGGCTCGATGTCGAGGCGTTGCAGGGTGGCGGCGGTGACCTCCACGCTCGCCGCCGCATGGAGGTCGCCAAGGCTGGCGAGGATACGGGTGCGGGCCGCCGACAGGGCACGGATGCGGCCACCGGGGAGGACGCTGAGCGCCGTCGCATCCTCGCTGCGCCAGACGACGCTGTCGCTGAGGTCGCGCCGGCTGCCGTCGCTGTAGAGGCCGGTGGCGCGCAGGCTCAACTCGGTGCCGAGGGCCAGGCTGGCGGCCGCCGGGCTGAGTTCGAGGCGTTGCAGACTGGCCGTCTCGCTGTCCGCCTTCGGCGGCGGTGCGTCCTCCGCGCCGCCACAGGCGGTCAGCAGCGACAGCCACAGGACGGCCGCCAGCCAATGGAGGCCGCACCGAAAGCGCCATGGTTTACCGTTGTCTGCCACGCCCTGACCTCACTGTCCGTGGAGGAAGCTGTATTCCTTGAAGACCGCACCGAGAACGCCCGGTTCCTGAAAATCCATAGCGGCCCGCGTGGATTTTCCTTGATTCGGGCGAATAAAGTCAAAGGGGGGGGGGAAAGGGCGCTACTGCTGCACGATGATGGCGGCGTGAAACACCACGTCGGGAGCGGTAGCGACGGCGACATCCTCCACCACCGCCAGCTCGATGCAGGTGTGCTTGGCCAGGCGCAGGCTGCCGCCCATGCTGAGTTGCAGGGAATCATCGCCCAGCTGGGCCAGCCCGCTGTCGCGATAGA
>JALSHB010000007.1 GCA_026982475.1 Chromatiales bacterium
CGCAGGGCGCGGATCAGCGGCGAGGCCATCACCACGTCGCCGATGGCGCTGAGGCGGACGATGAGGATCTTCAATGTGCCGCCTCGGGCGCCGGCCCCAGCGCCACGCGAAAGGCCCGCGAGGCCGCGGCCCCGGCCAGCAGCCAGAGCAGGGCGGTGTTCTCCCAGCCGGTGAACTTGTAGTCGATCATGGCCCATACGGCCAGGGCCAGGAGGCCGCCAAGCACGCCCAGCATGATCGGCTCCTCCGCCGGGTCGCGCCGGTAGCTGAGCCACAGGCCGCGCACCAGCCAGCCGATGCCGGCGGCAAACAGGACGCCCCCCACCAGGCCGAAGCGCAACAACACCTCCCAGTAGCTGTTGTGCAGATGGCCCCAGGGCAGGCCCAGGTCGCTGTTGTCGATCACCTGTTTGGTGTACGGCCCCCAGCCCAGCAGCGGCCGCTCCCAGAAACGCTGCCAAGCGAAGACCTGCATGTGCACCCGCCAGCCCACGGAGGTCTTCGGCATGTCCTTGATCTCGCCGGCGAGGATGCGCTGGTAGATCTCGGATTCCGCCGTGAGGCGCTGGGTGATCTTCTCCGCACCCAGGCTGGCCACCAGCGTCACCACCACCGACAGCGCGCCGAGGAGCAGGGCCACATTGCGCAGCCCCCTGCGCCCGCGACGCAGCGACTGCAGCAGCTTGAACAGGCCGACGAAGGCGGCGCCCGTAACAAAGGCCAGCCAGGCGCCGCGCGACCAGGTCATCATCAACGCCGTGAGAAAGACCGCCAGCACCGCCAGCATCAGCGCCGCCAGCAGCCAGTGACGGACGCCGTGTCCGCGCCCCGTCAGCAGCCTCGACAGGGCCACCACCAGGCCCACCGACAACACCGCCAGATAGGTGCCTAGCTGGATAGGGTGGATGGAGCCAAATCCAAACCTTTTCCCAGCAGCCAGAAGGGCCTCGAACTGCCCATACGGGAAATGGATGGCCAGGCTCAGCAGCATGCCCGCCACCAGCACCGCGAACACGCGCCGCAGGTCGATGCCGTGGCGGTAGACCGCCCAGCCGGCCAGCCAGAACAGGGACATCTGGATGTAATCCCCCGCCTGCTCGAACTGGGACCCGGCATAGCCGAAGGCCTGGCTGGCCCAGGCGGCGCTGAGCAGGGCCAGGGCCACGAAGGCGAGGAAAAGCCGGCCGTAGAAGGTGCGCAACGCCGCCACGCTGCGGCGCCAGTCCAGCAGGGCCGCCACTAACAAAAGAACCTCGGCCAAGGCCACTACCGGCGGACTAAGAAAACAAAAGAAAGCCAGCAGATAGATGCCAGCGAGCGACAATCTGTTCGTCCAATCCTCGGCCGACCAATTCATCAAACCCTTTCTTTTAGGCATTGTGACAGATGGCAAGGACGCCGCCTCCTTCAGTAAAAAACTCAGCCATGATGCCGCCGCCAAAGATCTTTTGCGCAGTGAAGCACCGCCTCGGGCAATGCCAACAACCAGAGCCCCTTGCGTGGAGTATCCCGCCATTGCCCGAACAGGCCGACACCCGCAAGCAACGAATAGCGACCATAACGCACTGCCGAACGATACAGCTCCAGGCGGCTGCAGTAATCTGCACACAGCGCCATCGTCTCCAGCGCCGCAAGCCGAAAACCACGGGGGTTTTCGTATCGCAAACGCCGAATCCTGCCGGAAAGACCATCCGGCTGATACTCCACGTACTGGATGATCTCATTGACATAACGAAAATTATATCGTTTGGCGATGCGATTCCAGACAATCGATTCGGGCAGATGTCTCTCGCCCGGGAAGAGAGGAAAAGGATACATCCTCAGGACATCCGTCCGCATGGCGTTTTTCTTGTCACCGCCAATGCCTAGCCGATAACGGGTTTCAAGGTAGCTCGAATCCATCACCGGCTGAGGGAAACGGTCACCAATGACATCCCCCGTTTGCAGATCCGCACACAGCCCCTCGACACCGGCAAAATGTTCCCTCTCACTGGGCGGAATCGTCTCCCAATGCCGCTGCAGGATCTCAAGGGCCTTGGGGGCCAGGACATCATCAGAATCCAATATCACGACAAACCGCCCTCGTGCCCGCCGGACTGCCTCGTTATGCGCCGCAGGCTTGCCTGCATTCTCTTGCCACACGTAATGGACAGACAAGCCGCTGGCCACCGCCCAGGACTCGACGACACCTTGCGTGTCATCTGTCGAGCCGTCATCGATGACCAGTACCTCGAAATCCCGGCAGGTCTGCCGTTCGATGCTTTGCAAGGCCCGTGGCAGCAGATGCGCGCGATTGTATGTCGGGATAAACAGGGTGAACAGGCAATCACCCGTCGCGTCGGCAGGAGAAGACGCCAGTGCCCTGTTCTCCTTCGTGCAGCTCATTCAGAAACCAAAACGGCTCAGATAGGCGCCGACACTCTTCTCAACGCTGAAATTCATACCCCGCTGACGCAGAACCTCCCCGTCCAGCGGCTGCGCCAGGGTGGCGGCCATGGCCTCGACGAGGGCGGCCACGTCGCCCACCGGGACAAGCGGGCCATAGCGGCCATCGGCGAGGATCTCGCGCGGACCGCTGGGGCAGTCGGTGGAGACCACCGGGGTACCCACCGCCAGGGCCTCCGCCAGCACGTTGCCGAAGCCCTCCCAGGCCGAGGACAGCACGAACAGGTCGGCCTGACGCATCCAGGCGAAGGGGTTGTCCACATGCCCCGGCAGGGCCACCCGCTCGGCGACGCCCAGTTCGGCGGACAACGCCTCCAGGGCGGCGCGCTCACGCCCCTCGCCGAGGATCACCAGCCGGCTCGGCCGTCGCGCCTGCAGGGCGGCGAAGGCACGCAGCAGGGTGGGAAAGTCCTTCTGCTGTTCCAGGCGTCCCACGCCGAGGATCACCGGCGGCTCCCCGGCCCGCAGCCAGGGGTGATCCACGCTCTCCTGTGACCGGGCCAGCAGGGCCTCGTCCACCACCGGGTTGTAGATGGTCCCGACCACGCCCTCGGGCAGGCCGATCGTCTCCACCAGATCGCTCGCCACGCCCTCGGAGACGGCGATCACCCCGTCGCAGTGGGGATACAGCCGGCGCATGGCGGCGAAACGCCGGCGCTGCTTGCGCGCCGACATCCCTGCCGAACCCACCGAGACATTCTCGTGCACGCTGAGGAACACCCGCACCGGCGTGCGCGAGAGGCGTCGGGCCCAGGCCGCCATCCAGTTGTAGCGATGGCCGGCGCCGAGCAGCACCTGCGGCCGCTCGCGGCGCAGATAGGACAGCAAGCCCAGCATCGCCCCCGGCTTGTGATAGCCGTGGTTGAGGATGCGCACCGCGGCGTCGAGGCCGGCACAGCTCAGCGGCGTCTCGGGCCGCGCATTCACCAGCACATCGACGGCCACGCCCCGCGCGACGAAGCCATTGGCCAGATTGACCAGCCAGGGCGTGATACCGCCATAGCCGGCGGCATGATGCAGGTAGGGCGTGAGGATGGCGATGCGGGGCTGGACGGACGGCATGGGCAGGCGGCGCGCTCCGGGCGGAAGACATGCAAAGCGGCGAATTATACATCAATCGTTCGTGCCCCATGCCGGGTGGACAGCGTCGACACCTGGCCCCGGCGGCTTTATTTCGCCCGGCCCCTGTCTGCAACGGTAAATTTATTGCAAAATCAGCCTCCGGCGGGACGCCGCCCGAAACCCCTGGGAATGCCATGCCCCAAGGGCCTGTCGAACTTGGGAATAATCTACTGCGCGGCTGGGAGAGCGGCCAAAATCTTCCCGCTTTCTCGTTAAACAGCACCTGAATCCGTGGGTTCAGGTAGAACCACCATTGGCCTCAAAACCGGAAACCTTTTGACTCACTCGCCCACCATGCCCGCTACAACCGCCCAAGCCCGACAGGCCCCTCAGCCCGACACCGACAACCCGCGCATCGCCATCTTCGTCTCCACCTCGGGGCACAGCGGCGTCGACCGGGCCATGCAGCACCTCATCCCGGCCCTGGCGCGGCGCGGCTATGCCGTGGACCTGCTCAAGGTGCGCCGGCACGGCCCCAACCTTGCGGAGGTGCCGGACAACGTGCGCATCGTCGACCTCGGCAGCCGCCACACCTACACCTGCCTGCCGGCCATCGTGCGCTACCTGCGCCGCGAACGCCCGGCGGCGATGCTCGCCGACAAGGACCGCGTCAACCGCACCGCCCTGCTGGCGCGCGCCATCGCCCGCGCGCCCACCCGCCTGGTGCTCAGCTCCGGCACCACCATCTCCATCGACCTGGCCCACCGCGGCGCCTTCGAACGCTGGCTGCAGCGCACCTCCATGGGACGGCTCTATCCCTTCGCCGATCAGGTCATCGTCACCTCGCGCGGCGTCGCCGACGACATGGCCGACTACACCGGCCTGGCGCGCGAACACATCGAGGTGGTGCCCAGCCCGGTGGTGCCCGACGAACTGCTGCACGCCACCCAGCCGAGGCCCGAGCACCCCTGGTTCCACGACCACGGCCCGCCCGTCATCCTCAGCGTCGGCGAGCTGGGCCAGCGCAAGGGCTACGACACCCTGCTGCGCGCCTTCGCCACGCTGCGCGACCAGCGCCCGGCCCGCCTGCTGATCCTCGGCCGCGGCAAGCTGCGCGAGGAGCTGCAACGGCTGGCCGCCGAACTAGGGGTGGCCGACGCGGTGGACTTCGCCGGCTTCCAGCCCAACCCCTTCGCCTTCATGGCCCACGCCGATCTGTTCGCCTTCGCCTCGCGCTGGGAAGGGCTGGGCTTCGTCCTCATCGAGGCCCTGGCCATGGGCACCCCGGTGGTCTCCACCGACTGCCCCAGCGGCCCGCGCGAGATCCTCGCCGACGGCAAATACGGCGAGCTGGTGCCGGTGGACGATCACCAGGCCATGGCCCGCGCCATGGCAAAGAGCCTGGACACCCCCGCCGACCCCGCCCACCTGCGCCAGGCGGCCCAACCCTATACCATCGAAAACAGCACCGACCGCTACCTGCGCGCGCTGGGCCTGCCCCCGCGCGCCACCGACCCGGAGTAATCCCCCATGTGCGGCATCGCCGGCTTCTACCATCGCCACCCCAGTCCCGACGCCGCCGAGCGTCTGCAACGCATGGCCGCGGCCCTGCACCATCGCGGCCCCGACGACAGCGGCGTCTATCTGCGCGGCGGCCTGGGGCTGGCGCACACGCGGCTGTCCATCATCGACCTGGCAGGCGGCCACCAGCCGCTGTTCGACGACCAGCGCGGCCTGGCCCTGGTGGCCAATGGCGAAATCTACAACTACGTCGAGCTGCGCGAGGAACTGATCGCGGCCGGCCGCCCCTTCGCCACCCACTCCGACTGTGAGACCATCCTCCAGGCCTACGCCGAACACGACCGCGATTTCCTGCCACGGCTGCGCGGCATGTTCGCCTTCGCCCTGCACGACGAGCGCCGGGGCACCCTGACCCTGGCCCGCGACCGCCTCGGCATCAAGCCGTTGTTCTATACCGAGACCAGCGACGGCATCGCCTTCGCCTCGGAGATCAAGGCCCTGCTGGCCCTGTTGCCGACGCCGCCGGCCATCAACCCGCGCGCCCTGGCGCAGTACCTGCAAAACCAGTTCAACAGCGGCGAGGAGACCATCTTCGAAGGCATCCGCCGCCTGCCGCCGGGCAGCGCCCTGCGCATCGACGCCGAAGGGCGCATCGAACGCTGGCGCTACTGGTCGGCACTGACGGTGGAACCCCGCCAGTGCAGCTTCGAGGAGGCGGCGCGTGAATTCGACCAACTGATGGACAGCGCCATGCACGAGCACATGCGCTCCGACGTGCCCTTCGGCCTGTTCCTCTCCGGCGGCGTCGACTCCGCCATCCTCCTGGCGATGCTCGACCGCTACCAGGACAAGCCCATCCGCAGCTTCTCCGTGGGCTTCAGCGGCGCGCGCCTGAGCGACGAACTGGACGACGCCGAGCGCATCGCGCATCGCTTCCGCACCGAGCACACGCCGCTCAAGCTGGACCAGCAGGCGGTGTTCCGGCGCCTGGTGCACACGGTGTGGACCGCCGACGACCTGATGCGCGACTACGCCAGCCTGCCCACCGACATCCTCGCCCAGCACGCCAGCCGGGAGGTGAAAGTGGTGTTCACCGGCGAGGGCGGCGACGAGGTGTTCGCCGGCTACGGCCGCTACCGCAAGTCCGCCCTGCAACGCTGGGCGAAGAACCTGATCGCCCCCGGCTCCGGCGGCTTCCGCACCCGCGGCCACTGGCGCAGGCCCTGGCCACGGCGGGTCTTCGGCGCCGAATTGCAGGCGGCGCAGGCGGCCGTGCGCGAGCCCTTCATCCAGGCCTGGCAGGCCACCCCGCGCCGCTGGGACGACGTGCAGCGCAGCCAGTACGTCGACCTCACCACCGCCCTGCCCGACAACCTGCTGGTGAAGGCCGACCGCATGCTGATGGGCTTCGGCCTGGAGGGGCGGGTGCCGTTTCTCGACCACCGCATCGTCGAGTTCGGCCTGTCATTGCCAAGCGAACTGAAGATCAAACCCGGCCAGGGCAAACTGTTCCTCAAACGCTGGGCCGAGCAATACCTGCCCCACGATCACCTGTACCGCAAGAAGCGCGGCTTCCACGTGCCGGTAGGCGACTGGCTACAGGGTGACTTCCTCGCCGGCCTGACAGAGAAACTGCCGCGCAACCCGGCCATCCGCCAGTGGTTCCGCGCCGGGGGCGTAGAGCAAATGCTCGCCGCGCAAAAGGCCGGCAAGGACGCCAGCCGTGAGATCTGGGGGCTGATGCAGTTCGCCATCTGGCACCGGCTGTTCGTCGAGGAACCAGGGCAGGCGCCGGCGGCGGAGGAAGACCCGCTGGAGTGGATCAGTGAAGGTTAGAATAGCCACCATGCTGCACGTTCTTTTCAACGCAAAGACGCAAAGGCGCGAAGGACGCAGAGAAAAACAACAAAAAAACCGTCTTGTAGGAGCGGCTTCAGCCGCGATGAACCCAAAAGACACTGCTTCGCGGCCAAAGCCAC
>JALSHB010000008.1 GCA_026982475.1 Chromatiales bacterium
GTATTCCTGTAGCGAGGCGCGCGCGTCCCCTCATCGCGGTAACAGCTTGCGATGGGTATGGATGGACATGAGGATACCGAAAGCGGCCATCAGGGTCACCATCGAGGTGCCGCCGTAGCTGACCAGGGGCAGGGGCAGGCCGACCACCGGCAGCAGGCCGGTGACCATGCCGATGTTGACGAAGATGTAGATGAAGAAGGTCATCACCAGGCTGCCGGCGAGCAGGCGGGTGAAGGTGTCCTGTGCCTGCACGGCAATCAGCAGGCCGCGCATGATGATGAACAGGTAGATGGCCAGCAGCACGAGAATGCCGAGCAGGCCGAATTCCTCGGCGTAGGCGGCGAAGATGAAGTCGGTGCTGCGTTCCGGCAGGAAGTTGAGCTGGGACTGGGTGCCGTTGAGCCAGCCCTTGCCGTAGAGGCCGCCGGAGCCGATGGCGATCTTCGATTGGATGATGTGGTAGCCGGCGCCGAGGGGGTCTTGCTCGGGGTTGAGGAAAGTGAGCACTCGCTGACGCTGGTAGTCGTGCATGAAGTACCACAGCACGGGCGCCCCGGCGGCGGCGAGGGCGGCGAAGCCGGTCACCAGGCGCCAGGGAATGCCGGCGAACAGCAGCACGAAGAGGCCGGCGCTGGCCACCAGCAGGGCGGTGCCGAGGTCGGGCTGCTTGGCGATAAGCAGGGTCGGCACGAGGATGATCAGGCCGGCCACGGCGAGGCGTTTCGCGCTCGGCGGCAGCGGATGGTCGCTGAGGTACCAGGCCACCATCATGGGCATCGCCAGTTTCATGACTTCCGAGGGCTGGAAGCGGAATACGCCCAGGTCCAGCCAGCGCTGCGCGCCCTTGCCGATCTCGCCGGCCACCAGCACCGCCACCAGCAGGCCGACGCCGATGGCGAAGATCCATGGCGCCCAGCGCTTGAGTGGTGCCGGGTTGAGCTGGGCGAGGGCGAACATCACCGTGAAGCCGACGCCGAGGCGCACCACCTGTCGCCACACCAGGTCGATGTTCTGGCCGCTGGCGCTGTACAGCACGAACAGGCTGATGCCCGACAGCAGCAGCAGGCCGAGCAGCAGCGGTGGGTCCAGGTGCAGGTGCTGCGCCAGGCTGCGGCGGCGTTGGCCGAGGTCGTGGACGGGGGTGTCGAGCAGGCTCATGGGGTGTCTCCGGCGGTTGCGGCGTCGGCGAGGTGGCCCTTGTCCAGCAGCCAGGCATCCATCACCTTGCGCGCGATGGGCGCGGCCACGGCGCCGCCGCTGCCACCGTTCTCGACGATCACGGCGACGGCGATCCTGGGATCGTGCGCCGGCGCAAAGGCGATGAACAGGGCGTGGTCGCGCAGACGTTTCTCGATGTCTTCTTCCACGTATTCCTCGTCCTGCTTGATGCCGAAGACCTGCGCGGTGCCGGTCTTGCCGGCGATGGTGTAGGGGGCATCCTTGCCGATGCGCCGCGCGGTGCCGCGAGGGCTGTGCACAGACTCGATCATGGTCTTGATGATGTATTGCCAGTTGGCATGGTCTTCCGCCGCGATGGCGATGTTGGAGACCACGGGGAAGTCCACCACCTCGCCGCTGTACGGGTCTTCCGTGGCGGCGACCAGGCGTGGCCGCAGGTGCTGGCCGTAGGTGGAGAGGGTGGCGGTGGCGGAGGCCAGGGCCAGCGGCGTGACCAGGTTGAAGCCCTGGCCGATGCCGGTGATGAGGGTCTCGCCGGGGTACCACGGCTCGCGCTTGGCGCGCCGTTTCCATTCCCGCGAGGGCACCAGCCCGGCCAGCTCGCCGCTGGTGTCGATGCCGGTGAGGTCGTTGAAGCCGAAGGGTTCGAGGAAGCTGGAGAGGCGGTCGATGCCGAGGGTCAGGGCCAGATCGTAGTAGTACACGTCGCAGGATTCCACCATGGAGCGGTTCAGGTCCACCGGGCCGTGGCCGCTCTTTTTCCAGTCGCGGTATTTGTGGTCGTCGCCGTCGAGCATGTACCAGCCGGGGCAGTAGATGCTGGCGTCCGGCTCCACCACGCCGTATTCCAGCCCGGCCAGGCCGATGAAGGGCTTGAGGGTGGAGCCGGGCGGGTAGCGGCCGCGCAGTGCGCGGTTGAACAGCGGCTGGTCGGGGGAGTCGCGCAGGGCACGGTAGGTCTTGCCGTCGATGCCGCCGACGAACAGGTTGGGGTCGAAGCCGGGCATGCTGGCCAGCACCAGCACGCTGCCGTCGCGCGGATCGATGGCCACCACCGCGCCGCGCTCCTCGACCAGGGCCTGTTCGGCGATGCGCTGCAGGTCGGCGTCCAGGGTCAGGTGCAGATTGAGGCCGGGCACCGGCGGGGTCTGTTCCAGCACGCGCAGGGTGCGGCCCTGGGCGTTGGTCTCCACCTGCTGCACCCCCACCTCGCCGTGCAGGATGTCTTCGTAGAATTTTTCGATGCCGGTCTTGCCGATGAAGTCGGTGCCCTCGTAGTTGCTGGTGTCGATGTTCTGCAGTTCGCGCTCGTTGATGCGGCCCACGTAGCCCAGCGCGTGCACCGCCAGGCGGCCCTGCGGGTAGTGACGGTAGAGGCGCGCGGCGATGTCGACGCCGGGGAAGCGGTGGCGGTTGACGGCGAAGCGCGCCACCTCCTGGTCGGAGAGGCGGGTGCGCAGGGTGATGGGCTTGAAGCGGCGGCTGCTCTTGTAGCGCTTGCGAAAGCGTCGTTCGTCGTCGTCGGTGATGGCGATGAGCTGGCGCAGGCGCGCGATGGTGGCGTCGACGTCGTCCACCTGCTCGGGGACGATCTGCAGGCTGTAGCTGGGCAGGTTCTGCGCCAGCAGCACGCCGTTGCGGTCGAAGATCAGGCCGCGGGTGGGGGGCAGGGCGGCGATGTGCACGCGGTTCTGGTCCGAGAGCACGGTGTAGGTGGCGTGCTTGATGACCTGCAGGTCCACCAGTCGCGCCACCAGCACCAGCATCAGGGCGATGGTGAACACCAGCGCGACCATGGCGCGGCTGCTGAACAGCCGGGTCTCGCGGAAGTGGTCCTTGAGGGTGGTGGGTCTGGCCATGGTTCGGTGGCGTCACGCCCCACGCGGGTGGGGTGACGTTGGCTGTGCGGAATTTTCAGGCTGGTGCATGCTGGGTTCGACCGCTCATCGCACCCGATATTCGCGCCGCAGGTGGCGCAGGGTGAGATACACCAGCGGCCAGGCGAACAGGCTGCTGAGGGCGGGCAGCCAGTAGATCCAGGTCTCGATGGACTGGCCGATGATGCCCTTGATCCACAGCGCCAGCATCAGATGCAGGGTGACCAGCAGCATCACGCTCACCGACTGCTGCCAGAGGGGAAACACGCGGATGCGCTGGTGCAGGCGCAGGGCCAGGTAGGCGACGATGGCCAGGGTCAGGGCGTTCTGTCCCAGCAGCGCGCCGCTGGCCACGTCCAGCAGCAGCCCCGCCAGCCAGCCGATGATCACGCCGACGCGCTCGGGGATGGCGATGCACCAGTACACCAGTACCAGCACCAGCCAGTCCGGACGCAGCGGCTCGGCCCAGTCCGGCAGGGCCAGCATGTGCAGGGCCAGGGCGATGATGAAGCTGAGGACGATGACCCCGCCGCCGTGATGCTGGCCGATGCTCATGGCGGCGCGGCCTCGGCGCTTGCCGGCGCGGCTTCCTCGGCGGCATCGGCCTGCCGCTGGCGCCCCGCCGGCCACACCAGCAGCACCTCGCGCGAACGTTCCAGCTTGGCGGTGGGAATGGCGTGGATCACCGCATAGGGCTGGGTCGGGTCCTTTTCCACGTGGCTGACCACCGCCACCGGATAGTCCGGCGGGAAGCGCCCGCCGAGGCCGGAACTGACCAGCAGATCGCCCTCGACGATGTCGGTGCTGATGGGCAGGTAGGGGATGGAAAGCTGGTCCGGCGCGCCGGTGCCCACGGCGATGGCGCGCAGGCCGCTGCGATTGAGCTGCACGGGGATGGCGTGGTTGGCGTCGGTGATCAGCATGGCGGTGGCGGACAGCGGGCCAAGGTGCACGATCTGTCCCATCACACCCTCGGCCCCGATCAGCGGCTGGCCCAGGTAGACGCCGTCGCGCGACCCCTTGTTGATCACGATCTGGCGCGTGAAGGGTTCCAGATCCACCGCCAGCAGCTCGCCGATGAGCACCTGTTCGCCGACCTTCTTCGACGATTGCAGCAGTTCGCGCAGACGCAGGTTCTCGGCCTTGATGGCGTTGAGCTTCAGCAGGCGGGCCTTGAACAGGGTGTGCTGCATCTTCAGGCGGGCGTTTTCCTCCAGCAGGGTCTCGCGCGAGGACAGGTTTTCGCCGATCCAGCTGGAGGCCGATACCGGCAGGTTGACCAGATACTGCAGCGGGTAGACCAGCACGGAGATGGCGCCGCGCACGTTTTCGAGATAGTTCTGGCGGTGGTCCACCGCCATCAGCGCCGCGGAGACGAACACCAGTATCACCAGCCGCGTGGTGATGGAGGGGCCCTGGATAAATAGCGGTTTTATGTTACTGCTCTCCCGGGTCGGGACACGGCCTCATGGCAATGGACCTATTCCGATGCAAAGACGTCGGTGCCGGTTTCGTCGATCATCTCCAGCGCGCGGCCGCCACCGCGGGCCACGCAGGTCAGCGGGTCTTCGGCCACCAGCACCGGCAGGCCGGTTTCTTCCGCCAGCAGGCGGTCGAAGTCGCGCAGCAGCGCGCCGCCGCCGGTGAGCACCATGCCACGTTCGGCGACGTCGGCGCCCAGCTCCGGCGGGGTCTGCTCCAGCGCCGTCTTCACCGCGCTGACGATGCCCGACAGCGGCTCCTGCAGGGCCTCGAGGATCTCGTTGCTGTTGAGGGTGAAGCTGCGCGGGATACCCTCGGCCAGGTTGCGTCCGCGCACCTCGATCTCCAGCACCTCGTCGCCGGGGTAGGCGCTGCCGATCTCTTCCTTGATGCGCTCGGCGGTGGATTCGCCGATCAGGGTGCCGTAGTTGCGGCGCACGTAATTGATGATGGCCTCGTCGAAGCGGTCGCCGCCGATGCGCACCGAGGCGGAATAGACGATGCCGGTGAGGGAGATCACCGCCACCTCGGTGGTGCCGCCGCCGATGTCCAGCACCATGGAGCCGCTGGCCTCGTTGACCGGCAGGCCGGCGCCGATGGCCGCCGCCATGGGCTCCTCGATCAGGTACACCTCGCGCGCGCCGGCGCCGGCGGCGGACTCGCGGATGGCGCGGCGTTCCACCTGGGTGGAACCGCAGGGCACGCACACCAGCACGCGCGGGCTGGGGTGGAAGAACTTGAACTTGTCCTTGTGCACCTTGTGAATGAAGTGCTGCAACATCTTCTCGGTGACCGTGAAGTCGGCGATCACGCCGTCCTTCAGCGGCCGGATGGCCTGGATGTTGCCCGGCGTGCGGCCCAGCATGCGCTTGGCCTCGATGCCGACGGCGGCAATGTTCTTCGGATTGCCAGTGCCGCGCTCCATGCGGATGGCAACCACCGAAGGTTCATTGAGCACGATGCCCTCGCCCTTGACATAGATCAGTGTATTGGCGGTGCCCAGGTCGATGGACAGGTCGTTGGAAAACAGGCCGCGTAAACGTGCAAACATGTAATTTGGCTCAGGGAGTCGGGTGGCTTGGCGGAGCCTGAAAACAGGCCGGGAAAATTTGCGCTACTGTAGCAATGCCAAGGGGTTTCGGCAAGGCGGGGGCTTGCGCAGGCTTTGGGCCATGGGGGATTCTGGGGTAAACTCTGCGCTCCGTTTTATCCGCCCTGTTCGCTGGTCAGGAGTTTCCGCATCATGTCGCTGCAAAAGGAAGACGTAGAAAAGATCGCCCACCTGGCCCGCCTGGCCATCGACGAGGCGGACATCCCGGACTACGCGCGCAACCTCTCCAACATCCTCGATCTGGTCGAGCGCATGAGCGCCATCGATACCGAGGCGGTGACGCCCATGGCCCACCCGCTGGACATGCCGCAACGCCTGCGCGACGACGTGGTCAGCGAGAAGAACCAGCGCGAACGTTTCCAGAAGATCGCGCCGCAGGTGGAAAACGGCCTGTACCTGGTGCCGCAGGTCATCGAGTGATCCGAATCCGCGCTTGCCGCAATCGTCCCTAACATCAAATCGAAACCGCTCATGCACAACAAGACTCTTGCCGAACTGTCCCGCGGCCTGGCCGCCGGCGACTACAGCAGCGAACAGTTGACCCGCCATTTCCTGCAACGCATCGAAGACCTCGGCGGCGAACTCAATTGTCTGGTCACCGTCACCGCCGAGCAGGCCCTGGCGCAGGCGCGTGAGGCCGACCAGCGGCGCGCGCGCGGCGAGGCCGGGCCGCTCACCGGCATTCCCATGGTGCACAAGGACATCTTCTGCACCGACGGCGTGAAGACCAGCTGCGGCTCGAAGATGCTCGACAACTTCATCGCCCCCTACGACGCCACCGTGGTGCACAAACTGAAGGATGCCGGCATGCCCATGCTGGGCAAGGCCAACATGGACGAGTTTGCCATGGGCTCATCCAACGAGACGTCTTTCTATGGCCCGGTGAAGAACCCGTGGAACACGGACGCCGTGCCCGGCGGCTCCTCCGGCGGTTCTGCGGCGGTGGTGGCGGCGCGCCTGGCACCGTTGGCCACCGGCACCGACACCGGCGGCTCCATCCGCCAGCCGGCGGCGCTGTGCGGTATCACCGGCCTCAAGCCCACCTACGGGCGGGTGTCGCGCTGCGGCATGATCGCCTTCGCCTCCAGCCTCGACCAGGGCGGCCCCATGACGCGCACCGCCGAGGACGCCGCCCTGGTGCTGGGCGCCATGGCCGGCTTCGACGAGCGCGACTCCACCAGCGTCGAGCGCGAGGTGCCGGACTACAGTGCCGACCTGGACCGCCCGCTGGACGGCCTGCGCATCGGCCTGCCCAGGGAATACTTCGGCGAGGGCCTGCGTGCCGAGGTGGCACAGGTGA
>JALSHB010000009.1 GCA_026982475.1 Chromatiales bacterium
ACCACCGCCGTCAACCTTGCCCACGCCCTGGCGCTGGAAGGGCGCCGGGTGCTGGCGCTGGATCTCGATCCGCAGGCCCACCTCACCACCGCCCTGGGCGCCGATGCGGCGGCGCCGGGCATGGACGCGGTGTTGCTGGAGGGCGCGCCACTGGCCGACTACCGGCTGGCGGCCCGCGACGGTCTCGACCTGGTGCCCGCCGGTCGCGGCCTGGCCAATGTCGAACACCTCAGCGAGGGCGGCAAGGCGCGCGGCATGCGTTTGCGCGCGGCCCTCGACGCCTGCGGTGAGCGCTACGATGCGGTGATCATCGACTGCCCGCCCTCGGCCGGCCTGCTGGGCATGAATGCCCTGTTCGCCGCCTCCGAACTGCTGATCCCGGTCTCCAGCGACTACCTGGCCCTGCATAGCCTGTCGCGCTTCATGGAGACCCTGAGATTCGTCGAAGAGACCCTGCGCCGGCCGTTGCCGCGGTGGGTGGTGATGACCCGCTTTCACCGCCAGCGCCGTCTCGCCCGCGAGGTGCGCGAACGCCTCGCGGAACACTTTCAGGAGCGGCTGCTGGATACCGCCATCCGCGAAAACGTGGCGCTGGCCGAATGCCCCAGTTTTGGTGAGACCATTTTTGAATATCAGAACGACAGCCACGGCGCCGAGGACTACCGCCGCCTGGCCGAGGAAATGGCGGCCTCGCAATGGCACTGATTTCCGAAACGACCCTGCGGTTGATCATCAGTATTTTTGCCAGCTCCTGCTGGAATGGCTAGTTGAGGTTTTTTGTAGGAGCGGCTTCAGCCGCGACATATTTTCAGATTCTCTGTCGCGGCTGAAGCCGCTCCTGCGGTCGATGAGGTAACGTGGAGTAGATGATCAATGGCGACACGCAAGAAAAGCCCCATGGGGGCCGATCCACTGGCATGGATGAAAGAGGAGAATGCGCCGCACGGCGCATCCGCGGAGGTGAGTGAGCTCAAGCCCAAACCCCGTCGTCGCAGCCGGCGGCGCGATGGTCTGGAGGTCGCCCTGCTGGAAGACAGCTTCGCCGCCCTGGCGCCGCAGGGCGAGGCCCTGGTGGCGCGCTTCTACGAAGAGCTGTTGGCGCGCTTCCCCGAGCTGCGGCCCATGTTCGCCAACACCGACCTGGCGCAACAACAGAAAAAACTGCTGGCGGCCCTGCAACTGGTGGTCAACAGCCTGCGCAAGCCGGCGCAGCTGCGCAAGGCGTTGCTGAAGCTGGGGGAGAAACACCACGCCTATGGGGCGAAAGAGGAACACTACACGGCGGTGGCGGAGACGCTGCTCGACGTGATGGCGGAATTTGCCGGTGATCTGTGGACCGACGAGGTCGCGGGCGCCTGGCGCAATGCATTGAATACCGTGGCGGCCACCATGCTGTCGGCGGACGAAGTCCTGGAGGAGAAGACGATGGCAGCAAGCAAGAAAGCAATGGAATCTACCATGGGTAGCAGCGAGACCCTCAACAGCCTGGAGGCAATGTTCTCGATTCTGGAACACTCGCCCATCAACATCATGATCGCCGATGCCGATGAGAATATTGTCTACATTAACAAACAGGCGCGGGATACCCTGACTTCGGTAGAGGATGAACTGGCCCAGTACCTGCCGGGCTTCAGCGTCGACTCGGTGGTGGGCGGCAGTATCCATCGCTATCACAAGGACCCCGAGGCCATCAAACGCATCCTTCACGCCATGGGTCCGGACGACGTGCGCCACGGCGAGATCACCCCCGGTCGCTTCATCTTCGAACACCAGACCCGGCCCCTCACCGACGCCAGCGGCAAGCACCTGGGTTATGCCGTGCAATGGAAGGACGTCACCGAGGAGCGCAAGGCGGCGCGCGAGGTGGAGCGCCTGCAGTCGGCCATCGACGGCGCCCAGTCCAATCTCATGCTGTGCGACGAGGACCTCAACATCACCTACGTCAACCCGGCGGTGGTGAAGATGATGGCGGCGCGCCAGGACGTGCTGCGCGAACGCTTCCCCGGCTTCGACGCGCACAACCTGGTGGGCAAGAACATCGACATGTTCCACAAGAACCCGGCCCACCAGCGCGCCCTGCTGGGCGATCCCTCGCGCCTGCCGGCCAAGGCCGAGATCAAGGTGGCGGACCTGGAATTCGAGGTCAACGCCACGGCGGTGCTCGACGGCCAGGGCAAGTACATGGGCAACATGGTGGAATGGCGCGATATCACCGAACAGAAGGCCGCCGAGCGGGCGCTGGCGGAGATGATCGCCGCCGCCACCCGTGGCGACCTGCGTCAGCGTCTGGATGTGGAGAACTACCAGGGCTTTATTCGTACCCTTGGCGAAGGCATCAACAGCATGCTGGACGCCATCGTCGAACCGATCACCGATATCTCCGGTGTCATGACCCGCCTCGCCGAAGGGGATCTGACGCAGCTGGCCAGCAGTGACTACCAGGGTGAATTCGCCGTGCTCAGCAACGCGGTCAATATCTCGGTGAAGAATCTGCAGGAGACCGTGGGCGGCATCCGCATCGCCACCGAGAGCATCACCTCGGCGGCCAGCGAGATTTCCCAGGGCAATACCGACCTCAGCCAGCGCACCGAGGAACAGGCCTCCTCGCTGGAGGAGACCGCCTCCAGCATGGAGCAGCTGACCTCCACGGTGAAACAGAATGCCGACAATGCTCGCCAGGCCAACCAGCTCGCCAATGGCGCCCGCGACCAGGCCGAGCAGGGCGGCAGCGTGGTGCAGAAGGCCGTGGACGCCATGGCCGAGATCAACAGTGCCAGCAAGAAGATCGCCGACATCATCGGCGTCATCGACGAGATCGCCTTCCAGACCAACCTGCTGGCGCTGAATGCGGCGGTGGAGGCGGCGCGCGCCGGCGAGCAGGGTCGCGGCTTCGCGGTGGTGGCCTCCGAGGTGCGCAACCTGGCGCAGCGCAGCGCCTCGGCGGCGAAGGAGATCAAGTCACTGATCAGCGACAGCGTGGAAAAGGTCGGCGAGGGCAGCAAGCTGGTGGACCGTTCCGGCGAGACCCTCACCGAGATCGTCAATTCGGTGAAGAAGGTCAGCGACATCGTCGCCGAGATCGCCGCCGCCAGCCAGGAACAGTCCATCGGCATCGAGCAGGTCAACAAGGCCATCACCCAGCTCGACGAGGTGACCCAGCAAAACGCCGCCCTGGTGGAAGAGGCGGCGGCCGCCGCCGAGTCCCTCGACGACCAGGCGCGCGACATGAGCCAGCGCATGGCCTTCTTCCGCCTCGACGAAAGCTCGCAGCCGGCCTCCGCGCCGCCCCCGGCGGCCCCGCAGCCGCAGGCGGTGAGCCGCCCGGCCGCCGCGCCGCAGCCCGCGCCGCGACCGGCAGCGGCCCCTCGTCCGGCTCCCGCTCCGCGCCCAGCGGCGGGTGACGACAGCGAGTGGGAAGAGTTCTGAGTCATCTCATCGAGGAACGACAGACCATGTCCCAGGCCAGTGTGACGCGCAAGGAACGGATTTCGAGCGGCGAACGCGAGTTCGTCTTCACCGATGCCGATTTTGAATTCATCCGCCAACTGGTGGCGGAAAAGACCGGCATCGTGCTCAACGATGCCAAGCGCAACCTGGTCTACAGCCGTCTCAGCCGGCGCCTGCGCCAGCTGGAGCTGGAGCACTTCGCCGACTACTGCGATCTGCTGAAGGCAGGTGACGACGGCGAACTGGTGAACTTCACCAACGCCATCACCACAAACCTCACCTCCTTCTTCCGCGAGAACCACCACTTCGAGTACCTGCGCGACACCCTGCTGCCGGAACTGATGCAGGGCAAGGCGGATCGCCGCCTGCGCTGCTGGTCGGCCGGCTGTTCCACCGGCGAGGAACCCTATTCCATCGCCATGGTGCTGCGCGAGACCCTGCCGGAGCAGGGCTGGGACATGCGCATCCTCGCCACCGACCTGGATTCCGATGTGGTGGCCAGGGCGCAGCGGGGCGTCTATGCCCAGGAGCGGGTCAACGGCATCTCGGCCGAGCGTCTGCGGCGCTGGTTCCTGCGCGGCAAGGGCGACAACGAGGGCATGGTGCAGGTGCGCCCCCCCCTGCGTGAACTGATTACCTTTCGCCAGCTCAACCTGATGCACGAGTGGCCCATCCGCGGGCCGCTGGATTTCATCTTCTGTCGCAACGTGGTGATCTATTTCGACAAGCCGACACAGAAGATACTCTTCGACCGCTATGCCGAGCTGCTGCCGGTGGGCGGGCACCTGTTCATCGGCCACTCGGAATCTCTGTTCAAGGTCAGTGACCGCTTCAAGCTGATCGGGAAAACCATCTATCGCAAAGTCTATTGAGAGGGACATCATGGCCTTGCCGCAAGCAAAAGCAAACGCAGACATGCCGCCAGCCCTCGAAGGCTTCGAAGGCATCAAGCGCTACTGGGACAAGACTAACGACAAATATGCCGCCAAGATCCTCCCCGGCGAGGTCTATGTGACCGCCGAGGACGAGGTGATCACCACGGTGCTGGGCTCCTGCGTCTCGGCCTGCGTGCGTGATCCCATCTTCAAGGTCGGCGGCATGAATCACTTCATGCTGCCGCTGTCGTCCGGCACTGGCAGCTGGGACAGCGACGGCGGGCTCTCCACCCGCTACGGCAACTACGCCATGGAGCTGCTGATCAACGAGATCCTCAAGCACGGCGGCTCGCGCAAGAACCTGGAAGTGAAGATATTCGGTGGCGGCCAGGTGCTGAGCAAGACCATGAGCAGCAACGTGGGCGAGCGCAATATTCGTTTTGTCGAGGAATATCTGCATCTCGAAGGCCTGAAGCTGGTGGCCAAGGACGTCGGCGACATCTATCCGCGCAAGGTGGTGTTTCACCCCCATACCGGCCTGGTGCGGGTGAAAAAGCTGCGCAACATGCACAACCGCACCGTCGCCGAGCGCGAATCGGCCTACATGAAGACCATCGACCAACAGCCGGTGGCTGGTGAAATCGACCTGTTCTGAGCATGGAATGAAATGAAAAAGATCAAGGTACTGATCGTCGACGATTCGGCGCTGGTGCGCCAGGTGCTGACCGAGATGCTGAATTCCGCGCCCGACATCGAGGTGGTCGGCACCGCGCAGGACCCCTATGTGGCGCGCGAGCGCATCAAGTCCCTGAACCCGGATGTGCTGACCCTGGACGTGGAGATGCCGCGCATGGATGGCGTCACCTTCCTGCGCAACCTCATGCGCCTGCGGCCGATGCCGGTGGTGATGGTCTCGACGCTCACCGAGAAGGGCGCCGACATCACCTTTCAGGCCCTGGAGCTGGGTGCGGTGGACTTTGTCTCCAAGCCCAAGACGGACATCGCCCATACCCTGGACGATTACGCCGAGGAGATTATCACCAAGGTGCGCACCGCCGCCGGCGCCCGGGTTCAGGCCCTGACGCGCAGCCCGGTCGCCGCCGGCGAGGTGCAGGCGCGCAACACGGCCGATGCCGTGCTCGGCAAGACATCGCCGGCGCGTCACTTTCGCACCACCGACCGCATCCTCGCCATCGGCGCCTCCACCGGCGGCACCGAGGCCATCAAGGAGGTGCTGATGCGCCTGCCGGCGGATACGCCGGGCACGGTGATCACGCAGCACATTCCCGAGGCCTTCAGTCGGCCCTTCGCCAAGCGCATGGATGGCGTTTCGGCGATGACGGTATGCGAGGCCGAGGACGGCCAGCAGATCGTCACCGGCCATGCCTACATCGCCCCCGGCAGCCAGCACCTGATGGTGGAACGGGATGGCGCGCGTTATGTCTGCCGCCTCAGCGATGGCCCGCCGGTCAATCGCCACAAGCCGTCGGTGGATGTCCTGTTCCGTTCGGTGGCGCAGAACGTAGGCTCGAACGCCCTTGCCGTGCTGCTGACGGGCATGGGGGATGACGGCGCGCGGGGCATGCAGGAAATGAAGGAGGCCGGCGCGCCAACCATCGCCCAGGACGAAAAGAGCAGTGTGGTGTGGGGGATGCCGGGCGAGGCGGTCAAGCTGGGCTGCGTGGACAGCGTGCTTTCGTTGATCAGGATTCCGGGGCATATCCTGCAATTGCTGAAGTCCTGATGCCGGAGCCTGCGGATTCAGGATTGATGATATCATTAGTGGTCGATACGCTTTAAACCTGGACCCACGGATTCAGGTTGAAAACAGACGGCTGGCATCAGTAAACGGCCATCACCGGCAAAGGGCATGGGGCGGTAAGGGGCGCGGGCGGACTCGCTTGCCAGCCGCGATGAGCAAGGAGACAAGCGGTAATGGGTATCACGACACAACTGTCCGAAGAAGGCGATCAACTGGATATCATTATCGCCGGTCGCTTCGACTTCAGCCTGCATGCGGAATTTCGTGAGGCCTACCGGAATCTGCCGCCCGACATCAAATATGTCATCGATCTGAGCCAGACCACCTTCATGGACAGCTCGGCCATGGGCATGTTGCTGCTGTTGCGTGAATTCGCCGGTGAGGCCTCCGCCAACATCTGTCTGAAGAATTGCAGCCCGGAAGTGCGCAAGGTGCTGTCCATCTCCAACCTGGACAAGATGTTTACCATGACCTGAAGCGCAGAGGCCGCAAAGGCGCTCCAGTTGCCGGGCCTGCGCCTCGGCGATGCGCCAGTCCATGCCTGTGCTGAAAGCCTATTTTCACCACAGAGACACAGAGACACGGAGAATGATCATTCAAGTGTCTGTCTCTCTGTGCGCCCCGTGCCTTTGTGGTGAATGGCTTTCATGCCGCCAGGAAGGCGGGCACTTACTCGGCCGGCAGGTCCATCTTCCCCGTCAGGCTTT
>JALSHB010000010.1 GCA_026982475.1 Chromatiales bacterium
CCCGGCCACAAGCTGCGCACCTCCAACGACATCGTCGACCGCAGCGAACTGGAGTCCGGCAACACCCGGAGCGCCTCGGTGCACACCCTGCAGGGCCAGCAGATCGAGCTGGTGCACGCCGAGGGACAGGTCGGCCTGGTGCGCCTGGAAACGGCGCAACCGGCCAGCGTGCCCAATCAGTTCACCGGCCCCAGCCAGCGCAACCAGGGCGAGCGTTTCCGCTTCGATGGTCACAAGATGCTGCACCATCTCGACCGCGTGATGGCCTGGCAGAACGGCGAGCGCTTCGCCCCCGTGCACATCGACATGGGGCTGACCAAGTTCTGCAACACGGCCTGCATTTACTGTTATGCCGTAGTGCAGAACATGACCAGGGGCAGCATGATCGAGCGCGATGCCCTGCTGCGTTACATCGAGGACTGCGGACGCCTCGGCGTGCGCTCGCTGGGCTTCATCGGCGATGGCGAACCCACCCTGAACCCGGCGCTCTACGATGCCACCGTGCTGGCCGGGCAACAGGGCATCGACACCGCCATGGCCACCAACGGCCTGCTGCTGGACATGGATCGCGCCCACGACCTGCTGGCCAACATGTCGTGGATTCGCTTCAACCTCTCCGCCGGCACACCCGAAGGCTTTCAGCGGGTGCACCAGTCGAAGGGCAAGAACTTCGACCTTCTGGTGGAAAAGATCCGCAGTCTGGTGGCCCTCAAAAAGTCGCATAACCATAATTGCACCATCGGACTGCAAATGGTGCTGATCCCCGAATGCTACGACCAGGTGCTGGCCGAGGCGGAGCTGGGCGCGGAGCTGGGCGTGGACTATTTCGTCATCAAGCACTGCTCCGATTCTGAGTACAAGGAAATCGGCATCGACTACAAGGATTACGCCAGCATCGAAGATGTGCTGAAACAGGCGGAGAGCCTGTCGACGGAGGACTATGTGGTGCAGGCCAAGTGGAACAAGATCCGCGCCAGCGAGGAAACGGAGCTCTATCGCAATGGCTATAGAAAGTACGACGTCTGCCTGGGCACCCCCTTCCTGCTGCAGATCTCCGGCAACGGCAAGATCTACCCCTGCGGCCCCTTCTTCAACAAGCAACGCTTCTACATGGGCGACCTGCACGAGGGCTCATTCTTCGACCTGGTCAACAGCGAGCACTACTGGAATGTGCACAAGGATATCGCCAAATCGGTGGACGTGCACAAGGACTGCGCCATCGGCTGCCGGCAGGATTACGTCAACAAATTCCTGTGGGATATCCGCAATCCGCCGGAGCATATCAATTTCATTTGAGGCTGGGACTGCGGCCTGAGTAATGGAAAAGCCTGACAGCCATAGGGTGGTCGCAGCCCACCGCCGACAACTTCATCCAGGCACCCTGGCATAAATCGCCCACCCTCTGGCTTCCAGATATTCTTTTGCGCCTCTCTCTTGCTTGGCGGTGGCCCAACCTAGCGACAATCAGGCGCCGGATTGCTGGAACTGGCTATAGGCCGCCACCGCCTTGCGGTTGCTGGCGAGGGTGTCGAGTTTTTCCAGCAGCTCTCCACGCAGGCTTTCGGCGCGTCTCATGATCTCGGCATCTATGGCCATCACCTGCTGGATCTCGGCGGCCGATGGCCGGCTTGCATCGGTGGAAAACACCCGTGTCAGCAGCCGGTGACGCTGCCCTTCGAGGGCGACCATGCGCTCGATGTCGCCGGCGCGCATCGAATCCCTCATCGTCCGGGTAAGCGTGATCACTTCCCGCCAGGCCTCGGCCGGGTCTTCTGCGGCGTCGTTACATTTTGCTGTGGGCATCCTGCACTTCCTGTGGAATGGCGTCCCAGGCCTCCTTGATGGGTTTGATGAGGTTGATCACTTCATCGAGAATGGCCACGTCATTGCTGGCATTGGCCTCCGTGAGCCGGCGTTCCATGTAGTCGTAGAGCGAAAACAGGTTCTCGGAAATCTCGCCGCCCTTTTCCATGTCCAGGCTGACCCGCAGGCCCTCGATGATGGCGACAGCGGAGATGATGTGCTGCGCCTTTTTGTCGATGATGCCCTGGGCCATGTAGCCGCGGGCGGTGGCGATCTTGTCCAGGGCTGCCTGCAGCAGCATCTGGATCAGCCGGTGAGGGCTGGCAGCGCCGACACCACTGTGCACGGCCACCTCGGTGTAGGAATTCAAGGCGCCTGCTGCGTTACCCGTATAGCTCATGATGATTCACCATTTTTCGTCAGAGTTGTTTCGTCAGTGTTGATAAGCTTCTTGCCGGCGGGGTATTAGCCCGAGGCGGCCCCCGGCAGCGAGCCCAACTGTTGGGCGAGGAAGTTGCTGGTGCTCTGCATGCTGGAAAGCAGGCCGTCGAGCGCCGTGAACTGGGCGCGATAACGGGCCTCCGTGAGGGTCATGCGGTATTCGAAATTCTCGATCTGGGTGTCGATGCGGTCGATGCGCGCATTGATGCCGTCTTCGCGCGTATCGATGATGCCGTCAATGGCCAGCTGTTTGTCGGCCAGGGCCTCGAGACGGAAGGCATAGCCCTGGTCGTTACTGGCAAACAGTTCGGCGACGCCGTTGAAGTCTTCGGCCAGCTTTTCGCTCAGCACCGTGGTGTCGAGTTCGAGGTCCCCCGTGCGTGTGGTCTTGATACCGACCTCGGACAAGAACTGCAGGCTGGTGCCCAGCCCGGTGGGCGCCGTGTTGAAGATGTTGCGCATCTCCGACTGGATGGAAATCAGCGTGTTGTCGCCCTGCAGGTCGCCCTTGGACAGATAGCCGATCATGCCCCGCAGGTCGTTGAAGGCGTTGACGAAGGCCTGCACGTTTTCCTGCACCGCGGCGGTATCCCGGCTCACGGTCAGCGTTTCGGTGGTGCCCGCCGCGCCCAGGGCGTTGAGTTCGATGGTGACGCCTTCGATGGCGCCGGTCACCGTGTTGGAGGCGCTGGTCACCTGATTGCCGTCCAGCAGGAAGATGGCGTCCTGGGCCGCGCTCACCGTGGTCATGCCCAGGGTGGCGGCCACATTGCCGCTGACGTCACTCAGCGTCACGCTGTTGGCGGCGCCGGTCTTGTCGCTGCTGAGCAGCAGGCGGCTGCCGCTGTCCACGGTGATCACGGTGGCGGTGACGCCGGTATTGTCCGTGGCGGCATTGATGGCATTCTTGATGCCATCGAGGGAATCATTGGTGGCATCGATGACCACATCGAAGCTGTTGCCACCGAGGTCGATGCGCAGGGTGCCGGTGGCGGCGATGCTGCTCGAGGTGTCGGCGAAGTCCAGCGAGGTAAGCTTGTGGGCCTGCGCCAGCTGGTTGGTGCCGTTGTCGGAAAAATCGATGCTGTAACTGCCGGGGGCCGCCGTCGAGGAGGCGCCCACGGTAAACACGCCGTCGTTGGAGGAACTGGCGGCGTTGATGGAAAACTTGTCGATGGCGCCCAGGCTACCCATGGCCGACTTGAAGTCGGAAATGGCGCCCTTGAGGCGACCGTAGGCACTGAGGTCGGTGTTCAGCTCTTCCTTGCGGGTGTTCATCACGCCCAGTGGCAGGCGTTCGGCGGCCATCAAGGCACCGATGAGCCCATTGATATCCAGACCCGAGCCAATACCCGGTGATGAAATTGCGGCCATAATGCCAACTCCTCGTCATACCCGCCCGCGAACAACGCGGGCCTTCAAACAACTCATAACTGCCGAGCAAGTTTCAGGCCAGATTTCAGGCCAACGCCAGAGGGGTTTCAGACCTTGTCCTGAAACAGGGTGCCCTTGTCCTCGTGCAGCTGCATCATGCGGCGCGCCAGCGCCAGCAATTCTTCGGAGGGAATCTGCCGAATCACCTCGTCGGTGGCGGAATCCATCACCTTGATCACCGTATCGCCGGTAACCTCATCGACCTCGAACTGGAGGGCGCGATCCTGGCGCTGGATGAAATCATTGAGGTTCTGCACCGTTTCGCGCACTTCGCGTGAGCGGGTCTCGGCATCGCCCGTCTGCGGGGTCGCCGGCGGCAACGCCTTGCCATCGACAGGCAAATTGTCCGCCGCGACAGCGTCGGTGGATCTCGATGCTGTGGGCCTTGTCAGCCGGATATCAGGCGCCGCCTGGACCAGGGGAAGTTCAGTCACACTTGGCATGCTACATCTCCTTACAGTTTCCCCGGGGCATCATGCCCCGGGGGACTGTCTACTGGCCCATTAACGCAAGAGCGACAGGATGTTCTGCGGTACCTGGTTGGCTTGGGACAACATGGCCACACCCGCCTGCTGCAGGATCTGCGCGCGGGTCAGATTGGCCGTCTCGGCGGCGAAGTCCGTATCCTGAATGCGGCTGCGCGAGGCGCTCAGGTTTTCCACCGTGACCTGCAGATTGCGCACCGTGGATTCGAAGCGGTTCTGCTTGGAACCCAGGTCGGCGCGGATGGAATTGATGCGATCCAGGGCCGAATCCGCCAGGCCGATGGCGCTCAGCGCACCCGCGGCGGTGCTGACATTGGCGTTGGTGATGAAAGAGGCGATACCACTGGCACCGGCGATGTCCTTGAACTGGATCTTCACCTGATTGTCGGCAACATTGGCGCCCTGGCCGATCTGGAACGCCGCCGATTGGGTGGAACCGATGACCTTGACGCCATTGAAGGTCACGGCATCGGAGATTCGGGAGATTTCCTCGCGCAACTGAACCACTTCGTTGTCCAGGGCCTTGCGCTCGGTATTGGTATAGTTGCCGTTGGCCGACTGTACCGCCAGTTCACGCACGCGCTGCACCATGCTGGTGACTTCCTGCAGGGCGCCTTCGGCGGTCTGCGCCAGGGAGATGCCGTCATTGGCATTGCGGATCGCCTGGTTATAGCCGCGAATCTGCGAGGTCAGGCCTTCCGCGATCTGCAGGCCGGCCGCATCGTCCTTGGCGCTGTTGATGCGCAGGCCGGAAGACAGCCGCTCCAGGGAGGTCTGCAAGGCACCCTGAGAAGAGTTCAAGGCGCGCTGGGAATTCAAGGACATGACATTGGTATTGATGTACTGAGGCATTTTAATGCTCCTCTGCAAGTAGGCGCCCGATCACGCCCCCTGAAGGGCCGGGCTGCTTGATCTAGCGGATACGGTGCCTCGCCATCGGGCTCCATTTACCGCTCCCACCTCACTTATCGGTCCCGGGGCCGTGATCCTTTAGCCCGCCCGCGAAAAAAATCAGCGTCACGCCCCCCCTCACGGGGCCGGACAAAGGCCGGGATGACGATATTTTTCACTCTGCAATCAACCACTTGAAGATCCATCCGGCAACGATGCCGGACACATGACGGCAATGGCATATTTCCTGCTTATTACATGGCCAGAAACCCATAACGTCATGAACCCGACACGGGACCCGCACATTGACCATTTCACTACCAGGCCTCGAAGCCGCCGAAAGCAGCTTTCTCACCAACCGCTTCGGTGAAAGCTATCTGCACGCCGTCAACCGCGACGCCTTCAACAAGATCGGCTCTCAGGCCGTGTTCCAGCAGCAGCTGCCGGACAACCTGTGGCAGAAAGACCGCCTGCACATCATCATCGGCACCGACTCCGGGCTGCTGATCCGCCACATCCACGCCCACGGCGTGCCGCCGGGGAGCCGCTTCCTGTTCATCGAACTGGCCGAGGTCATCGAACTGGTAAAGCAGCGCCTCAGCGACCTGCCGGCGGAGCCACGCATCACCCTGGTCCCCCCGGAGGCCTGGCAACAGGCGGCGCAGGACGCCGATATCGAGACCTACGTCTACCTGGATCAGATCCAGCTGCTGAAGTCCGTCGGCGCCACCGATGCCTATCTGCCCACCTACCGCGACCTGCACACCGCGGTGGAGGGCGACCTCAAGGGCTGGATCTGGGCCCTGCGCAGCCAGCTCGCCAGCAGCAGCTTCATCCAGTGCCAGTTGGACAATCTGGCCGAAAACCGCCTCCCCGCCACCTGTCTCAGGGGCGGCTTCAAGGGCCACAGCGCCGTGCTCCTCGCCGGCGGCCCGTCCCTGGACGACATCCTGCCCTGGGTCAGGGAACACCGCGACGCGCTGCTGGTGGTGGCGGTGTCCCGCATCGCCCGGCGGCTGCTGGCGGAGGACGTACAGCCCGACATCGTCTGCACCATCGACCCCACCCGCCTCAGTTTCGACGTCAGCCGCGAGATGCTCGAATTCGACCCGCAACGCGTACTGCTGGTCAACGCCTACCACACCTACCCGCCACTGCTGTCGCAGTGGCGGGGCGACAGCCTGTACCTCGGCCCGGCCTTCCCCTGGCCTGTCGAGGGGCAGGACGACAACCTGCCCGTCACCGGCCCCACGGTATCCAACACCGCCATCGCCCTGCTCATGGAGATGGGCGTGGCGCGGATCATCTTTGCCGGCCTCGACCTCTGCACCCGCCCCGACGGCACCCGCTATGCCGCCGGCAGCAACGAAAGCCAGGCCGGCCACGCCCTCGGCGCCATCGGCCTGCGCGTGCCCACCAATGCCGGCGGCATGAGCGACACCAGCGAAGACTTCATGCAATCGATCCACGACATCGGCCGCCAGGCCGCCGCCGCCCGCGAGCAGGGCATTCGCCTCATCAATCCCTCGCCCCACGCGGCGCGCATCGAAGGCATCGAATACCTCCCACTGCAAGAGATCGAGCTGCCACCCGCGCCGCAGGACGTGCGCCGGCAGATTCGCGCCCGGCTGCCCGTCAGCGACCGGCAGGCGCGCCTCGAACACTACCGGCAAAGCGAGCGCGAACTGCGGCGCGTCGAAAACCAGCTGCGCAAGATCCGCGCCCTGAGCCAGGACGCCCTGCGCTACAACGACGGCCTGTTCGGCCGCAACGGCATGACGCAGAGCTTCAAGTACAAGCACAAGATGGACAAGGTGGAAAAACGCCTCAACCGCGAGTTCCCGCAACTGGGCGAGCTGGTCAAACGCTTCGGCATCCGCCAGTTCCTGCGCATCCTGCGCACCGACGAGCGGGAGTGGAGTGACGAAGAGGTGGAACAAACCGGCCGCATCTATTACGAGTCCTATCACGACGGCGCCGACCGCCTGCTGGGGCTGATCAGGGACGCCCTCGCCCGCCTGCGCTCGCGCATCGCCGAAGAGGACGAGCCCGTCGATCTCGACGCCCTCGCCGCCCAGTGGCGCGCCGACGAGGCGCCGGGGCGGGGCCGCGTCTGGCGCCACCACCACCCGCAGGCCACCCTGACGGCGCGGGCGCAGGCCACCCTCGACCAGCTGGCGGCGGAATTCGACGCCCGCCTCAACGAGCAGGACACCCCGCACATGGCCCGCTGCCGCCAGCAGGCCGGGCTGGAGAACGTGCCCAGCAAGGCCGCCCTGCTGTTCCGCCAGGGCGATCACGAAGGACTTCGCAACCTGGCGGAGGCCCTGGCCCGGCTCGACAGCGCCGAGGCCGCCGAACTGCGCCACTTCGTCCTCGGCCAGCTGGCCGAGAGCGAGGGCCGTGACGACGACGCCCTGCAGGCCTACCAGCAGATCGGCGAAGGCCCCCTGCTGGAAGACGCCCTCGGCCGCATCAGCAGCCTGTGCCTGGCGCGCGACGACCTCGACAACGCCCGCCTGGCCTTCGACTGCCTGAGCCAGATCTCACCCGGCTACCTGCCGCAATACGCCGAGCTGATGCGCATCACCGGACGCATGGACGAGGCCGCCGAGCTGTACGCCCGCTACCTGGAGCAGGTCCCCGAAGACCTCTCCACCATGCTGCGCCTGGGCCGCCTGTATCAGGAAAGCGGCGTCATTGACGGCGCCCGCTGGGCCTTCGACCATGTACTGGAACGCGACCCCGACAACCGCGCCGCGCGCAGCCTGCGCGCCGCCCTGCCCACGGAGTGTCAGGCATGAACCTGCACGGCAAGAAAATCCTCGTCACCGGCGCCGACGGCTTCATCGGCTCCCACCTCACCGAGGCCCTGATCCGCCGCGGCGGCGAGGTGCGCGCCTTCGTCTTCTACAACAGCTTCGGCCACTGGGGCTGGCTGGACCAATCGCCCACCGAGATCAAGCGCGAACTGGACGTGTTCGCCGGCGACGTGCGCGACCCCCACGGCGTGCGCACCGCCCTGCAGGGCTGCGACGTGGTGCTGCACCTGGCCGCACTCATCGGCATCCCCTATTCCTACCACTCGCCCGACACCTATGTGGACACCAACATCAAGGGCACCCTCAACATCCTCCAGGCGGCCCGCGACTTGCAGTTGGACAAGGTAGTGCACACCTCCACCAGCGAGGTCTACGGCACCGCCCGATACGTGCCCATCGACGAGCAACACCCCCTGCAGGGTCAGTCACCCTACTCGGCCAGCAAGATCGGCGCGGACCAGATGGCCCTGTCGTTCCATCGCTCCTTCGACACACCGGTGACCATCGCCCGCCCCTTCAACACCTTCGGCCCCCGCCAGTCGGCGCGCGCCGTGATCCCCACCGTCATCACCCAGATCGCCAACGGCGAGCGCAAACTCAAGCTGGGCGCCCTGCACCCCACGCGCGACTTCAACTACGTGAAGGACACGGTCAACGGCTTCATCGCCATGGCCGAGTCGGACGCCGTGCTGGGCGAGGAAGTGAACCTGGGCAGTAACTTCGAGATCAGCATCGGCGACACGGTAAAACTCATCGCCGAGGCCATGGGCGCCGAGGTGGAAATCGAAACCGACGAACAGCGCCTGCGCCCCGAAAACAGCGAAGTGGAACGCCTCTGGGCCGACAACCGCAAGGCCCGTGAACTGCTCGGCTGGCAACCCGAATACGGCGGCCGCGAAGGCTTCAAACACGCATTGACCGAAACAGCGGCGTGGTTCACCGACCCCGCCAACCTGGCGCACTACAAGCATGGCATCTACAACATCTGAGATGGGCAGATGAATCCGCGAAAAAGATTCCAACGCAAAGGCGCAAAGGCGCAAAGGGCGCAAAGAAAAAACCCGGAAATTGTCTTTCGGCTGAATGGAAATCTGTGCCGCCCCGTAGCTTGGGGTAACGGCTGCATGGAAAAGCTGAGATCGGGAACCGGTCGAGAGACCGGCCTGGGCCATGCAGGAGGCAAGGCGACGCAGAATGCCAAAGCCGGGGAACGAACCTCAACAATACCGTCTTTATATCCACTGCCGTTGGGGTTCATTCCTCTCCCCCATCCACCGTCGCGCAAATACCTTTTTCAGTCCTTTCCTTTGCGGCCTTTGCGCCTTTGCGCCTTTGCGTTGAGTCTTTCATGTTCGAAAACATCCATCCCGGCACTGGCCACGCATGAGTTTGAATAACACCATCCTCGACACCCTGCGCGAGCTGCTGCCGCCGCAGCGCCCCATCGGCCTGCACGAGCCGAGCTTCGGCGACACGGAAAAGGCGCTGGTCGCCGACTGCCTCGACAGCGGCTGGGTATCCACGGCGGGCCAATACGTCGACCGCTTCGAACAGGATCTGGCCACCTACACCGGCATCCCCCACGCCGTCGCCACCGTCAACGGCACCAGCGCCCTGCACATCTGCCTGATCCTCGCCGGCGTGCGGCCCGGTGACGAGGTACTGCTGCCCGCCCTGACCTTCGTCGGCAGCGCCAACCCCATCGCCTGGCTGGGGGCCACGCCCCACTTCGTCGATTGCGAAGCGGAAACGCTGGGCGTCGATCCCGATCGGCTGGAGAGCCATCTCGCGGAGATCGCCGAGGTGCGTGGCGCCACCTGCTGGAACAAACAAACCGGCCAACCCATCCGCGCCCTGATGGCGGTGCACGTGCTCGGCCATCCGGCGCGCATGCAAGCGCTGGCGGCGCTCGCCCGGCGCTATCACCTCACCCTCATCGAGGACGCCGCCGAGGCGCTGGGTTCATGGCGCACGGGCCTGCACAGCGGCAGCTGGGGCCAGTTGACCGCCCTCAGCTTCAACGGCAACAAGATCATCACCAGCGGTGGCGGCGGCGCGATACTCACCGGCGACCCGGATCTCGCCAATCGCGCCAGACACCTCACCACCACCGCCAAGCGGCCTCACCCCTGGGCCTTCGAACACGACGCCGTGGGCTACAACTACCGCCTGCCCAACCTCAACGCCGCCCTCGGCTGCGCCCAGCTCGAACGCCTGCCCGAACGCCTGGCGAAAAAGCGCCGCCTGGCCGAAAGCTACGCCCAGGCCTTTGCCAGCCTCCCGGGACTCCACTTCCAGTTGGAACCCGAGGACTGCCGCAGCAACTACTGGCTCAACCTGCTACTGCTGCCGGACGCCGAACAACGCGACGCCCTGCTCGCCGCCGCCAACGATGAAGGCATCCAGCTGCGCCCCTTCTGGACCCCTCTGCACCGGCAGAACATGTATGCCGATGCCCCGCGCATGGAATTGCCATGTACTGAAGCACTGTTCGCACGCGGCGTCTGCCTGCCCAGTTCAGCCGCCTTGGGAGGTAAAGAATGAGCCTCGGTGTCCCTTTCAAGTTTTCTTTTTCAACGCAGAGGCGCAAAGGCGCAAAGGACGCAAAGTTTTTTACAATCGCCCTGGGAAAGTCTGCAAAAACTGAAACGCTGAGCGGAAGAGATATTGCGCATGAAACGCTTCAAAAAGTTTTTCTTTGCGCCCTTTGCGCCTTTGCGCCTTTGCGTTGGATCTTCTCTGTCACAACCCAACCCACCACACCATGAACAGCCCACGCCGCATCTGTGCCGTCACCGGCTCGCGCGCCGACTGGGGCCTTCTGCGCCCGGTACTGGACGGCATCCGCGCCGTGGATGACCTCGAGCTGCAACTGGCCGTCACCGGCAGCCACCTGTCGCCGGCCCATGGCCACACCGTGGACATCATCGAAGATCAGGGTTTCAGCATCGATGCCCGCATCGACCTGGCCCAGCGCGGCGACGACGCCCGCGCCGTGACCCAGGCCCTGGGGCGCGGCGTGGCGGCCTTCGCCGACGTCCTGCAAGACCTCGATCCCGACCTGCTGCTGGTGCTGGGCGACCGTTTCGAAATCCTCGCCGCGGTGCAGGCCGCCCTCATCGCCCGCGTACCGGTGGCCCACATCGCCGGCGGCGACATCACCGAGGGCGCCTTCGACGACGCCATCCGCCACGCCATCAGCAAGATGTCCCACCTGCACTTCGCCACCCATGCCGAAGCGGCGCGGCGGCTGCGGCAAATGGGCGAGGCCAGGGTGCACCTCAGCGGCAGCCCCGGCATCGACCAGCTCCTGGCCACGCCACGACTCGACCGCGCCGCACTGTCGCAATCGCTGGAATTCCCGCTGCGCGCGCGCAACCTGGCCATCACCTTTCATCCCGCCACCCTGGACGATGCCGACCCGTTGGAGCAACTCGGCGCCCTGCTCGCCGCCCTGGACCGCCTCGGCCCCGACACCGGCCTGGTCTTCACCGGCGCCAACAGCGACACCGGCGGCGACCGCCTCAATGCCCGCGTCAAAGAATTCGTCGACAGCCGCGACAACGCCTGCCTGCACCGTTCCCTGGGCCAGCAGCGCTATTACAGCCTGGTGGCCCTGGCCGACGCGGTGGTGGGCAACTCCTCCAGCGGCCTCTACGAGGCCCCCTCGCTGGGCACGCCGACGGTGAACATCGGCAGCCGCCAGGACGGCCGGCCGCGCGCCGCCTCGGTCATCGACTGCGCGGCGGAGGCGGACGCCATCGTCGAGGCCATCCACGCCGCTTACCGCCGGGACATGGCGGGGGTGGAAAACCCCTACGGCGACGGCCGCGCCAGCGAGCGCATCCTCGACGTGCTGCGCGGCCCCTGGTCGCGCCAGGCGCTGATCCACAAGCGTTTCATCGACCGGGAAGACACCCCATGAGCGCACACATCACCGTCATCGCCGAGGCCGGCGTCAATCACGACGGCGACATCGAACGCGCCCTGGCCCTGGTGGACGCCGCCGCCGAGGCCGGCGCCGACGTGGTCAAGTTCCAGACCTTCCGACCCGCCGCCCTGGTCAGCCGCCACGCGCCGCGCGCCGACTACCAGGTCCGCAACGACACCGCCCGCCAGGACGACTCCCAGCTCGCCATGCTGCAACGCCTGGCGCTCGACGACGCCGACCACTTCCGCCTGCGCGAGCACTGCCAGGCGCGGGGCATCGAATTCCTCTCCTCGCCCTTCGACGCCGACAGCGCCCGCTTCCTCATCGAGGACATGGCCCTGCCCCGGCTCAAGCTGGGCTCCGGCGAGCTGACCAACGCCCCGCTGCTGCTGCAGATCGCCCGCAGCGACCGGCCCCTGATCCTATCCACCGGCATGGCCAGCGTGGCGGAAATCCGCGAAGCCCTGGGCGTACTGGCCTTCGGCTATCTCCACGAAACCGCGCCGCCTTCGGTCCCGGCCTTCACCGCCGCCTTCGAGCGCACCGCAGGTTATGTGGTACTGAAGGAAAGGCTCACCCTGCTGCACTGCACCACCGAATACCCGGCGCCCTTCGTCGACGTGAACCTGCGCGCCATGGATCACCTGCGCGACGCCTTCGGCCTGCCCGTGGGCTTTTCCGACCACACCCCCGGCATCGCCATGCCCATCGCCGCCGCCGCGCGCGGCGCCCGCGTGATCGAGAAACACTTCACCCTCGACCGCCACCTGCCCGGCCCCGACCATCGCGCCTCGCTGGAGCCCCATGAACTGCACGCCATGGTGGAAGGCATCCGCCAGGTGGAACAGGCCCTCGGCGACGGCAAGAAGCACGTGGCGGACAGCGAGCGGAAGAACCGCGCCATCGCACGCAAATCCCTGGTGGCCGCCCGCCCCATCCACGCCGGCGAGGTCTTCAGCGAAGACAACCTCACCGCCAAACGGCCCGGCGACGGCCTCGCCCCCGCGCACTACTGGACCCTGCTGGGCCACCCGGCGAGGCGCGACTACAACACCGACGAGGCCATCGACGAGGAAGAGCTGCCATGACATCAAACACCCACCCTGTAGGAGCGCCTTCAGGCGCGACAGCCGCACCACAACGATCGCGCCTGAAGGCGCTCCAAAAAGGGGAGATAAAGTAAGCCGTGGCAAACCCGACAACAACCTCCCCCCCCCTGATCCTGCTCGGCGCCGGCGGCCACGCCACCGTGCTGACGGAGATCCTGCAACAGGCCGGCGAGCCCCTGCTCGGCCTGTGCGCGCCGCGACCACCGGCGCCCGGCCTGCTCGCCGCCCTGGCCTATCTGGGCGACGACGCGGCCGCCGAACGGCACGCCCCGGATGCCGTGCAAATGATCAACGGCCTCGGCTCCAGCGCCGCGGCCACGGCGCGGGCCGAGATCTTCCGCCGCTTCCGCAAGGCCGGCTACCGCTTCGCCGACGTGCGCCACCCCTCGGCCATCGTCAGCCCCAGCGCGCGCACCGGCGCGGGCCTGCAGGCGCTGGCCGGCTGCCTGATCAACAGCGAGGCCCGCCTCGGCGACAACGTGCTGATCAACAGCCACGCCGTGGTCGAACACCACTGCGACATCGGCGACCACTGCCACGTCGCCAGCGGCGCCGTGCTCTGCGGTGGCTGCCAACTGGAGGCGGGGGTGCACGTGGGCGCCGGGGCGGTGGTGAAACAGGGCGTGCACATCGGCGCCGGCGCGGTGATCGCCGCCGGCGCGGTGGTCATCGCCGACGCACCGCCGCACAGCCTGGTGGCCGGGGTGCCGGCACGTATCAAGCGGGAGAACATCTGATGGATCCGCGCGAGGTGCTGGTGGTGATCCCCGCCCGCGGCGGCTCGAAGGGGCTGCCGGGCAAGAACATCAAGCCGCTGGGCGGCCTGTCCCTGCTGGGTTGGAGCGCCGAGGCCCTGCGCCGGAGCGGCCTGCGCGAGGCCCGCTGCCTGCTCAGCACCGACGACGCGGCCATCGCCGAGGCCGGCCGCGCCTGCGGCCTGGCGGCGCCCTTCCTGCGCCCGGCGGCCATCGCCGGCGACACCGCCTCCTCCGTGGACGTGGTCCTGCACGCCCTGGACTGGCTGGCCGAGACGCACGGCGAACACCCGCCCTGGGTACTGCTGCTGCAACCCACCTCGCCCTTCCGCCCGCCTGAGGCCATCGACCGGGCCTGGGACATGTTGAGCGACGATCCCACGCTGGACGCCGTGATCGGCGTCAAAGCCATCCACCGCAGTCCCGGCAGCCTGTTCCTGCCCGACGCCCGGGGCCGCCTGCGCCCGCTGGGCGACGACGGCATCACCCGCCGCCAGGACAGCCCCGGCCTGCTTACCCCCAACGGCGCCCTCTACCTGGTACGCAGCGCCGTGCTGCGCGCCGGCGGCAACTTCTTTCCGCCCGCCACCGCCCCCCTGCCCATGGACACCATCGCCAGCCTCGACATCGACGACACCACCGACTGGGCCATGGCCGAGGCCCTGCAGGGCCTGAGCTGGCGGGCTGAGACCTAAGCAGCATATTTTTTCACCACAGAGACACAGAGAACACAGAGAAAACCTAAAAAGAACATCTTGTGACACCGCTCCGCGCCGTCTCAAACCAGCCAAGGTAGGGTGGGCGCCGCCCACCATAGCGTTTGGCTACACCGAAAACGGTGGGCAATGCCCACCCTACGCAACTGAGCTGACGGACTGAGACCTGAGCAGCATATTTTTTCACCACAGAGACCCAGAGAACACAGAGAAAACCTAAAAAGAACATCTTGTGACACCGCTCCGCGGTGTCACACAGCCCGTGGCGCTCCGCGCCACCTCAATCAAGGCAAGCAGACCGGCACCACCGCTCTCCGACACCACCCGATGGCACCCAACTTGCATATTTCCGCCACAACGACACCAACAACGATTCCTTGACGCCGGTAAACGCAAGCCCGTGAACGACTGGAAACCCATTGCCGTACCCTCCACCACCCCCATGAAGACGGTGCTCGAGGTCATCGACCGCGGCCGCATGCAGATCGCCCTGGTGGTGGACGATGGCTGCCACCTCTGCGGCACCGTCACCGATGGCGACATCCGCCGCGCCCTGCTGCGCGGCGAGGGCCTGGACACGCCGGTGGAAAAATTCATGAACGACACCCCCGTCACCGGCCTGGTCAGCGAGGACGAACTGCTCTGGCAGCGCACCATGCAACGCCACAGCCTCGGCCACCTGCCGCTGCTCGACGCCAGGGGCTGCATCGTCGGCCTCACCCGCTTTCAGCCGCCGCAGGAACCACGCCACGACAACGCCGTGGTGCTGATGGTCGGCGGCCTGGGCTCGCGCCTGCGGCCGCTGACCCAGGCCCGTCCCAAGCCCCTGTTGCAGGTGGGCTCCAAACCCATCCTCGAGACCATCGTCGAGAACTTCGCCAGTCACGGCTTTCACCGCCTCTATCTGTGCATCAACTACAAGGGCGAGATGATCCGCGAACACTTCGGCGACGGCAGCCGGTGGGGGGTGGAAATCACCTATGTGGAGGAGAAGGAACGCATGGGCACCGCCGGCGCCCTCAGCCTGCTGCCGGAGCGCCCGGACGCGCCCTTCTTCGTCATGAACGGCGACCTGCTCACCCAGGTGGACTTCGTGCGCCTGCTGCGCTTCCACCAGAAACAGGCGGCCGCGGCCACCCTCTGCGTGCGCGAATACGCCCACCAGATCCCCTACGGGGTGGTGGACCTGGACGGCCACACGGTCACCGGCATGCTGGAAAAACCCAGCCACCGCGTACACGTCAATGCCGGCATCTACATGCTCAACCCGGAGGCCCTGGCACTGATCCCGCACGGCCGCTACCTGGATATGCCGGACCTGATCAACCGCATGCTCGAACAGGACATGCCCGTGGGCAGCTTTCCCATACACGAATACTGGATCGACATCGGCCAGATGCAGGAATTCCAGCAGGCCCACGAAGACTACGAAGAGAAGTTCCCGGCCTGACCGCACCTTGAAAACAAACCCGACGAGACGAGAAAAACAGGGATGAACATGCCGTGCCCCCACCCCGCAGAGGCCGCCCAGGCGGCACACGCCGCCAGTGCGCCTGACGGCAACCTCTATTTCTTCGACTATCGACAGGCCCGCCAGGCCGCCGCCCAGCGCAGGCAGGTGCCCACCACCCACCCCAGCATCACCGCGCTGCAGGTCTGCTTCTACGACGGCCCGCCGCAGTCGGACGCCCTGGAAAACATGGTCAGCCTGCCCTTCGAACAGATCGAGCAGCGCCTCCTCGACCTGCCCTATCAGCTGCCAAACCAGATCATCTTCCCGGACGGCACCCCCGGCCAGTTCATCGCCGAGATCGGCCGGGTATTCGAGCAAGCGCTGTTGAATATCGTCCAGCGGCGCAAGCTGCTCGCGGCCCGGATCCGCCAGCAGCTGAAAAACCAGCGTCCCGGATTCGACAGAAGCGCACCGCTGCGCATCCTGCTCAAATCGAGCCGGCTGACCACCGTGATGCAACACTGCTCCAGCCAGCTGGCCCAGGCCCTGGAAAAGCAGGGCCATGAAGTGCTCCTGTGCATGGAGGAGAACGACATGCAGCTGCTCGACAGCTACCTGCACCTCAAGGCCCAGGCGGCCTTCAACCCGCATGTGGTGTTCAACATCAACAGCCTGGACACCCAGCACCTGCACCCGGACGTGTTCTACTTTTCCTGGTGGCAGGACCCCATGCCCGCCATCAGTTGTGGCATTGCCCTGCCCTGGCGGGAGCGCGACATCACGCTCTCCCTGACGCGGAATTTCGATGACTACCTGCGGCGCTGCAGCTGCCCCGAGATCCGGCGCCAGCACTTCTGCATCGACACCGAGGTCTTCAATACCCGCCACGACGTGAAACGGGAAAACAAGATCGTCTTCGTCGGTTCCTCCTACCGCGCCCGACTGCGGGAAAACCCCGGCGAGCGGGGCGCCCTGCGGGATATCGTCGCGCGCATGGAGGCCGGCGAGCCCGTCGACGAGGCCTTCCTGCGGCCGCTGAGCCGACGCTGGGGGCTCGAATACCACCGGGTCTACTGGGATCTGTTCCACTACGCGGTACGCGATGTCACCTTGCAGTGGCTGTGCCGCGAGGCGCCCATCCCCGTCGAAGTCTACGGCCGCGGCTGGCAGGACGACCCGCAGATACGTCCCCACTTCCGCGGTGAACTGCCGCACGGCGAGGCCGTGGCGCGCGCCTACAACTCGGCCCGCTACGCCTTCATCTGCCACCCCTTCGAGATCAATTCCCAGCGCCTGGTGGAGGCCGCCGCCTGTGGCAGCGTGCCGGTGGTGTTCGACTGCCGCCACATCGCCGAACCGCCGCACTGGGATGAATACTGCCGTTTCTTCCGCACCGCCGCGCAGCTGCGCGACTGTCTGCGCGAGGGCAATGCGCCGGATCCGACCGCCATCGCCCGCTCATCAAGCTACGACCAACTGGCGGATTTTGTCACCCGCAGCGTCCACGAACGGTTGGGCTGGGCCCTGCCGGCGTAAACAAAACGGAAAAAAGATGTCTGGCGCACAGACGCGCGCAATCGGTGATTTTTACAACTCAGGAAGGGAGAAAACGGGCCGGATGCGCCGTGTTCGATACAAGAAATGAGAATGGCGGAGAGGGTGGGATTCGAACCCACGGAAGGTTGCCCTTCAACGGTTTTCAAGACCGCCGCTTTCGACCACTCAGCCACCTCTCCGGTCATTTCCGCCCGCCTGATACGGCCTTGAAAGCAGCCAGCGCCGGCACAATACCGATAGAAATACTATACAACAGGCGAACGGGCGGCCATGATACTCGAACCCCGCACCGAAAAGCCAACCGTTGTGGGCCGGTTTGACCCCCGCAACAGGCGGAACTTATACTTCGAACCCTGTCTAATGTACATTGTAGATGCCCGACATGTTGTCGAAAACACCACACAAAACGGAGATCATTGACCCATGAACCAGTATTCCAATGCTGTCACCAGTATCCCGGCCTCAGCACTGGCAACCAACAAGCTGATCCGCAACAGCTACCTGTTGTTGTCGATGACCTTGCTGTTCAGTGGCGCAGCGGCTGCCGTCGGCGTGTTCATGCACGTCTCTCAGGGCGTTGCCCTCATTAGCAACATCGCCGCCATTGCCCTGCTGTGGTTCGTACTGCCGCGCACGGCCAATTCCGCCATGGGCATTCCCGTGCTGTTTGGCATCACCGGCCTGTTCGGCCTGGGCCTCGGCCCGCTCCTGAACCACTATCTTTCGGTCAACCCCAGCATCGTCATGACTGCTCTGGGCGGCACCGGCGCCATCTTCCTCGGCCTGTCCGCCTATGCGCTGACCACCCGCAAGGACTTCAGCTTCCTGGCCGGCTTCCTGATGGTCGGTCTGTTCGTGGTCATCGGCGCCGCGCTGCTGAACATCTTCCTCGCCATCCCAGCGCTGTTCCTGGCCGTGAACGTGGCCGTGATCATGATCATGAGCGGTTTCATCCTGTTCCAGACCTCGTCCATGATCAACGGTGGCGAGACCAACTACATCATGGCGACGGCAGGCCTGTTCCTGTCCATCCTCAACCTGTTCACCGCGCTGCTGCAGCTGCTGGGCGCCTTCAACAACAACGACTGATACGCCGCCGAGAGGCCACGGCGAAAAGCCCCGTTTGTTCGGGGCTTTTTGCTTTTCAGACAACACGAAAGGTAATTTATGGATTGGCTAAAAATAGGCTCGGCGCTGTTTCTCATCGCCATGCTGGTATTTCTTTTTCCGCGCATGCGGCATGCCGTCAAGCATGCGCCCAAGGGCAGCAATCAGGACTGGCTGAGCTTCGTGGCGATCATCGCCGTGGTCGGCCTGTTCGTCATGCTGCTGATCATGATGGTTTGACCCCCAACACATCCCGCACCACCGGGCGGATCTTCTCTGCCATTTCCGGCGCCTCGATGTCCATCACCTGCTCCACCACCCATTTGTCATCGCTGGAGGCCATCACCTCCGCCACCTTCTGCCCCAGATAGCGATTGAAGTCGTAGCCGGGACCGGTCTCGTCAAAGCCGCATTCCGCGTAATTGCCCAGTCGGTCATTGAGACGGTCGATGAAATCTCCACGATAATCTCCGGGACCCAGCAGATCGGTCTTGTTGGCGACGAGGGTTTCCACCAGCTGCGCGGCAATGCCATTGATCAACGGGCCACGCCTCTCCTCGGCCAGCTTGCCGTAGATCATGCGGTCGATGATGTGCAGCAGATACACGGAAAATTCCGCAATCACGTCGATGGCCTGGCGATCCTCGGGAAAGGAAAAACCCTCCTTTTCCATGTGCAGAAAACTGTCCTTGGCCAGTTTCCAGATATTGATCGCCGCGGCGCTCGACAGGCTGTCCAGCGTCTTCGGCCTGGCCGAGCCCTGCCGGTTCCGCGCCGAGCGCTCCGATCGGTGCCAGCGTGTCCTGAGTCGTACGGCCATGATGTTCCCCCGAGAGATGACGACCAAGCCACCATTGTAGCCCGCCTCATCATCAGGGGAATATCAACATCGGAATAGACATTCCCACAGCGTTTGCACGTTTGCACTCTCTTTCCCACTGGCTACACTGACGGCAAGGAGCGCCCATGTTCGATGCCCGCAAACTCGCCGCCAGTGTGCAGCGGAACTGCCACATTTCAGATGCCCGCTTCGCCGGCAACTACACCCTGTGCATCTTCCTGCTGAAGATGCGCGAATATTTTCGCTGGGAACAGGGCATCCCCCTCTCCCAGTCCCTGCCCAGGGCGGCCCTCGGCGAATGGCTCACGGCGCGCGAGGAGGAATGGAACAGGCTCGAAGCCGCAAGCTTCACCCCACTGCTCATCGACGGTGAGGAATTCGAGCCGTTCGCCGCCGAGGCCATCAACCAGCGCATCAATCCCCTCGGCTATGTCTACAGCGCCGGTTATGGCATCCACCAAAAGCCCTGTTTCTTCCTCGCCAGACTGGAACGGATCGAGCGCAGAAACGGCACCACCCTGTTCATCGCCAACGAAGAGATCGCGCGCGATCTCGCCGCGCCGCCGGCCATGCTGCAGGGCAGGAATATCTTCATTCGCCGGGAATCGCTGCGCCGTTTCATCTGGGAAAAGATCGAGGAACTGGGGCAAGGAACACCGGCGGAAACCCCCATGGCCCGCGCGCTTGCCTGCCATGAAGGCCAGGATATCGAGATCATCCTGGACAGAATGACCGAAAACGAGGTCGAAACACTGATCCTGCACGAAACCGGGGAAGACAGGGTGCATGACCTGCTGGGTGACGACTGGGAACGACTGCTGCTGTCCCTGCCCCGCTCACGCAGTGAATTCCTGTTGCGCGCCGTGCGCGACAACCTCGCCGACTGCCTTTCCACACTGCCCGCATTGATGGAAAGAAACAATGTCGCCGCCCTGCATTTCTATTTCGCCAATTTCACGGGTATGCGCAAAGAGATATTCCCAGCAGCCCTCGATGCCTATCATCATTGGTTGGCATCGGGCAGTCTTGTGCACCTGCATTCCGCCTGCGAAGCCGGCCAGCGACACTGGCGGGAGGTCGCGGAAAAAATACTGCGGGCCTTTCGCTCATCCACCAGGCAGCTGGCGGCGGATATCGGAAGACTCTGCCAACCGTTGTAGTGGGCATCAGCAAACGCCCACACCCAGGAGAGAATATGGACGACCACGACATGGCCCTGCAAAGCGGCATTTCCGCCTTTGAGGCAAAGGACTTCACCCTGGCCCTGCGCCTGCTGTCGCCCCTCGCCGACGAAGGCAACAGTGAAGCCCAGTATCGCCTTGCAATGATGTTCCACAATGGCCTGGGGCGGGTGCAAGACGACAAGGCAGGCTTCAAGTGGATGTGCGCGGCGGCCGAGCAAGGCCACGCCTTTGCCCAGCACGGTCTGGGGGTCATGTACCTCTACGGCGAATGCACGGAGAAAGACGAATCAAAGGCCGCTGAGTGGTTCCGCCGCGCCGCCGAACAGGGGCTTCCCGGCGCAAGGATGACACTGGGCATGCTGTACGAAAATGGCCAGGGCGTGGAAAAAGATGAAGAACAGGCGCGTCACTGGTACAGGCTTGCGGAAGAAAGCAGCTAGAAACCGCCTAACATCTAATAGCCGGACATGAAAAACGGGCCTGCCGGCCCGTTTTTCATTGCAGATCCTTGCCGGAAATCACTTGCCGGCCCAGGCCTCGAAGTTTGCATCGTTCTTGGCCTCGCCGTCACTGTAGCCGGCTTCATAGGCTTCATTGACACGCTGCTCTTCGCGCTTGGGGTTCTGTAGATAACCACTTGCCCAACCCACGACGTAATCACGAGAAACATTGGCCTTTTCCATTTTGTCGATGGCTGCGTAGTATTCTTCATTCATGGAACGGTTCTCCCAGTCAGGTTCATCGGTTTTTTTCAGCCAACGCCACGGCCAACACCCGTCAGCGAAGGCTGTTGCCTGAACCCGCAGGCTCAGGTATTACAGTAAATTAGCTGATGCTTATAGTAACTAATCCACATCAGATTTCAATTTATTTATCCCGCGTTTAACTTATTATTTTTATTAATAACCTTATTTCCATTTCCTATCGCCAACAACCGAAAAACGCCCCGTCGTCCCGGCTCCCTTTGGCCGCCACGATAATCTGCTAAAGTACGATTTCTCAGAAACGGACCACCACGGAAAAAGAAAAACATGCTGCTGAAGATCGCCGATGTGCTTGATGCCGAAAAACTCGCCAATATCCGTACCATGCTGGAGAAAGTAACCTTTATCGACGGCCAGCACAGCGCCGGGCAGGCCGCGCGGCGGGTGAAGAACAATCTGGAGATGCAACAGCAGGGACAGCAGGCGGAATACCTCGATCACCTGCTCATGGGCAGCCTGGCCGAGCACCCCGACTTCCGCAGCGGCGCCCTGCCCTATCGCGTCGCCCAGCCCGTGTTTGCCCGCTATACCCAGGGCATGCACTACGGCGATCATGTCGATGACCCCATCATGGGCAACGGCCCGGCCAAGTTTCGCACCGACGTCTCGGTGACGGTGTTCCTCAATGAGCCGGATGACTATGAGGGCGGTGAACTGGTCATCAACACCACCTTCGGCCCCCAGCGGATCAAGCTGCCCGCCGGCCATGCGGTGATGTATCCGTCCACCAGCGTGCATCACGTGGCCGAGGTGACGGGCGGCGAGCGTCTCGCCGCCATCGTCTGGCTGCAGAGTATGGTGCGTGATCCGGGCCAGCGTGAACTGCTCTACCAGCTGGATCAGGCCCGCAACGTGCTGCTGGCGGAACGCCCGGATGCCGAGGAAACCAAGCAGGTGGATCGTTCCTACGTCAACCTGATCCGCATGTGGAGCGAGGTCTGAGCCGGCGCGCAGAAAAGGGGCGTGTAACGCTATTTACACGCCATTTCGTTGGCCTGTCAGCAGCTGGCCGCGCCTCAATAACCGCCCTTGCGGCGTGATTCCGGCAGGCCGGCGATGCGCCCACCCTGCTTGCTGGGGTCTTTGGGAAACAACTCGTAGATGTCCTTCTGGCCAAGCTTCTCGTTCCACTTGGCCGACATGGCCTTGACGATGTTGCGCGTGTTGGGCTGATTCTGTGCATTGTTGAAATATTCGTCGCGCAGGTATTCGATCAGATCCCAGTGCTTCTGGGTCAGCTCGCCGATTTCTTCCATGCGGGCCATTTCCTCGGCCAGCTCCTTGCTCCAGTCATCCAGATTGACCAGGTATCCGGTGGCGGTGGTCTCGATGGTCTTGCCGTTGAATTCAATTGCCATTGCTTCCTCCTTTATTTGTTTTTTCGCTCTTAATCACCAAACAACCAATTGCAGTTAGTCTGTATTCAGGGTCTGAATGCCCTTGTGCGGAATGAACAGGCCGCAGCCCAGCAATCTGTGCGGCCCCAGGCCCTGCGCCTGTAGCCGCAGGGATTCGTCGTATTCCAGGTCGGCGACCATCAGACTGCGGGTCTGCACATGGCCTTCAGGCGTCTTGATGGCATGCAGGGTGCCGCACAGCAGTTTGCGGGGGCGGATCTCCAGCCGCCGCAGCTGCGCGGCCACCCAGTCCAGCATCTGCTCCTCGTTTTCGAGATCCCGGTCCGTGGCCTGGTGGCGCGCGAACAGCGTCGTCAGCACACTTAGCGGCCGTTGCGTGGCGCGCTTCAGCGTCAGCGGATAGCCGTCCACGTCCAGGGTCTTGCCCTGCAACGACAGGGCGTCCTCGATACGGTGTTTCGGCACCCGCAGGGTGAACCTGGTGCGCCGGGATAACTGCAACAAGTCATCCGGGCCTTGTGGCCGCATCCAGCCATTGCCCGACGCGGCGCCGTGAATGGTGTGGATGCCGGCGCTTGGCTCATCGGTCAGCCAGGGCAACTCGCGCTGCATGGCCTGCGCCAGGGCGTAGGCATGATCGACCGGCAGGCAGCGGCAATCGATGCCGAAGACGAGATCGACCACGGCATCACTCACCTCCGGTGGCTCGTTGCCCTTGTCCTCTTCCCAGTACATGGTGCGCTATCGGCCCGCCTATTGATCCGGCAAGGAGGCCCAGATGGCCTCGCGGTCGATCCACCAGTCTTCCTGCACCAGCACGTCGACGACATTGCGCAGACGCGGCAGGAACTTGGCCGGGTCCGTCAGCTCCAGCTTTTCCATCCAGAAGTCGAATTGCTCCTGCTTCTGCACGTCGCTGTGGCGGCGCGCCACGGTGCCCATCATGTGATTGGTGAACAGCATCAGGTTGTCGCGCTGCTTGCCTTCGGCGCGCAGGTCGACGATATAGTGCGCCACCGCGGCGGCCACCGCGGCGCCATCGGCCTCGGCGGGCGTCTCGTCGATGATGTGCTGCAGCATGGCCACGCTCAGTTCGGGATCGATGGGGAAGGTCACCGCCAGCCACACGCCCTGCCCGAGCGCCGCCAGCGACCAGGGCTGATCGGCCATGAACATGATGTTGCAGGCATGCACGGCACCCTCCCACTGCTCGGCGGCGACGAACGTATCGAAAGCCTCGCGGGCGGTATCGAAGGCGGCTTCGGTCTGCCGCAGGTCGATGAGGATTTCCGCGATGCGGTTCTGTATTTCGGCCTTCTGCGTGGGCGCGTAACCGGCGGGAAGCTCGATCAGTTCCTGTTCCGCCGCGGCCAGTTCCTGTCGCAGTCTTTCCTCGGAGACGACTTCTTCGTCACCGCTGTCGGCATCACGCATGCCGGCCCCTTCGTCGAGATATTTCATGTCAGTCTTCTTCTGTGCAGCCGTTGGTGGTACCCATTACCGAATACACACCGGCGAAGGCGCCTTCGACACGATCCTCCCAGTTGGCCGGGGTGTCAGGGTAATTGGGTTTGATGTCGATCTTGAGGTGAATCTCGCCCTGTCTGGCCTGTTCGCCAATCACGTGGACCAGATCCTCGAAGGACTCCAGACCCGGGTTCTGAATCAATAGTTCACTCAGGTAAATCATGTTTGCTCCAGTAAACGTCGTTTAGCTCACACGCTGATAAAAGCGCGCCCGGTACATCAGACGGCCCTGGCCGGCCGGCGCCTCGTCTTCAAAGGCGCTGCGGGTGTGCAGTACATTGTTGCAGATCACGCCCTGACCGGCGCTCAGCCGGTGACGGAAGATCATGGGTGAATCCTCCGCCAACAGGGCCTCCAGCGAGCGCACCGCGGCCTGGGTGTCGGCGTCACGTTTCCATGCGATGGAACGGGTGCGCGCGGTGTAGCGCATGTGCAGTTTGCCGCTGGCCGCATCCACGGTAAATACCGGGCCACTCTGCGCCGGACGAATCTCGACACCCTGTTCAACGTTGGCGGGGATGGTCATGGCGTCCGGCTGCATCAGGGCGGCGATGTGGCGTGGATTTTCGTCGCGCAGGCGGATGTAGGCGATCTCGTGATCCAGCAGGCGGTTTTCGCCCCCCCGCGCCGCCGGACGCGCACAGTGCAGCACCATGGCGAGCACCCGGTGCCGGGGCGAATTGTAGTAGCCGTCGGTGTGCCAGCTGATGGCATGATTGCTGTAGGGAATGTAGTCGTGCTGGCGGCGCTGCGCCGACACCTGCAGGGCCGAGATGCCATCGTCGTCGGCGTACATGTTGCAGTCCAGGTCGTGCAGACCAAGCTGCGCGCCCAGGTCGGTCAGCAGGGTCTTGTCCAGGGCTTCGTCGGGATGCGCCAGGGTGTAGACAGCCATGTTGGCGCGCTCGCAGGCCCGCAAAATCGCGGCACGCTCGGTATCGCTCAGGGCATGCGGGTTTTCGACTGGCACCACCAATTCATCCAGACGGACGGGAAAGTCCGCCAGCTTGCGCTCCCGCCAGGCGCCGTAGGCCTGCGTGGCGTCAAGATCGAAGGGACTGTTGTCTGTGTGCGCCATGGCGTCGTTTCCAGCGGTTGAGGTCAAGCGACCCATGCTCCATACCCGATCTGCCACCCCTCCCCAAACGGGGGATTTACACATTCAAGCATTAGCATATAATCATATTTGCAATATCCAACATAACAGAGATTCAGCGACTGGCAACACCACATCAGGGATATACGAAGCTGCTCCAGTGGTCATGTAGCAGGGGCAGTCGCCGGCGTCCAGCGCGATTCGTCAATCCGATACCTGAATCCGCAGGCTCAGGTATCACCTAAGGGATAGCCCCGCTGCGGCGACCCCCTCCCCTTTGACCAATTGCGCCATGACGCGGGTCACATAGACTTCAATCAGTCAAAGGCTGACCATTTGTATGGCTTCCCGCGAAGTCCAGAAAAACAAGAATGGTCCGATGTTATGCCAGAAGGGCTAGACGCGATTTCAAAACCAGGAGAAACGGGCAATGGCCGAGCAAACACCCAAGAACCCCGAGAAGCACAGTACTTACCTCCCCAAGGAGAAGCATTCCAGCAAGCCGCTGCATGACACCCCCATGCTGGACGAGCTGGAATCCGGCCCCTGGCCGAGCTTTGTCACCGGCCTGAAACGTCTCGCCATGGACAACAACATGATGGTGGACCTGCTGGGTCAGCTGGAGCATTCCTACGAGACCCGCCTGGGTTACTGGAAGGGTGGCACGGTCTCCGTTCTGGGTTATGGCGGCGGCATCATCCCCCGCTTCACCGAGCTGATGGACGAAGAGGGCAAGCCCCTGTTCCCCGAGGCCAAGGAATTCCACACCGTGCGCGTGCAGCCGCCCGCCGGCAACCACTACACCACCGCCATGCTGCGTCAACTGTCCGAGTCCTGGAACAAGTACGGTTCCGGCCTCATCGCCTTCCACGGCCAGACCGGCAACATCATGTTCATCGGCACCACCTCTGAAAAGACCCAGCCCTTCTTCGACGAGATCAACAGCTACGGCTGGGATCTCGGCGGCGCGGGTCCCTGCGTGCGCACCGGCATGTCCTGCGTGGGCGCCGCCCGCTGCGAACAGTCCTGTGCCAACGAACAGAAGATCCACCGCCTGCTGGTCAACAACTTCCTCGACGACATGCACCGCCCGGCCCTGCCCTACAAGTTCAAGTTCAAGGTATCGGGCTGTCCCAACGACTGCATGAACTCCATCCAGCGTTCCGACTTCGCCGTCATCGGCACCTGGCGCGACGACATGCAGGTAGACCAGGAAGAAGTGAAGAAATTCGTCGCCGACAAGGGCCGCGACTACGTGGTCGAAAACGTCGTCAACCTCTGCCCCACCAACGCCCTGAGCCTCAACGAAGACGACACCCTCAACGTCGACAACCGCAACTGTGTGCGCTGCATGCACTGCATCAACGTCATGACCAAGGCGCTGTCACCGGGCAACGACAAGGGCGTCACCATCCTCCTCGGCGGCAAACGCACGCTGAAGATCGGCGACCTGATGGGCACCGTCATCGTCCCCTTCATGAAGCTGGAGACCGAAGAGGACTACGAGCGCATCGTCGAACTGGCCGAGGAGATCATCGATTTCTGGGCCGAGAACGCCCTGGAGCACGAGCGCGTCGGCGAGACCATCGACCGCATCGGCCTGGTCAACTTCCTCGAGGGCATCGATCTCGACGTTGATCCGCACATGATCAGCGAGACGCGCCAGAGCAGCTACATCCGCATGGACAAGTGGGACGAAGAAGCCGAGAAGTGGAAACAGCGTCAGGCCGCGGGCTGACCCGCCACTCCTGGACACAGGCACCCCACCGAACACAGATTCGACAAAATTATTGGAGGTTAACCCGATGAGCGAGCAACCGAAATTCCCCATCGAGAGCGGTGTACCGGATCCCTTCCAGTACATGCACCCGATCTACATCAAGAACTTCGGCAACTGGAAGTATCACGAACGTCCCCGTCCCGGCGTGCTGCATCACGTCGCCAAGAGCGGTGACGAGGTATGGACCGTACGCGTCGGCACCCAGCGCCAGCTCGGCCCCTACGAGATCAACCTGCTGTGCGACATCATCGACAAGTACGCCGATGGCTACGTGCGCTTCACCATCCGTTCCAACATGGAGGTCAGCGTCACCGACGAGGCCAAGGTCGAGCCGCTGATCCAGGCCTTCGAGGACGCCGGCTACCCGGTGGGCGGCACCGGTCCCTCGGTGACCATGATTTCCCACACCCAGGGCTGGTTGCACTGCGACATCCCCGGTACCGACGCCTCCGGCGTGGTCAAGGCGCTGATGGACGAGCTGCACGACGAATTCACCGCCGAGCAGATGCCCAACCGCGTGCACATCACCACCTCCTGCTGCCAGATCAACTGTGGCGGCCAGGGCGACATCGCCATCAACGTGCAGCACACCAAGCCACCGAAGATCAATCACGACCTGGTGGCCAACGTCTGCGAGCGTCCCTCCGTGGTGGCCCGCTGCCCGGTCGCCGCCATCCGCCCGGCGATGGTCAACGGCAAGCCCTCACTGGAAGTCGACGAAAAGAAATGCATCTGCTGCGGCGCCTGCTTCCCGCCCTGCCCACCCATGCAGATCAACGATCCTGACCACTCCAAGCTGGCCATCTGGATCGGCGGCAAGCACTCCAACGCCCGCAGCAAGCCCATGTTCCACAAGCTGGTGGTGGCCGGCGTGCCCAACAACCCGCCGCGCTGGCCCGAGGTATCCGAGATCGTCAAGAAGATCCTCTCGGTCTACAAGGACGACGCCAAGGATTGGGAGCGCATCGGCGACTGGGTCGAGCGCATCGGCTGGCCACGCTTCTTCGAGCTGACCGACCTGCCGTTCACCAAGTTCCACGTCGAAAACTGGCGCGGCGGCCGTCATGCCCTCAACGCCTCGGCGCACATCCGTTTCTAAGGCCGGGGGATACGCATGAAATTTTCGATTCTGGTCAGTGAAGGGCCCTACACGCACGAAGCGGCGGACACGGCCTACAACTTCACCAAGGCCGCGCTGGAGAAGGGACACGAGATCTATCGCATCTTTTTCTACCACGACGGCGTCAACAACGGCACCCGCCTGACCACCCCGCCGCAGGACGACCGCAACATCGTCAACCGCTGGTCGGAGCTGGCGCAGGCGCACGAACTCGACCTGGTGCTGTGTGTCGCCGCGGCCCAGCGCCGCGGCATCGCCGACGCCGACGAGGCCAAGCGCAACGGCAAGGACGCCGACAACATCGCGCCGGGCTTCCGCATCTCCGGTCTCGGCCAGCTGATCGAGGCCGGCATCGAGTCCGACCGTCTCATCACCTTCGGCGATTAAGGGGAGCGCTATGTCAAAACGTTTTTTGTATGTCAACCGCAAGGCGCCCTACGGCACCATCTATGCCCTGGAATCGCTGGAAGTGGTACTGATCGGCGCCGCCTTCGAGCAGGACGTCAGCCTCGCCTTTCTCGATGATGGCGTGTTTCAGCTCGTCAAGGGCCAGCAGACCGACGAACTGGGCGTGAAGAACTTCTCCCCCACCTACAAGGCGCTGGGCGACTACGACGTCAACAAGATCTACGTCGAAAAGGAATCCCTGGAAGCCCGCGGCCTGAGCCTCGACGACCTGCTTCCCCTCACCTACGAGGATGAAGACGACGACTGGGCCGAGAAAGATTCCATCAAGCTCGTCAGCGCCGCCGAGCTGGCCGAAATCATGGAAGCCCAGGACGTGGTCCTGAGCTTCTGAGGGAGATAAAAAATGCTGCACACCGTCAACAAATCACCCCTCGAGCGCAATGCGCTGGAATCCTGCCTCAAGCATGCCGTGAAAGGCAGCGCCGTGCTTCTCATCGAAGACGGCGTCTATGGCGCCATGAAGGGAACCGTGAAGTCCTCCATGGTGGAAGACGCAATGAAGGATATTTCCTTCTATGTGATCAGGCCCGACCTCAAGGCGCGTGGCATCGATGAAAGCCGGGTCATCGACGGCATCGAGATCATCGACTACCACGGCTTCGTGGACCTCGCGGCCAAATACGACAAGACCCAATCCTGGCTCTGATTTTTCAGCCAGATTCATTTCCACAAACAGTCAATATAGACACATACAGGAGAGATCCCCATGGCCCTGGAAGTAAATGGAAAGAGCATCGCCGTCGACGAAGAAGGCTACCTCGAGAATCGTGATGACTGGAACATGGACATCGCCAAGGCAATCGCCAAGGAAGAAGGTCTGGACATGACCGACGCCCACTGGGAAGTGGTCAACTTCCTGCGCGAATACTATGACGAGTACCAGATCGCCCCCGCCGTTCGCGTGCTGACCAAGTCCATCGGCAAAAAGCTGGGCAAGGACAAGGGTAACAGCAAGTATCTGTACGAACTGTTCCCCTACGGTCCCGCCAAGCAGGCCTGCAAGATCGCCGGCCTGCCCAAGCCGACCGGCTGCGTCTGATTCACCTCAGACCCTTTACGGCCCGCCTGTGGGCGGGCTGACCAAATTCCTCTGCACGCGCCGGTGCATCACCACCGGCGCGTCAGGACAACGCTGGCTTACAACGCTCAAGGTCAACCGATGATTCTTTCAGTGGTTTTCGCCCTATTGTTCTATGCCGCCACGATCCTGCTGGTGGTCGGAGTGGCGCGCAAGATCGCGGTCTATGCGCGCACCCCCGCGCCACTGAAAATTCCCGTCGCCCCGGCCCCCCTGACCAGGGCCGGCGTGGTCTGGCGCATGACCAAGGAAATCACCGTATTCCGCAGCCTGTTCTTTTCCAACAAGTGGATCTGGCTGTTCGGCTGGATGTTCCATGTCGCCCTGGCCTTGGTGCTGGCCCGCCACCTGCGGTATTTCACCGAGCCCGTGTGGGGCTGGGTGGCGCTGATCCAGCCGTTCGGCAAATACGCCGCCTTCGCCATGATCGCCGGCCTCGCCGGCCTCTGGGCGCGCCGCTTCCTGGTCGACCGCGTACGCTACATCACCAGCCTTTCCGACCACCTGATGCTGGCCCTGCTGATGGCCATCGCCCTCAGCGGCCTGGGCATCAAGTATCTGTCACACACGGACATCGTCGACATCAAGGCCTACATGCTGGGCCTGATGTACTTCGACTGGCAGCCACTGCCCGCCGACGGTTTCGTGCTGCTGCACTTCAGCCTGGTCATCACCCTGATGGTGGTGTTCCCGATCAGCAAGCTGCTGCACGCACCCGGCATGTTCTTCGCCCCCACCCGCACCCAGGTCGACGATGCGCGTGAGGTTCGTCACACCGCAGGCTGGACTGCCGAGTAACAACACGAGGTCTTACGACGTGGCAAAGGCAACCTTCGACACTCCGGAACTGAAACCGCACCAGGAAGTGGTGGACCTCCCGACCGTCAAACCCGGGACGATGCATCACCTCAAGACCTTCCCGGCCAAGCCGGTTCACAACGAGAGCATCGGCTACCCCGGCGAGCTGGTCGACGACTGGCAGGACAAGGCCGTGCAACGCCTCGGCGAACTGGTGGAGGGTTCCAAGGCCCTGCGCGTGTTTCTCGATACCTGCGTCAAGTGCGGCGCCTGTACCGACAAGTGCCATTATTTCCTCGGCACCCAGGACCCCAACAACATGCCGGTGGCGCGCCAGGATCTGCTGCGCAGCGTCTACCGTCGTTATTTCACCTTTGCCGGAAAACACTTCCCCAAACTGGTCGGCGCCAAGGATTTCGACAAGCCGATGCTGGACGACTGGTACAACTACTTCCACCAGTGTTCCCAGTGCCGCCGCTGCTCCGTGTTCTGCCCCTACGGCATCGACACCGCCGAAATCTCCATGGCCGCGCGCGAGGTCATGGACTCCATCGGCGTCGGCCAGAAATATTGCAATGAAATCCTCGGCAAGGTGCACAAGGTGGGCAACAACCTCGGCCTGCCGGAGCCGGCGCTGGTCGACACCCTGGAGGGCCTGGAAGAAGACGTCGAAGAAGACACCGGCGTGCTGGTGCGCTTCCCGGTGGACCAGAAGGGCGCCGACGTGCTGCTGATCACGCCCTCGGCCGACTTCTTCGCCGAGCCGCACATCGATGGCCTGATCGGCTACGGCAAGGTGTTTCACCAGGCCGGCATCAGCTGGACGCTGAGTTCCTACGCCTCCGAGGCCGCCAACTTCTCCATGTTCATCGGCAGCGCCGACAACTTAAAAAAGACCGCCATGCGCATCCGCGAGGCCGCCCTCGAACTGGGCGTCAAGCGCATCATCGTCGGCGAATGCGGCCATGCCTGGCGCGTGGCCTACAGCTTCTGGAACACCCTGATCGGACCCTTCGACTTCCTCGATCCCAAATACCCCGTGCCGCAGCACATCGTCGAGTTCACCTACGACCTGATCCAGCGCGGCGCCCTCGAGCTGGACAAGGAAGCCAACGATCACCGCCGCATCACCTTCCACGATTCCTGCAACGTGGCGCGCGCCTCGCGCATGGGCAACATCCCCGGCGGACAGTTCATCCTGCCGCGCGAGGTGATCAAGGCAGCGGCCAACAACTTCTTCGACATGGCCCCCGACACCATCCACGAAAAGACCTTCTGCTGTGGTGGCGGTGGTGGCCTGCTCACGGACGACCTGATGGAACTGCGGGTCAAGGGCGCGATGCCGCGCATGCAGGCCCTGAAGCAGGTGGTGGAGGAAAACGACGTCAACACCCTGGTGGCCATCTGCGCCATCTGCAAGACGCAGTTCGCCAAGGTGTTGCCCTACTACCAGTTCGATAGCCACATGATTACCAGCCTGCACGAAGTGGTTGGCGACGCCATCCAGTTGGGCGCAAAGGAATAACGATTTAAAACCGACAGCAGCGACCGCAGGCTGGGCGATGACCGCCCTGCGGTCTAACGATCAAACGAGAACAACTGAATTAGAAACTGACGCACCAGTGGATTAGGAGACTGACACGATGGCAACGCCGGCAGATGAAGTGAAACAAGAACACACCTTCCGCAAATTCAAGGATGGCGACAACAAGCATCGCCCCTGGGCGCAGCAGATCTTTACCGCCGACACCAGTCACAAGTGCCCCACCTACCTGCTGCAGACCCCACCCTGTCAGGGCAGCTGTCCGGCCGGCGAGGACATCCGCGGCTGGCTGGACATCGTGCGCGGCATGGAAAAACCCGCCGAAGGCATGGACTGGCGCGAATACGCCTTCCGCCGCTCCACCGACGCCAACCCCTTCCCCTCGGTAATGGGCCGCGTCTGCCCCGCGCCCTGCGAGGAAGGCTGCAACCGCAATGAAGTGGAAGACTTCGTCGGCATCAACGCCGTCGAGCAGTTCATCGGCGACACCGCGCTGAAAAACGGCTACAGCTTCGAGCCCGGCCCCGACACCGGCAAGAAGGTCGCCATCATCGGCGGCGGTCCCTGCGGCCTGTCCGCGGCCTACCAGCTGCGCCGCATGGGCCACGCCTGCACCGTGTTCGACGACCACGAAGACCTCGGCGGCATGATGATGTATGGCATCCCCGGCTACCGCACCCCGCGCGACGTGCTGCACGGCGAGATGAACCGCATCATCAACATGGGCGTCGAGACCCGTCTCAACACCCGCGTCGGCCGCGACGTCAGCCTGGAAGAACTGGAGAAGGACTTCGACGCCATCCTCTTCGCCATCGGCGCGCAGAACGGCCGCAGCCTGCCCATCCCCCATTTCGACGAGGCCGCCAACTGCCTGTCCGGCATCGCCTTCCTCGAATCCTTCAACCGCGGCCACCTCAAGGCCGTGGCCGGCAAGGTGCTGGTGATCGGCGGTGGCGACACCTCCATCGACGTCGCCTCCGTGGCCCGACGTCTGGGCATGGTCGAGGGCATCAGCGACGAGGCCCGGGTCGAGAACGTCATCGCCAGCGGCAAGGAGCAGCCCCTGCCCGCCGACGCCAAGCACGTCCCGGTGGACGTCACCCTGCTGTCCCGCCACCCCATCGCCAACATGACCGCCTCCCAGCACGAGGTGGACGACGCCACCCGCGAGGGCATCGAGATCATCGGCTCCGTGGACCCCGTCGAGGTCATCATGGGCGACGACGGCCGCGCCAAGGCCCTGCGCGTGCGCAAGCTGAAGTGGGAGAACGGCAAGATGGAGCCCATCGAAGGCTCCGAGTACGAGATCGAGGCCGACATCATCGTCGCCGCCATCGGCCAGACCGGCCGCCTCGACGGCATGGAAGACCTGGCCAACGAACGCGGCCTGATCGACGCCGACAAGAACTTCCAGATGCCCAACAAGGAAGGCTATTTCGTCGCCGGCGACATCGTCCAGCCGCACCTGCTGACCACCGTCATCGGCCAGGCCTCGGTGGCCGCCGAGAGCATCGACCACTACCTCAAGCACCAGGATCTGGGCAACCGCCCCAAGGTGGACGTGCATCACTTCGACCTGCTGAAGAAGCTGCGCGAGCAGCACCTGGAGCCGGAGGAGTTCCAGCCCGAGGGCGACGAGCACACCCGCGGCATCGACCGCGGCCGTCGCGGCACCTCCGAGGCCGACTTCGCCATTCACAACTTCGAAGACCGCTCGGCCTATTCCATCGTCTCCGCCGACGAGCTGTTCCTCGGCCACTTCGAATACGAACCGCGCCACAAGCGCAAGGAAATCGTCCCCGACGCCAGCGAGGTGCTGGGCCACTTCGAGGAACGCGTGCTGCC
>JALSHB010000011.1 GCA_026982475.1 Chromatiales bacterium
CCCCCGCGCCATTGACGAAGGCCGACGGCCGCGCCGCAGCCCCGCCCGAGACAGCCGCGACGCCAGCGGACGACGGACACGTGGGCGAGCCCCGGCAAGCCCCGCCGGCCGGCGAAGGCCCCGCCGGGAAAAACCCGCCAAACACATCGCAAACGGGCGCCACCGCGCAGCGCAATTACCTGCTCGGCCAGCTGCGCGACCAGCTGTCGCGCCACCTGACCTATCCCCTGCGCGCACGCCGGCGCGGCTGGGAGGGCGAGGTGCTGCTGGGCCTGCGCCTCGACCGCGAGGGCCAGCTGCACGACATCCAGCTGCTGCGCAGTTCCGGTCATGCCCTGCTGGATCGCTCGGCGTTGAAGGCCCTGGCGCGCATCGAACGCCTGCGCCTGCCGGCCGGCGCGCCGGCGCTGCAGCCCATCGACCTGCAACTGCCGGTGATCTACCGGCTCGGCGAGGGTTGAGCCATGGCCGCCTGCCGCACCCGTTCCAGCGCCGCGCACAGCTGCTCCGCGCCATCGAGGATGCGCAAGGTATGACGCTGCAACAGATCCGCCGGCACCGAGATCAGGTGCCCCTCACGCACCGCGCGCAGCTGCCGCCAGCGCCGCCAGTCCTGCCGCCACGCCTCGTCGCCCGGTTCGCGCACGCCGGCGACGATGGCCTGCGGATCGGCCGCCAGCACCGCCTCCATTTCCAGTTTGGGCACCAGCGCCGGCAGATCGGCGAACACGTTGCGCCCCCCGCAGAGGCGGATCACCTTGCTGATCAGGTGTTCGCCATTGACCGTCATCAGCGGCCGGTGCCAGATCTGGTAGAACACGCTCACCGGCGCGCGCCCGGCATAGTGTTCGCGCAGCGCGCGCAGGCGCTGGCGAAAGACATTGGCCGCCGCCCGCGCCGTGGCCCCGGTGCCGGCCAGCCGGCCGAGGCGTTCGAGGTTGCTGGCCACGTCCTCCAGTTCACGCGGCTCACTGAGAAACACCGTCAGCCCCAACTCGCGCAACTGCTCGATCAGCGCCGGCGGATTGCCGCTGGCCCAGGCCACCACCAGGTCCGGCCGCAGGGCGAGGATGCGCTCCATGTCCACGGCGTTGTACGCGCCGACCCGCGGCAACTGCCTCGCCGCCGGCGGATAATCGCTGTATTCCACCACGCCGACGATGCGGTCACCGGCGCCGGCACTGAACAACAGCTCGGTGACATGCGGGGCGAGGCTGACGATGCGCCGCGCCGGCTGCGCCAGCCGCACCTCGCGGCCACCGTCATCCAGCACCGCCACGGCGGCCTCTGCCAGCGGCGCGGCGGACAGCAAAAAGACAACCAACAACACCACGGATCTCACATCATGCCCCTGAAAAACATCGAACCAGGGCGCAGTATAACGGAGGCGCGATGCGCGAACTGATCCTCGGCGGCGCCCGTTCCGGCAAGAGCCGCCTGGCCCAGCAGCGCGCCGAGGCCAGCGGCCTGGCCGTCACCTGCATCGTCACCGCCACCCCCGATGACCGCGAAATGGCCGAACGCATCGCCCATCACCAGGCCGCGCGGCCCGCCGACTGGCTGGTCGTCGAAGAACCCATCGCGCTGACCGCCGCCCTCACCGAGCACGCCGCCCCCGAGCGCTGCCTGCTGGTGGACTGTCTGACCCTGTGGCTGAACAACAGCCTCGCCGACGGCGCGGACACCCGCTTTGCCCTGCAACGCCAGGCCCTGCTCGATACCCTGCCGCGGCTGCCGGGCGAGATCATCCTGGTGGGCAACGAAATCGGCCTCGGCGTGGTGCCCATGGGCCAGCTGACGCGGCGTTTCGTGGACGAGAACGGCCGCCTGCACCAGGACCTCGCCGCGCTGTGCGAGCGCGTCACCCTGTGCGTGGCCGGCCTGCCGATGGCCTTGAAGGACGAGACCTAATCGTTTTCACCACAGAGGCACGGAGGCACAGAGAAAAGGTAGATGTCCGCAAATGAACGCCAATACAGGAAAATTTCATGAAAAGGATTTGCGTCTATTTGCGTGATTGGCGGCGAAAGGATCTCTCTGTGCCTCCATGCCTCTGTGGTGAATCATGACAAAACACAGCACAGAAGAGGTAACACTGTGACCAACCAATGGCTGAGCCAACCCACCGCTCCACTGAATGAAGCCGCCGGACAACGCGCCCGCGAGCATCAGCAACAACTCACCAAGCCGCCCGGCTCGCTGGGACGGCTGGAGTCACTGGCCCTGTGGCTGGCCGTCCGGCAGGGCACGGAACGACCCGCCGCCGACCGCATCGCCATCACCATCTTCGCCGCCGACCACGGCCTCGCCAGCGAGGGCACCTCCGCCTTCCCGCAGGCGGTGACCGGCGAGATGGTGAAGAACTTCGCCCACGGCGGCGCCGCCATCAGCGTGCTGGCGCGCGAGCTTGGTGCCCAACTGGAAGTGGTGGACCTCGGCACCCTCCATGACCCCGGCCCGCTGTTCGGCGTCATCGACAATCGTCTCGGCCCCGGCACCGCCAACGCCCTGCACCAGCCGGCGATGACGCCCGAGCAGTTGCAGGCCGCCCTGGCCAGCGGTCGCGGCGCCATCGCCCGTGCCAAGGACAAGGACAGCCAGCTGTTCATCGGCGGCGACATGGGCATCGGCAATACCGCCAGCGCCACCGCCTGCGCCTGCGCCCTGCTGGGCCTGCCCGCCGGCGAACTGACCGGTCCCGGCACCGGCCTCGACGCCGCCGGCGTGGCGCGCAAGGCGGCGCTGATCCAGCAGGCCCTGGACAGCCATCGCGAGGCCTTGAACAGCCCGCTGGAAATCCTCCGTCACCTCGGCGGTTTCGAGATCGCCGCGCTGGTGGGCAGCTACATCGCCAGCGCCCAGCACGGCCTGCCGGTGCTGGTGGACGGCTTCATCAGCAGCGCCGCGGCCCTACTGGCGGTGCGCATCCAGCCCGGCGCGCGCGACTGGCTGCTGTTCTGCCACCGCTCCGCCGAGCCCGGCCACGCGCGCCTCCTCGACGCCCTCGACGCCAAGCCCCTGCTCGAGCTCGGCCTGCGCCTCGGCGAGGGCAGCGGCGCCGCCAGCGCCGTGCCCCTGCTGCGCCTGGCCTGCGCCCTGCACAACGGCATGGCCACCTTCGCCGCCGCCGGGGTTTCCACCGGGGACGAGGGATGACCGTCACCCTCGACCTGTTGCGCCACGGCGAACCGCAGGGCGGTCCACGCTACCGTGGCCAGACCGACGACCCCCTCAGCGGCCGCGGCTGGCTGCAGATGCACCGCGCCGTGGCCGCAAGGCAGCCATGGCAGCGCATCCACAGTTCGCCCCTGCGGCGCTGCCGCGAGTTCGCCGCGCAGCTGGCCGCGCGCCGGCAACTGCCGCTGCGCATCGACACCGCCATGACCGAGATCGACTTCGGCCGCTGGGAAGGCCGCACCGCCGCCGCGCTGATGCGCACAGAGGCCGAGGCCCTGGGCCGCTTCTGGCACGATCCCGTCAGCCACACGCCACATGGCGGCGAGAGCCTCACCGACTACCGCGACCGCATCGTCACCGCCTGGCAGGGCCTGTTGCACGAACTGCCGCGCCAGGGGCGGGTGCTGATGATCACTCACGGCGGCAGCATCCGCATCCTCCTGCACCACATCCTCGACATCCCGCTGCCCAGGCTGCAACAGATCGAGGTGCCCTACGCCTGCCTGACGCGCCTGCGCATCGACTGGCACGGGGGCGTGCCCAACGTACGCCTGGCCGCCCACGGAAGCCGCTGCTCATGAACGGCTTCTGGGCCGCGCTGCAATTCCTCACCCGCCTGCCAACACCGCCCCTGCGCGACTACGACGACGCCCTGGCGGGCCGTTCGGCGCTGTATTTCCCCCTCGTCGGCCTGCTCATGGGCCTGCTGCTGTGGGGCCTGGCCCTACTCCTCGGCGGCGCCGCGCCCGGCGTGCAGGCGGCGCTGGTGCTGGCCCTGTGGGTGGGGCTGAGCGGCGGCCTGCACCTCGACGGCCTCGGCGACAGCGCCGACGCCTGGCTGGGCAGCCACGGCGACCGCCAGCGCAGCCTCGAGATCATGAAGGACCCGCGCGCCGGGGCCGCCGCGGTGATCGCCATCGGCCTGCTGCTGATCGTCAAGTTCGCCGCCCTGCAGGCCCTGCTGGAAAACGGCCAGGCCGTCTGGCTGCTGCTCGCCCCCCTGCTCGGCCGCGCCGCCTCGCTGGCCCTGTTCCTCACCACCCCCAGCGCCCGCGCCGACGGCGCCGGCGCCACCCTCAGCCGCCACCTGCCGCGCCGCCCGGCCTGGGGGGTCCTTTTCGTCGCCGCCCTGCTGCCCGTGCTGATACTGGGCACCGACGGCCTGTGGCTGCTGCTGGCCCTGCTCGCCCTCGGCATCGCACTGCGCCGCCTGATGCTGCAACGCCTCGGCGGCTGCACCGGCGACACCGCCGGGGCCCTGACGGAATTCAGCGAGGCCGTGGCGCTTTTGGTACCCGCGCTGATTTGACCGGTGCGGCACCGAGGGCATGGAGATTGGAAATACTTGTGGCACCGCTCCGCGCCACCCCACCCGGGGCAGATAGTTCCACCCCACTACGTTGCACCGCAGAGCAATGCAGCGAGAAAATGATTCACCACAGAGGCACGGAGGCACAGAGAAATCCTTTAGCCGCCAATCACGCAAATAGACGCACATCTTTTTCGTGAATTTTGCGTGTATTGGCGTTCATTTGCGGACATCTGCCTTTTCTCCTTGTCTCCGCGCCTCTGTGGTGAATAATCGGCAAGCACTCACTTCCAACGGAGACCCCATGGGACACCGACTCTCGAAGATCTACACCCGTACCGGCGACGACGGCAGCACCGGCCTCGGCGACGGCAGCCGGGCGGCCAAGGACAGCCCGCGCATCGAGGCCATCGGCGCCGTCGATGAACTCAACAGCCAGCTCGGCGTGCTGCGCGCCCTGAGCCTGCCGGCGGACACGGACGCCCTGCTGGCGGCGATCCAGCACCGCCTGTTCGACCTCGGCGGCGAGCTGAGCATCCCCGGCCGCGAGGCCGTCACCGCCGGCCACGTGGAGGCCCTGGAACGAGCCCTCGACCGGCTCAACGAGGCAATGCCACCGCTGAAGGAATTCATCCTCCCCGGCGGCAGTCCCGCGGCGGCCCAGGCCCACGTGGCGCGCAGCGTGTGCCGCCGCGCGGAACGCCGCCTGATCACCCTGCATCGCCATGAAGCGCTGCCGCCGAACGCCATTGGCTACCTCAACCGCCTCTCGGATCTGCTGTTTGTCCTGGCGCGCCACCTGAACCGGGCGCAAGGTCACGCCGATGTGCTGTGGCAGCCGGACAGGCCTCAAGCCTGAGGGCGAGCGGACGACAACGGCTGCAGGAAAGCCCATTTTCCCGGCGATGCACGGCCGGGACGAGGTGAAACATGTCCATTCCCGCCCTGCAGGCCGGTATCGCCGGCATCGACAACGGCCTCGACGGCCTGCACCGCAACGCCACGACCATCGCCCGCGCAGCCCCTGGCGACAGCGCAGACAGCACCCGCGCGCTGCTCGATCTGCGCGCCGATCAGCACCAGGTGGAGGCCTCGGTCAAGGTGCTCAAGGCCGCCGACGAGATGCTCGGCAGCCTGCTCGACGTGCGCGCCTGAGGCGCACGCGACGCCATGCGGATCGACGCAACGCCCCCCGTTCCACCCGGCCCGCGGCCCGATGCACGCGCCCCGGCCGACACCGGCCACGCCTCGGCGCAGGCGTCCGGCGAGTCCCGTCAACTGAGCGAGGAACAGCAGGCCCAGGTGCAGGCCCTGAAGGCCCGCGAGCGCGAGGTGCGCGCCCACGAGGCCGCACACCTGGCCGCCGCCGGCGGACTGGCGCGCGGCGGCGCCAGCTTCCAGTACGAGACCGGGCCGGACGATCGCCGCTACGCCGTTGGCGGCGAGGTCAGCATCGACACCTCGCCCGGCAACAGCCCGGAGGAGACGCTGCAAAAGGCGCAGACCATCCGCGCCGCGGCCCAGGCGCCGGCCAGGCCCTCGCAACAGGACCTCGCCGTCGCCGCCAGCGCCGGGCAGATGGCCGCCGAGGCGCGCGCCGAGCTGGCGGCACAGCGCTTTTCCGGGCCGGACGAAGGCCGCTCGAGCACACAGGCCAGGGCCGTGGAAAGCTATGTCCAGGTGGCCAGGGGCGACGCCCAGGAACGCGCGCTCGGCGGCATCGATCTCAGCGCCTGAGCAGATCCCGAGCCAACAAAAAAGCCGGTGTCGTCGTGACACCGGCTTTCTTGTTGGATGGCATCCGCCGCCCGGGCTATCCGCGCATGATCAGGAGGGCAGGAAGTCGATGGGATAGGTGACGATCAGGGTCTCCACGTCGCGGGCGCCGAAGTTGAGCATCTTCACCCGCGATACCAGCTTGCGCTCCAGGGCAGGATTGTTCAGTTCGCTGGAGACGACCTTGCATTCCGTGACCTTGCCCGAGGGGGCGATGGTGATCTCCAGCACCACCTTGCCCTGCAGGGTGGGGTCCTTGCGCAGGGCACGGCTGTACAGCGAATAGATGGCGCCCTTGTTGCGATCGAAGACCAGCGACACCTCTTCATAGGTGCGTGACGGCTTCTTTGCCGCCTTGCCGGTCGACGCCACCGGCGCGGCGGCGGCCACCATGTCGACCGGGCTCTCGACCTGGGTGGTCTGGCGGCCGGCGAGATCGGTGCTGCCGACGCCGCTGCTGAGGTTGGCGGTATTGATGCCGCCACTGCTGCTGACGCCGGAGGTAAGGATCTTGCGCTCGCGCTTCTTCGCCGCCGCGCCGCCCTTGGAGAGGGGCTTGTCCTTGTTCAGCTTGGGCGCGACAGGCGCATCGCGCAGGTCGGCCAGGTCATCGCTGAAGGCCAACAGGCCGGCGCTGGCGGCCTTCTTGCGCGCCTCGGCGACCCGGTCAACCTCGGGCTTGGGTGGCTCGACCTTCTTCGGCTTGGGCTTTTCCTGTTTCTTTTCCGGTTTCTTCTCTTCCTTTTTCTTTTCCTTCTTTTCTTCTTTCTTCTCTTCTTTTTTCTTCTCGACCTTTTTCGGCTGCGGCTTGGGCTTGGGTTTCTGCTTTTCCATCACCAGCTGCGCCAGCCGCGGCGGCAATTCCTTGACCTTGTCGCGGTCTTCCTTGGGCACCGGAATGAACGGGATGGCCAGGCTCAGCAGCAGGGCGATCGACATCACCGTGACCACGACGACCTTGAGACGGCGGTCTTCTTCCGCGACGCGTGTCCAGGGCAGGATGAACTGGCGGTAGGTAGTGCTCACGGACCGATCACCCCTTGTCTTCCGTCTTGTGCATCACCGCCAGCGAGATATTGCTATAGCGTGCTTCCGTGCAGGTCAGCATGATGCGCTTCAACAGTTTGAAGGGGATTTCCTTGTCGCCGAGGATGGTGACTTCATGCACCACCGGCTTGCCATCGGCCGAAGCAGGCTGCCCGCCCAGCTTGCGCTCGGTCAGGCGCATCAGCGCTTCCTTCAGGGGCTCGATGGCGCCACTGTTCCTCATCACCGCCGCCACCTCGGCCACCTTGCGGCCCTGCACGACGATATCCTTGTCGCTGACCATGATCACCACGGTCTCCTTGGGCAGCTGTTCGGCGGTGGATTCGGGCAGCTGGATCTGCTTCACATTGGGCAGATCCTTGACCGAGGACGAGCTGACCAGCAGGAAGAACACCAGGATGGTGAAGATATCCATCAATGACACCATATTCAGCGCCGCGCCCTTCTTGGTGCGGGCGTGGTGCCGGCTCATGCGCTTGGCGCGGCGCGAGGCCTTCATGGCGCGTCACCGATGGCGATCTGCGGGAACAGCTCCTTACGCACCGCCGAGGCCGCTTCCAGCACGGTGACCTCGCGCACGGTGTCCATCACCTGCACCAGGGTGTCATAGGGGATGTCCGGCTCCAGCAGCAGGCTGATGTTGTCTTTCTTGGGATATTTGAGCTTGATGGCGACGAGCAGGTCGGAAAGGGCCTTGAAGTCCTGTTTGCCGGCCTTGAGGGGGATGCGCTTGATGACGCCGCCGAGGGTGTCGGCCACCACCAGGGCGTCTTTGCGCACGATGACCTCGAAGTTGCGTTCCTTTTTCGGCTTGTCCTTGTCGGCCTGCTGCTGATCGTCCGGCGGCAGGTTGAGCTCGAGGATGGCCAGGTTCGAAAACACCGCGGAAAGCAGCAGGAACGGCACCAGCACCACCATCAGGTTCATGAAGGCGGTGATGTCCAGATCGGGCACGTCGCGGCGCGCGCGCCTCACTCGGGCTCTGACAGACATCGCTATCGATCCCGCTTAGTCGGCGTTGCGATGGCTGGGCTGGCGGTATTCGGTAATGGCGTTGAGGAATTTCACCGTGGCCATTTCCATGCTGTCCACCAGTTCGGTGGTCTTGGTCTGTAACACGGTGTACATCAGCAGCAGCGGGATCGCCGCCATCAGGCCGAAGGCGGTGGTGTTCATGGCCACCGAGATACTGGCGGAGAGCAGGTCGGCCTTGTCCGCGGGATTGGCGTTGGCCACCGCGGTAAAGGCCTGGATCAGGCCGATGATGGTGCCCAGCAGACCCAGCAGGGTGGCGATGTTGGCGAAGGTGGCCAGGTAATGGGTGCGCTTCTCCAGGCGTGGAATGACCTCCATCAGGCCCTCGTCCATGGCCATCTCGATGTCGTCGCGACGCTTGGTGCTCTGCAGGCGGCTGAGGCCGTAGGCGAGGATATGGCCAATATCGCTCTTGGACTTGCTGGCGATGGCCATGGCCTGCTGGTAGTTGTTGGCCTGCACCAGCGGGGTCAGCTTGTTCCACATGCTGCGGTTGATGAGCTTGGCCTTGGTGAGATAGAAATAACGCTCCAGGCCGATGGCCGCGCCCAGCGCAAACACCAGCATGATGAAATACATGAACATTCCACCATCTTGGAAAAACTTCACAATCGCGTTAGCGCCATCCATACCTTGTCTCCTCACAAATCGTATCCAGGCGTCACGACGCCTGAGCCGATGACTTCATGCGGTTATGCCTGAAGCCCAACAATGCCGCAATTTTCAGCGGCCTGTATTGACTGAATTCACATTTATTGGCCGGCCATCACGGGAAACCGCGATATCCGACGGAACCGACCCCTGATGGTCGGCCAAAACGACGCCGAACTTTAGCGCAGAAAACCCCCGAGCGCACCCCCGGATAATCACCAACAGCACTCCGCCAAGGCGCCGGTCGGCCCCGCGGCGTCATTTTCCGCCGACCGTCTCGGCATAGAGCAGGTCGTAGTAGGCCACCTGGCGGCGAAACACCTCACGATCCACCGCCACCCACTGGGCCGAAAAGGAGCTGCTGCCGGCGCCCGCCACCAGCGCACCGAGGCGGGTGCTCTTCCATGGCACGATGTAGAGCACCTTGGGAAGCTCGCGCGTGCCCTTGATGGCGGTGGCGTCCAGGTCCAGGCGGTCCTCGGCCTGCGCCACGCCGCCCAGCAGCAGGGCAGTGATCAATACCATGCCAGGGCGCATCATTGCTTTGCCCCGCTGCGTCGGCTCAGGTCGACGATCCATTTGGCCACCTGCTTGTCCTCGCCCTTGGTCAGCTTCTGATATTCCTCGTATTGCGCCAGCGCCTCCTTGAGCTTGCCCATGTAGAGTTCCAGCAAGATGCCGTAGTTGCGATGGGCATAGGCATAATTCGGATCGGCCGCGATGGCCCGCCGGTAGAAGTCGGCGGCCTCCTTGAAACGGCCCTTGTTGCGGTTGATCACGCCAAGATAGTCGAGGCTGACGACATTGTCCGGCTTGATCTCCAGCGCACGCAGAAAGGCGGCCTCGGCCTTGTCCAGCTTGCCGGCGCGAAAGTAGAGGATGCCGAGGTTGGCCTGCGGCCCGGAGAACTGCGGAAAGTCCTGCGTCATCGTCAGCAGGATCTGTTCGGCCTGCCCGTCCTTGCCCTCGCGCATGGCCTTCAGCGCTGTATCGAAGGCCGCCCTGGCGGCGGGGTCCACCGCCGACTCGGCCTTCTCCACGGGCTTTTCGAGCGCCTCCCGCGGCCCGGTGGCGGCACAGCCCGCGAACAGGCCGGCAATCAGCAGCGCCAGCACCGCCCTCACAATCATTCGTTCCGGCACAGATCGCCCTCGCACAATAACCATCAATAGATCTCCCTGCTCATGGCCTCGCTCTTCTCGGCCTTCGCATAACGGAACGGGCTCAGCACCTTGAGCCTGTCAAAACTCTTCCGCACCCAGGCGTCATAGACGCCATCGGCGATGCGCTCGAGATTGGATTCATGGAGGGCGATGGCCTTCTCCTCGAAGGGGTAGGCCTGCTCCTCGAGCAGGATGTCATACTGCTCCAGCTCCTCCTCATTCAGTCCGGCCGGGCGCTGCGAGTCCATCAGCGCGGCGCCGAAGTCGGCATAGATTTCCGCCAGGATGTACACCGAGGCGGTTGCCACCTCGGCAACGCCATAATTGGCGACCTCGGTAAAGGTTTCGACCGCCCGCTCCATCTTCTCTTTCTTGCGCCTCAGGTTCTCCCGCAGCGGCTCCACCAGCTTTATTCGCTGGTAGGCCTTCAGGGTCGGCTGCGCCAACTCGAAGGCCGCCTTGGCCGCCAGGTAGCGCATGCGCTCCGTGCTTTCCTTGCCCGCCGCCTTCTCCTGGCGCACGATCTCTTCCTGCCAGAAGCGCTTCGAGGCCAGGTTACCCGCCTCACCGTAAATAGTCACCAGCTGCTGACGCACCTCCATGGCCTGCGCCAGCGGCTGCGGATAGCTATCGACGTAGCGCTCGTAACCGGCTATCACCTGGTCCCTGTCTCCGGCCTTTTGATACAGTTCGATGGACTGCCAGAGCGCCTCGCGCTTCAACTCGGGGTCCTTCTCCAGATCTGCGTAGCGCTCCAGTTCCTCGGCCGCCTTGCGTGTCTGGCCTGACTCCAGGTAGGCCAGGATCAGGTTTTGCGACACCTTGGGCAACAGCTTGCTGCCCGGATTCAGGTCACGAAAATTCTCCAGCGCCTCGATGGCGGCCAGCCATTCGCCGCTCTCCAGCAGGCTGGAGGCGATGTCGAACTCGGCCACCTCGGCCACCGCCGAGTTGGCGTCGACGCGCGAAAACTGGGCGATGGCGCCCTGCACGTTGCCCTTTGCCTTCATCAGCTCGCCCTGCTTGTAGACCGCCGCGGCCAGGCCCTCCTGCAACAGCTTGCGCGATACCTCGTCATCGGCCGGGGTCAGGCTGAGGGCGACCTTGTAGGCTACCTCGGCGCGCGGATAATCGCCCTTTTCGAATTCCGCGCGGGCGATGATCTTCCACGCCGTGCGCCGGGTGTCGGGCGAGGTCTTGGTGGACAGCTCCAGGATCTGCCGCGCCGCCACCGCGGCCTGGCCATACTTCTTCAGCGCGAACATGTTTTCCGCCGCCCTGGTCAGCACGCTGGCGGCGCGCGGGTCGTCGGGGAAGGTCTTGCCGAAACGCAGCGCGCTGCCCACCGCCATGCGGCTCCAGGTTTCCTTCTTCTTGCCCGTCAGCTGTTTTTCCCGCTCGGTGTAGGCCAGCAGGGAGGCATAGCCCGCCTCGGCATCCTTGCCGAAGCGGATGTATTGATAGGCGGTCTTCTCGAATTCCTTGGCCGCCGCCTCGAACTGGCCGGCCTCGAACAGCAGCTCGGCATAGAGAAAATTTAGCTCCTTCGCCCTGGGGCTCTTGGCGAACCATTTCAGGTGCTGCTTGTACCAGAGGAAGGCGCGCTGATAGTCCATCGGCTGCTTGCTCTTCTGCGCCTGCGCGTGCAGGTGACGCGCCACGTCTTCCGAATTCTTGCGCAACAGGGGGCGCAGCCGCGCCAGCACCGTTTCCTCCTGGTCCAGGTGGCGGCGCCAGAAATTGCCGTTGACCCGGTAGCGACGCACGAAGTCCTGCTTGGCCTTGATCAACAAGCTGGCGTAACCGGCATCCGCATAGGCCTTCATGGCCTTGAGATCGAACTCGAAGGCCTCTTCGTGCATGGGGAAATCACGCGCGAAAGACTGGTAGGCCTGCGCCGCATCCTGCACCCGCTCCTGGGCGAGGTAGAAGTCGCCCATCATCCGGTAGAGGCGTTTTTCATAGTCGCGGCGACCGTAATCCTCGAAATAGGCCTTGATGCCTTTGGTGCCATCGAGCTCCTTGAAACTGAGGATCACCACACGGAAGACGTCGTTCAGCAATTCCCTGTCGCCACGGCTGAGGTGGCTGTCGTCATCGACAATGCGGCCGTCGGGACGGCGCAGCTTGCGGTCGATGAGGGCGAAGAAGGAATCCAGGGCGCGCTTGTACTGTTCCTGCTTGAACACGGACCAGCCCCGCTTGGAGAGGGATTTTTCGTAATAGCGGGAATTCGGCCCCACCTCCAGCACCTTGCTGTAATCGATTTCCGCCTCCTTGAAGCGGCGCATGTCGAACAGCAGCTCGGCGCGACGGAAGTGCAGTTCGTCACGGTTTTCCGCATCCGGGCGCAGGTCGAGCAAGGCCTGCATGGTGTCCAGCGCCGCCTGCTGGCTGCCCGCCTGTTCGTAGGCCTTGGACAGCTGGTAGAGGAGGATGGGCTCTTGCGGCCCGCCGCGGGCGACCTTCAGGGCGTCCTCGTAGAGCTTGATGGCGCCGCGATAGGTCACCTGCTTGAGGGTGTCGATATCGGCGCCCTCGCCCTCGGTCATGCGGTCGAGCACCTCCATCTGGCGCTGGAACCGCTCGTCGCTGCGCTCCATTTCCAGGTCCGCCAGACGGCGCATGGCCTCGACCTTCTGCTCCTTCTCCGAGGAGCTGGCGGCGAACTCCCAGTAGTTGTCCATGGCCTTGTCGCGGGCGCCGAGGATGGCGGCATCGTCTTCGATCTGGATATCCAGCTCGCCGAGGTCGCCCAGGGTCTGGTCGGTGCTGGCGCAGGCCGACAGCAACAGCAGCGCCCCGAGGGGCAGGAAATAACGGTAATGCCTCATTTACTGGCCACCCCAACGCTTGGCGGCGTAGTCATAGATCTGCGCAATGGAAAAACGTGTCTCGTCGCTGTAGGCCTGGATGCGCTTGCGGCGCTGTTCCAGCTCCTCGCGGGCGAGGGTCTGCATGCGGGCCTGCAAGTTGCCGGACAATGTGTTCAAGCGGGTCTCCAGGGTGGCGGCGCGCGCCAGCAATGCCTCGCGGCGCGCGGGCGGGAGGCCGCCATCCGCCTTGATCTGTGACGTCCAGCGGACGATTTTCTTCAATGACCGGTCTGCCCGCACGTAGTTCCTGAGCAGCTCCTGAAATTCGTGGGTGGAAAACAGCCGCCACAGGTGGGAGGCGCCGGAGGCCTTGGGCAATTCGGGCAGCATCGCGCGCGTCAGCACGTCCCCCTCGCCGAAGCGCGCGGCCAGCGTCCGCACCATGTCGCCGCCATCGATCTGCGCCTCGACCTTGCCGATGCGCTCCAGCTCCAGCTTGAAGACGCTCAGCGCCTGCTGGTAATACTGCAGCGCCTGCTTGTAGGCGTTCAGCTTGCCGAAGCCGTAGGGCACCGCCAGCAGGGCGTCCTGCACCAGCGGATCGGCGGGGTCGCGCTCGCTCAGCTTCAGCCAGGGCACCAGCGCCTTCTTGTATTCTTCCTGTGCCGCCCAGGCGCGGCCCAGGCCCATCAGCGCGGTGTTCGACACCGGCCCGGTGAGCCGGCCCTTCTTGAAGAATTCGGTAGCGGCGTCGATGTCGCCGGCCTCCAGGCGGTCATAGGCGAGGGTGAGGTTGGCCTTGTCTGACAGGGTGCGCAGGCTGCGATCCCTGGTATTCTGCTTGCTCAGGGACAGCAACAGCTCGCGCGCCTCGTCCTCGCGCCCGGAGCGGAACAGGGCCACGGCGAGATTGAAGCGCCCGTAATACACCCAGTCCGAGCGCTTTTTTCGCCCCTCCACCAGCGCCCGCAGACGCCGCTCGGCCTCGGACAGACGCTCCGCGCGCAACAGCAATTCACCCTCCAGCAGCAGGCGCTCCTGCTGCGCCTCCCCGCTCAGCGGGCCGTGGATACGCGCAAAGGCCGCCAGCGCCGCCGCGTCCTCGCCACGCCGGTAGTGCAGACGGCCGAGCCGGAACCAGGCCGCGTCCGCCCGCTCGCCGCCGCCCTCGCCCACGCGTCGGAGGGCCTCTTCCGCCGGCAGATCCAGCCCCTGGCGCAGCAGCATCTCACCCAGCAGGAGGTCCGCCGCCGGCGCCTGATGGTCCAGAAAACCCTGCTGGCGCGCGGCCTGCAGGCGGGTCAGCGCGGCCGGCACATCGCCCAGGGCGGACTCGAAACGGGCCGCGCGGATCTGCGGATCGAGCAACGGCGCCGCCACCACCGGCAGGGCCAGCCACAGGCCCGCCAGCACCACCACATATCGCATCAAGCGGCGCATGGTCAATGCCACTCCCGCAGCGAGAATCGTGGAAAGGGCTGGTCCTCGCCCTGCGACAGCTCCAGCTCCGCCACCCGGCGGGCCTCGCCGCTGCGGAAGGTCCAGCGCAGCTCGCGCACCATCTCCTCTGGCTTCGCCTTGGGCGCCTTGCCAAACCAGCGGGCCACCAGTTCATGACGGCCGGCCGGCAGCCGCTCCAGCAACAGCCGCTGCGCGCCCCCGGCGGCCAGGGCCTCGATCTCCGCCGCACTGTATTCGTGAAAGGCAACGGCGGCGCCATCGATCTCGATCTCCACCGACTGCAAGGCAAAGCGCTCGTCCGGCCGCAGTGACAGCAGTACCAGCAACTGGTCGCGCGGCGGCGGCTGGCGGGCGATCTCCCACGCCACCGCCAGATCCTGCACCTCGGCAAACAGCTGGCCCGCCTCATGCAACAGCGGCGCGGCGCCCGGCGCCGGCGTCTGCTCCTGCGCCCAGGCCGAGGCCGCCAGCATCAGCAGGCAAAGGGAAAAAAGACAGTGCCGAATCATTTTCATACCCATGACAAAATTCCCGCGCAGGATACCTTATTCCCCGGCCCGGAGAAAAAGGTGGTTTACCCGGATGGCGCAACGGAACGCTTGATTAATGAGGCTTAGCGGCATTTGAGTCCAGCGACATTAGCCGCCGCCTGCGGAAAACAAGCACGCATGGAACGGTCCACATTCCCAACTTGACCACCCAGGAATGACTGCGCCAACCCCGGCGCACCCCAAAACACGCCGCCGACGCTGAGAGCATGGCCGGACTCATCGCCCCCCCCGACAGCAAGCCGCGGCGTCCATTGCGAGGGCCGTACCAGCGCTCCACGGAACCGGTGACGAGCAGCGGTTTAACGACACCCTGAGCCCACACGCTCAGGGCGAATGAAACGTAAGCATACAACGGCTTGGAGCGCTTCGCGCAATGAAGGAGCGAGGGAATAGCGGGAATACGGTCAGGATTTTCCGTGCCGCGAGCGGCGCCAGTGAGTTACGTGATTCGCCGACATGAACCTGTGGACTCATCAGCCCATGCCCGCACATTCGTTCAGCAGCCATCCGCCGATTCTAGAGAGTTCGCTTTATGGACTGCAAGTTCGGATACGGTCCGCGCGGCGAGCATTTTACTCCTGCCGGCGTGCGCCCATGAAAAAATCCAGGTTCAGCCTACCAGACACCCCGACAGCAGAACCATGACCGGAGACGTTGCGGGGCAGATGACGGAAAGAAGTGTCACAGCTGGCCGTCAAACCACCGAATGCAGGATATGCCACAGTCAACCGTGGCCGTAACAGACTTCCTTTGAGATGTGCGGGCTATGCGCCTTGAGGCGGCGAGTCTTCTGCACCAAACGATAAAGTGAGCGGGCATTGTTTAGGTGCAATACCTCCTCCAGAGGCACCCAGCGAACCTCATGTGACTCGTCGCTGCCTGGCAGCGGTATCCGCTCGTCAATCTCGACGAGAAAACGAGGATCGAAATGCAGGTGGCGTGAATCATGCTCACTATCATGCACGGTGTGCACGTCCACATCGAAGATTTCTTCGCTCAACAGCTTGACCTGCGAAGGATCGAGGCCTGTTTCCTCGACCGTCTCCTTCAATGCCACACTGACGATATCGGACTCGCCATCGGCATGACCGCCGGGCTGCAGCCAGAGACCGAGCTTGCGATGAAGCAGCATCAATACATGGCTACGGGCCGGGTTGACCACCCAGGTTGACGCGGTGACATGACCTGGCTCGAGCCTGCGGTCAAAACAGTTTTCATGCTCCAAGATGAAGCGCCGGGTACGCTCAACCATCGCCGCCTCGTCCAAATAGGGCGTTCTATAACGTGCCAGCAATTGCAAAAGCTTTTGTCGATGCATCGATCCAAGCCTGTCCTGATCCCAGCCTATACACCCGAAAGATTGTTTACGGCCTGTAGCGCGGCATTGGCGGCGGCATCGATATCGGCCTCCTTCCCGGCCAGTGTGAGTCTGCCGAACGCACCAACTGCACGGGCATCCACCAGGGTGATGTTGGCGGCCTTTTCGGCCTCATTGGCGGCATAAACGACGTAACCCGCCGGCTCTGTCTCGAGAATAAACATGCTCTGACCCGGCAGGATCATCGACCCTCGGCGATCCTGCCGATTGATCAGAACGGCATGATCGGGGGTAATCGAACGCACGGTCTCCTTCCAGGCAATGCGGCACGCCTGGCGTGATTCCAGCGTTGTTCCCAAGGCATTGAGGACACTGCTACCGGCCTCGATCACATCGCTCTGATCGCGGTGATGAAACACCATGGAACCAAATGCACGCTCGACTACCTGCAACCCAAGATGCACTCGGGTTGCTTTCAAGGCAACATCGGTGAGCCTGTGCACCGCCATCCCAGGAGAGATTTCCATCCACAGGCAGGCATTACCCGGCACCGGCAGAAAACCTTGCGAAGCGGTGCCCATATAGGTGGCCAGCTGCGGCTGCAGCGAGTCGATGTACACATAGGTTCTTAATTTGATCATGAAGGTTCTACGGCTTGTTTATCCACTAACCTTGGCGGTTCTGCCGCAGATTGTGGTTTCAACCTGGATCAGCCATTAGAGCCGGGTTGAAGCCTGCTGCACCTGTGAATTGTTCTCCGGCCCTGGACGGGATAAAGCTGACGCCACATGTATGCCGAGAGACGTGAAGAAGCGCTGCCAACAGCGGCCCGGTTACAACAGCGGGTTCGAATGCAAGACGAAGATGCTCAATCCGGCCACACACGCGGGCTTCGGTAAGCTGCGGCCTGGGTGGATTTTTTTTGCGTCGCCGAAGGCTTCGGCTTGACTGCGGTTTTCTTCGACCTTGAGACCTTCTTCGCCGGGGTGTCAGTCTCGGCCTTCCCCTGCGCAGCGGCTTTGGTGGCGACTCCCGCCTTGGTCTTGCGCATGGAGTTGACGAGCTTCTGTCGCGTCGCGTCCTTATCGGTCATGTGTCATTACCTCGCTGATCAATTGATCGAGTTCCGCTGCAGCAGCTGTACCGCGTCGGCCCATGTGAAAAACGCTTCTGCCCTCCAGCGCGCTGGCGCGGTATACGGCACGACGTCTGATCGCCGTGGCCGCCACCCCTATCTCCAACTCCGCCAATGCATCGGGCATCAGGCGCGACAGGGTGGTACGCGCTTCGAGCTGGCTGATGACCAGCAATGCCGCCAGACCAGGGTTGACTTCGCGCGCTTGCTCAAGCGCCCGCTCCAAGTGCACCATCGCCCACAGATCGAGTGGTGAGGGCTGCACCGGGATCAGCGCAATATCGCCAGCCCGCAGCGCGGCATGTGCCTGCGGTGCCAGTATCGAGGGTGGACAGTCAATGATGATTCGGCGATGGCGCGCACGCAGATCGACAACTTGCGCATCAAGATCGTCACTTGCTGCAAACACCGGAGGCAGCAACTCCGCGTAGTCACTGTTGGCATACCATTGCAAGGCAGATCCCTGCGGATCGGCATCGATGATCGCCGTGGGCTCGGTGCGGGCGAAAGCGGCCGCAAGGTTCAGGCTAAGCGTGGTCTTGCCCACACCACCCTTGTTGCCAACCAGCACGATCACGGACATGACGACAATCTCAGGGACCGGCGTTGGCGTTGTATAATGCGTCGAGCTGCTCGGCAAAATCCCGTTGCGCCGGCGCCAACTCGTCAGCACCTTCCGCAACATGGATCGTGATGTTCACATAGTCACGGCCGAAACCCATGTCTGGATACAATCCCTCACGTTCCGATAGTTCTGCGGCACGATCGAGAAAATCGCGCAAGGCTTCGTAATCCGCAAAGCCATAGCGCTTTTCCAGGCGATTGGGACGCTCGCGCTCTCGCCACTTTTCGTTCATGAGTGCTCCTCAGAAAGTGGCTCGCTCCGCAGACACTGGGGCAACGGCACCTTCCAGTTCCTCGAGCCAGCGAGCATACTGTTCGACATGATGCCTCTCTTCCGCGAGAAGCGTCTCGAAAAACAAGCGATTGTCGTGGTCACCTGCATTGGCGCAATAACGGGTGGCATTGTCGTACAGCTGAACGATTTCTCTTTCAAAACTGTAATTTTGCAACAGCAATTCGCCCAACGTAGACCCCAGACGCACCGGCCTGAGCTGTGATGCATTGGGCGCAACACCAAGTGCCAACATGCGGGCAATAATGCGATCCACATGTTCCAGCTCTTCACTGACTTCCTGATTCAGACGCCGCGCAGCAGCATCCAGCCCCCAGCTCGCAACCAGCCGCGCTTGAGTACTGTACTGCTGCACCGCTGAAAACTCGAGGCTCAGCGCCCGTCCAAGATAACCGAGGACACGCCGATCAGCGCTGGTGTAGAGCATGATGGCAAATCCCGATTAATTGGCGGTGCCTTTGCCTGCAAGGCCTGTCCCGCCTCCGAGCACAGGCTCCACCTCGCTGTGCGGACGAGCAATGATATGCGCGGCAATCAAGCCATCACCCACCCGCTCGCAGGCATCTGCGCCAGCACGCACAGCTGCATTCACTGCGCCGGTCTCACCACGAACCAGGACGGTAACATAACCGCCGCCGACGAACTCGCGGCCGATAAGGTGCACTTCTGCTGCCTTGGTCATGGCGTCTGCCGCCTCGATTGCGGGCACCAGGCCGCGGGTCTCGATCATCCCCAGTGCAATGCCGTAGTTGTCGTTGGTCATGGCTTGATTCTCCTGTCGAATAAATTACGGGCTCGCAAAACAAGTCCCCGTCCTGAAACGTTTGAAACACCCGCTTGGCTGACAAGGGTTCGAGACACGCATACACATCATGCTGTCTCTGCCCGGCACAGCCAGGGGAATTGGTTCAACGAGTTAAATAGCACCTGTCAAGCGAGTCCCGAATGCCTTACTTGGAACCTGCTTTGGCAGCTTCACCAGAGGGCAGAACCGGCTCGACTTCACGATGAGGACGCGCGATGATGTGCGCGGCAATCAGGCCATCACCCACCCGCTCACAGGCGTCCGCTCCGGCACGCACAGCAGCATTCACAGCGCCCGTTTCGCCACGTACCAGCACGGTAACATAACCACCGCCAACAAATTCACGCCCAATGAGACGCACTTCGGCTGCCTTGGTCATGGCATCTGCCGCCTCGATTGCAGGCACCAGGCCACGCGTTTCAATCATGCCCAGTGCAATACCGTAATTATCACTTGCCATTGGATTTTTCTCCGTCGTTACTTAATTGTTAAATTGATAAATTGCTCAGCTGCGCGGTATAACGCATGCATATGCCTCACTTGTTGTCAAGGATAGGCTCAACCTCACGGTGCGGACGGGCGATGATGTGTGCGGCAACCAGGCCATCACCCACCCGCTCACAAGCATCCGCACCTGCACGCACAGCAGCATTCACCGCGCCTGTTTCGCCACGCACCAACACGGTAACATAACCGCCACCGACGAATTCGCGGCCGATAAGCCTCACTTCCGCTGCCTTGGTCATGGCGTCTGCCGCCTCGATTGCTGGCACCAGTCCACGCGTTTCAATCATGCCCAGTGCAATGCCGTAATTGTCGCTTGCCATCTTTATCTCTCCTACTGACTCGGTTCTATCATTTAGTGAGTGTGAAACAACTGAAAATCTCTACTGCCCTGCCTGCTCATCGAAGCAGCCATCCAGGCTTCCTTCATCAATAATGCCGCCGATGGTGAGATCGGTAAGTATCCCGAAATCGCCCGCGGCATAGCGCGCAGCCGAACCGCTTACGGTGAACACCCAATTCCCTTCATGGGCTCCCACCGGGTCGACGGCCACCAGACGTTTACCTTCCCGGTTACGCAACACCCGTAAACTGATCAACTTGAGGCCAGGTACGCGCTGTGTACACACAAGCGGCGCCTCGACCTGTAAGATCTCCATCAGCTCTCGGCCTCTTTCTCTGAATCCTCTTCCGGAGGCCAGTAGTCGATGATGCCAACGATGGTAAAATCGCTCGGGTATTCCTTACTGCCAGCAGCCTCGCGGGCTGCGGAACTGCCAACGCATAGCACCCAGTCTCCGGGGACGCAGCCAACACTGTCGACGGCAACCAAAAGCGAGCTGCCATCACGCACCACCTGCAAATGCTTGTGCTCAAGTGACTGGATACGATTGGTCGACACCAGAGGGCGCACAACCTGACAAATCTTCATCCGTGGACTTCCTGTTTGGCCTGCGCATTGACCGAGCACGACAGCACCTCAATGCGACCGCCGATGTTGCAGTCACGGACCACCTGCAGGGTATGCAGCAAGCCTTTTTCGACCAGCTTTGCGTAACGCGTGGTCAAGGCATCCGTCACGCGGGCACAGTGTTTGACTGCTCGCTCACGTGCCCCCGGCACCTGGCCGTGGTAGTCATATCGCACCACCACCGGTATAGGAAGACCATGCGACACATTGAGCTTGGAAAAAATACCCACCCCGACATCGAGATCCTGCGTAGCCTCTTCAACGGTGTCGAGGTAGGCGAAATATGTCAGATTGCGCAACTGCACCTCCTCGAAACCAATGCCTGCACCGATAAAACGTTCGGCGTGCCCAATGTCGCCGTAGCGGTCACCGTGGAAAGCGCGCACGTAATCGATCTGCGAAATATTGTTGGCAATCAGCCGGGTAATCAGCTTCGCCATACCCGGGGCGACGTTGTCCGCCGTCGCGTAGACCCGCTCGGTAATACGCGCCTCTGCCTCGCAAGCCGACAGGCGCAGTGTCTCTTTACGCACGTCAGCGGCATCAAGAAAACGTTCAATGCCCATGTCACCGTCTGCGTCAGGAACATGCACACGAATCACATCGGTATCCGTATCCAGTCCTATCAACAGCAGGTCGATAGAGGCGCCACAGCAAAAACTGTTTTCTATCGCCTGGCGGAAAGCACACAGCTGTTCAAGCGCACCCTGTGCGGCGCGGGTCGCATCGGACCCATGCGCTGCACAGCCCTGATTGTCAGGGTCGCCCGAGCTATAGTGATAGACCGCCACCTTGAGGTAGCGCGTCGGCATGTCACTCGCATTGGGGTGGCCTTCACGAAGGCGCAGCATCTCGGTCTCAACCCATTTTTGAATACTGTCATCAACATCAAACATCGCGCCCGCGTAAGACTTGCGCCTTACCGCCCGGTATGGCAGCCGCAGCACATAGCGGATCACATGCGCAAGTCGACCATCAGCGCATGGCGAGACGTCGAGGGTGTGGAAGCCACAGTCCTGCAGAAAGGCGGAAAATGCCTGTTCTTCTTCCTCTGAGCCCAGCGGTGCTTCCGTAAAGAACTCGTCACAAAAACGGCGGTAGGTCTCGAACAGGCACCAGGCAAACAGACGGCGCATGTCGAGCTGGTCCACCCAGGCGTCTTCCAGAATCTCCCCAGGAAGACCAAAGCCCAACTGTTTGCGCGCAATGGCTTGCGCCTCTACCTCAAAGCCTTCCTCATGCTGTAGCGCGGATATCCGCTTCAAAGCCGGAACAATGGCATCGAAGGCAGCCTTCACAGAACGCTCATATTCAAACAGCCGATAATTCTCATCGACCTGCGTCAAGGCATGGACTTCATGCCTGCCCAGCTTTTGCGCAACGCCCGATTGTGCCGCCCCAGGCATGCCTCGCCTGGACGCGCTGGCACGACCACTGGGTTTGCCACCCGGCTGCACCACTGTTCGCGACCAGCAGAGCGAGCGCGAAGAATTACGACGTGAACTCAGCATGACGACTTGGCCGGGGATCAGCCCCGCGCGCCTCCCGAATAGGTCACCAGAGAGCCTTTATCGGTGCTACCACTGCTGCCCGTCACTTTATTGACCGGTTCACTTACGTCCTCATTTCTCTTGCCAGGCGGTGTCGGGGCGACCGTGTTCCCGCGACGGGTTGGGTTACGCCGCATTGCAGACCTGCCCTCTGTGCCGGTGACAAGGTCACCAGTATCCCAGTCGTTGCCCGTAATCCTTGAAGCGATGCCTTCGCCACTGATGCGGGACTTCATTCGCCCCTCACTGCCTGCCACCATCGCCGTCTGCGCCAATTCACTGCGCAGCGAAACATTGCCTGCCGACCCTTGTGCCGAGCGGGCAGAACGGAATTCTTCCGTACCCGTAACCTTGCCCGTGGCCATACCAAAGGGGCCGGTGATCTGGCCCTGCGCATATCGGGTTCCAGTGACACTGGCAGGGTCTTCTTGCTCGGCCTGTGCGGCCATGTTGGGAACACTGAATTTCCCCCACGGCGCATCTTCACTACTCAGCGACTGGGGGAAATCCGGACTTCCCGGCTCTGCTGCCGCCGCCGTACAGGCGCCGGCATACTGATCGGCGCCGATATATGGGGTACCCGTCAGCGGCTCACAGCTTCCCTTTTCCGTCCCGGTCAATTTGCCACCGATACCAGGTTGCTGGCCTGTCAACACGGCGCCAGCGGTGCCCCTCTGCGCCGAAGCACGCGCCGCAGCCACGGCAGATGCTTCCGGCTTGCAATAGTTGTAATACTGCTCCGCACCCGCATAGCCGGTGCCGGTAATTGCCTTGCACGTACCGGGCTCGTCACCCGTGACCTTGCCTGAACGCCCGGTCATGGTGCCCGTCACCACCTTGCCGCTAAAGGTTTCGGAAACGCCCACTTTGGCATCCTGCGGTGCCGGGGTTGTGGCGCAAAAATCACGGTACTGCTCACCACCGACGTAGTCATCGCCGCTGATAATGCGGCAACTACCCGGCTCGTCACCGGTAACACGTTCGCTGCGGCCGACCATCGTACCGGTCACGGAACCACCGCGCAGGGTCTTGGTAACACCGACCTTGGCCGGCGCCTCCTGTTCCCCACCCGACTCCATATACTGGCTGCCGGTCAATTCACGCCCGGCTCCGGTCTCGTCACCCGTGACCCTTGATGAACGCCCCACCTTGTTGCCGGTCACCGGCTTTCCCTTGCGGGTTTCAGCGCGCGCCACTTTTGCAGGAGCCGGAATGGGAGCAGACTCAGGACGCGCACCGCAGAAGGTTTCCGCATGCCCCGCTCCCAGATATTCAACACCCGTTACCTGCTGACAGCTGCCAGGCTCATCACCAGTAACATGCTGGCTGCGGCCCAGTTCAACGCCAGTCACGGTAGTACCACGAAGGGTGGCGCTCAAGGCAACCTTGGGCGGCATCCCGTCGGGCTCGGACTGACAGAAATCACGAAAAATATCCGCGCCCATGTATTCGGTGCCCGTCACATCACGGCAAGTACTTGGCTCGTCCCCAGTGGTCTTCGGGCTACGGCCCACCATGGTGCCGGTAACCACCTGACCCTGGGTGGTTTCGCTTGCACCCACTTTCCAGGGGGCATCTTGCGCGCCACCCATCGGGGCATTCTTCGGCGGGCGAACTCGTCCACAGGGAGAACTCTTTCTCTGTTCAGTCTTACCTTGTCGGCTACGTTGCGTGCGCAGCGCCTGAGCCAGCTCACGACCGGAAATCTGAGGATTGGCCGCGCGCACGGTTTGCGCAGCGGTCATCCCACTGGCGTTCAGTCCCGCCTTGCCGCGAGCAGACATCGCCTGGCGGCGCGCCAGTGCAGCCACTCGACTGTTGTTCGCAGCACTGGGCTGCACGGTCGGACGCCTCTTTACGGTGCGTTGAGGTTTACGCGGCCTGGTGCCATTTGTCGCCACCTCGGTCACCTTGTTGCCACCGCAGTCTCCCTTACAGCCACAACCGCAGTCCGCCGGCGACTTTTCCGCCCCTGCTTCCGGCACCATCTTCCCTTTCAGCTCCGCACCACGCACTCGATCACGACTGCTCACCCCACGCTTGCCATGTGTCGACATCGCCTGACGACGAGCAATCACCACAGCACGACTGCTGCTCACGCTGACAGCAGAAGGCTTTCTTGCGGTAGCGGCAGCCGCTGGCCGCCTGCCGGATGCGCCTTCATTAGCACCACTTTTCTGAGCAGTCGCTCGGGGCGCTGGCACCCGCACGCGATCCTGACTGCCCACAGCGCGCTTGCCACCCGTAGACATTGCCCGGCGGCGGGCCACGGAAGCCGCACGCCCCACCGCACCCGTAGTGTCCGAGCGAGCAGCAGGTTTTGCACTTGCTGCGGAAACCGTGCCGTTAACCGCCGCCTTGCCACCTCTGATCAAGGCCTGCCGCCTTGCGAGTGCAGCCTGGCGTCCGCTGCTGATTGTGTTGACAGTCTGTGCCATCGTAAACCCCGTCACATTGTTTGCTGTGTTCGAACCTTGTCAGTGGCTGCCCCGTAAAACGGGGCAGCCACCAAGGAGTCCCTAGCCGCGACCCTCGTAAACCACAAAGCAGACACCCTGGCTTTGGGTGTAAGTATCGTAGCCGAGCAAACGGACATGGTGATCCGGATAGGAACGGCGACAAGCTTCAAGCTCATCAAGTACGCGATCGAGGCTCGTTTCGCCGAAAAACGGCAGCTTCCACATGGTCCAGTAATGATTGAATGCACGGCTAGGATGCTCGTGCTCAATGGATGGCGTCCAGCCCTGGGCAATAATGTAGTTTATCTGCGCCTCAACCTCCTGCTGGGTCAGCTTGGGCAGGAAGCCAAAGGTCTCCAGTGTCTGAACGGTCTGGTAGTCGCCCATTTCTTGCGTGCCAGTCATCATAATTTCCTCATGTTAATTTAGCTTCGGTTCGGTAACGGCCACTTACTTGACATCCAGCTTGTCAATGGTGTCGAACTCGAACTTGATCTCTTTCCAGGTCTCCATTGCGATGGCAAGCTCTGGGCTGTGGCGGGCGGCCTCCGTGAGAATTTCCTTTGCCTCACGCTCAAGCTCACGCCCCTCGTTGCGCGCCTTGACACAGGCCTCCAACGCGACACGGTTTGCAGCGGCGCCCGCGGCATTGCCCCACGGATGACCCTGGGTGCCACCACCGAACTGGAACACCGCATCATCACCAAAGATGGCGAGCAGGGCAGGCATGTGCCAGACATGGATACCACCAGAGGCAACCGCAAACACACCCGGCATTGAGCCCCAGTCCTGGTCGAAGAAGATACCGCGCGAACGATCTTCAGGAACAAATGATTCGCGCAGCTGATCAACGAAACCCAACGTGGCATTGCGATCACCTTCGAGCTTGCCGACCACGGTACCCGTGTGCAGATGGTCGCCACCGGAAAGACGCAGGCACTTGGCCAGCACGCGGAAGTGAATACCATGCTTCGGATGGCGATCGATGACACCATGCATGGCACGATGGATGTGCAGCAACATGCCGTTTTCGCGGCACCACTTCGCCAATCCCGTATTGGCAGTAAAACCAGCCGTCAGGAAGTCATGCATGATGATCGGCTGCCCTAACTCCTTGGCGAATTCAGCACGCTCATACATCTGCTCAGGGTCGGCGGCAGTGACGTTCAGGTAGTGCCCCTTGCGCTCGCCGGTCTCTTCCTGGGACTTGCTGACTGCCTCGGCAACAAATTCAAAACGGTTCTGCCAGCGCATGAACGGCTGCGAGTTGACGTTCTCGTCGTCCTTGGTGAAGTCCAGACCGCCGCGCAGGCACTCGTACACCGCACGACCATAGTTCTTGGCCGACAAGCCCAATTTCGGCTTGATCGTGGCGCCCAGCAAAGGACGGCCATATTTGTTCAACTTGTCGCGCTCAACCTGGATGCCGCTGGGCGGACCCATGCAGGTCTTGATGTAGGCAATCGGGAAGCGGATGTCTTCCAGGCGTAGATGCCTGAGCGCCTTGAAGCCAAAAACGTTACCCACCAACGAAGTCAGGACGTTAACCACCGAGCCCTCTTCGAACAGATCGATGGGATAAGCAATAAAGACGTAGAACGCCTCAGGGTCACCCGGCACATCTTCGATGCGATAGGCACGACCCTTGTAATATTCGAGGTCGGTCAAATACTCAGACCAAACGGTACTCCAGGTACCTGTCGATGACTCAGCAGCCACAGCAGCAGCCACTTCCTCGTTGGGTACGCCCGGCTGACCGGTGACCTTAAAACAGGCCAGAAGATCAGTATCGAGCGGAACGTAATCCGGGGTCCAGTACTTTTCGCGGTACTCTTTCACGCCCGCTTGGTAAGTGTTGCTCATTAGGAAGTACCCTCTCTAGTGCAAATGATGAATGAACGACGAATAACAAACCTGTGCCCATGTCGCTTAGCGCTGAATGAGCATGAACTGCATTGATGAATGAACGATGAATAACAAACCGGCGCCCATGTCACTTAGTCGTAAAACATTCGTGAAACAAGCTTGGGCACCATTATTATCGACCCGCATGATAAATAACAGTTTAAATTACTTAAACTGTCCTTTAGTATATACTTAACAACAAGCCTCATAACACCGGCCAAGCATCACACGCCACAAACCCTGATTATCACCTAATTGGCCCTCGAAACACCAACCTCAACCAATTCTCCAGCCATTTCAGCAGAGCCACTTTCAACAACATGTCAATACGTCACGCAACACTCCGCCAGCTCGAAATTTTCGATACCCTGGCGGTGCACATGAGCATCACTCGCACCGCCGACGCACTCAACCTGTCCCCGCCAGCGGTTTCGATCCAGGTCAGACAGCTGGCGGAGGCGGCCGGCCAGCCATTGATAGAACAAGTCGGCAAAAAACTTTATTTCACCGATGCGGGCAATGCAGTGGCCTTGGCCTGCCGGGACCTGTTCGAACGCATGGAACGACTCACCCAGGAACTCGCGGCACTTCAGGGCCTGGAGCAAGGCAGCTTGCGGCTTGCCATAATTACCACTGCAAAATATTTTGTGCCGCGCCTGCTGGGTGACTTCAGCGAGCAACATCCGGACATTGACGTATCACTGTTCGTTGGCAATCGCGAAGCCATTCTGGAGCGACTAAGTCACAACCAGGACGACCTCTACATCCTTGGGCAGCCTCCCAAAAACCTCAAACTCACCGCAACGCCCTTTGCCCTCAACCACCTGGTTGCCGTTGCCTATCCCGGACACCCACTGGCAAGCGAATCCGCGATCCCGCCCGCCCGCCTGGGCAGCGAACCCTTCATCTCCCGCGAACTGGGATCCGGTACACGCCGCGCCTACGAAGACTTCTTCCGGCAGCACAAGACAGAACTCAGGATTCGCATGGAGCTGGGCAGTGACGAAGCCATCAAACAAACCGTTGTGGGTCGGCTCGGGATCACCATTCTCGCTAAAAGCACGGTGCAGGCCGAACTGGACAGAGGTGACCTTGTCCTGCTCGACGTAGAGGGGCTCCCGCTTGAACGCCAGTGGTACGTGGTCTACCCGGAGCAAAAATCCCTGGCGCCCGTCACAAGGGCATTTCAGGCATTCCTGATCTCCCAACACGAAGATGCGACCGCGCCTTGACCCTGGTTAGACCAAAAGAACCCACGCCCCGTGCCGCGGACGCGCCACCCACGGGTGAGGACGCTCTACTGCAACCGCCTCCTTCGGCTAGCGTCAGAACTTTTCCGGGCGCACCACATCCACATCGCACATGAACAGGATCATGGCATAGTTGGCATAGTAATGCTCCCGAAAATGCCCGGCGATGGCCTTGGCCACCGCCGCATCGCACACCACTTCGACTCGGATATTGCTACTGGTACTCCAGTCGGCATCACGCACGCCCCGGTGGCCCTTGCCGCGGGCATTGGTGATCGTGTAGCCGTGAGCGCCCAGACGCTCGATATCATCGAGCAGGTTATGCTCCAGCGCGGACTCCGTGATGATGGTGACCAGCTTACGGGTATCAGTCGACATTATGATGTCATCCTCCGGAACCATGCAGCAGTTTGGCGAATTGAAGATAGAGCGGTATTCCCACCAGGATATTGAACGGGAAAGTCACCCCCAGCGAGGCGCTGATCGACAGCGTGGGATTCGCCTCGGGCACCGTAAGGCGCATTGCTGCTGGCACGGCAATGTAGGAACCGCTCGCCGCCAGGGTTGCCAACATCATGACCCCACCCGTCGACATCCCCAACATCAGGCCCAGCCAACCACCCACGACCGCCGAGAATAACGGGAAGAGAATGCCAAAACCAACAAGGAACAAGCCATAGCGACGCAGACTGCTTATCTGGCTGGCGGCAATCAGCCCCATTTCCAGCAAAAATAGCGCGAGGATCGCCTTGAACAAGTCAAAAAACAGCGGCGCAATCGGCTCCACGCCCACGGGACCGGCAACCCAGCCAATCAACATTCCGCCAACGAGCAGCACCACGCCCTTGCCCAGCAGCACTTCGTGGGACAGCTTGCCCCAGCGCGTCTCGCGGGAAATACCGCGCGCCATGATAATCCCCACCAGAATCGCGGGCACCTCCAGAATCACAACCATCAGCGGCATGTATGACTCGAAGCTGATATCATGGGAGGCCAGATACGCCACCGCCACCGCAAAGGTACCGACACTCACCGAGCCGTAATGAGCGGCAATAGAGGCCGCATCAGGGCGCTTGAAATGACCAAGGTAGCGCAGCACGGGGTAGGCGACCAGCGGCAACAAAAACCCCATCAGCATCACCGAAAACACGGGACCCACCAGCTCCGCGAAGGGCTGCTTGGCCAGTTCTATGCCACCCTTCAGGCCGATGGAAATCAACAGCAGTACTGTCAAGCCCTCATAGATGGCGGGCGGCAAGCGCAATTCAGAACGTAAGACGCCGGCAATCAGGCCGAGGATAAAAAAGAGTACGATAGGGTCTAGTGGTGTCATGGAACAAATCAACCGCTCATATTAGTAAAGATTCATCGATTCTGGACATTACAACATCCCGCACTCCAAAAACATGGGCCGTGCAATGGCAGCTACCGCACACTGAACAGTATGCCGAAACTGGCACATAAACTTAAATCAATAGTTTCTATTTCAAATATAGACCATCCCCTATGGCTCAATCGGCCACAGAAAACCTTATTCGACACATCTCCCTGCGCCAACTGCAGATATTTGAGGCCGTGGTTCGCCTCGGAGGCTACACCCGTGCCGCCAAGGCGCTGCACCTGACTCAACCTACCGTTTCCATGCAGGTCAAGAAGCTCAGCGCGACCATTGGCTACCCCTTGCTAGAGAAGGCTGGCCATCATCTTCACCCAACGGCAGCCGGTGCCGAAGTCTATGCCTCGGCCCAAAGCATCCTTGGCAGGATGGCGTCGCTGGGTGAATCGACAGCCGCCCTCGAAGGCACGGTCAAGGGGCCACTGCGTATTGCCGTCATCACTACCGCCAAGTATTTTATGCCCCACCTGTTGGGGACCTTCATCACGCAACACCCCGATGTAAAGCCGATATTGAAGGTTACCAACCGCTCCCGCGTCCTTGAGCGCCTGAAATCCCGCGAAGATGATTTAGTGATCATGGGGCAGGTTCCCCGTGGGCTTGATGTAGAAGCATGGCCTTTTGCCGAAAACAAGCTGGTGGTCGTCGCGAGCAGCCGTCATCCCCTCACGCAATGCTCATCCATTCCATTGCAACGGCTGAGCGAAGAACGTTTTCTGGTTCGAGAAGCAGGCTCAGGAACACGCCTGGCTGTGGATCATCTGTTTGCAGAACAGGGGCTCAAGATTCAGCCCTACATGGAGCTGGGTAGCAGCGAGGCCATTAAACAGGCCGTCATGGCTGGACTGGGGATATCTGTCTTGTCACGCCATAACCTGTGGCTGGAGCTTGCCGGCAACAATATCGCGGTATTGGATGTGAGCGGGTTTCCACTGGTGCGCAGTTGGTATGCCGTATATCTGAAAAGCAAAAAGCTTTCGTTGGCGTCCCGCAGCTTTCAGGACTTTCTCCTGAAACAAGGCAAGAACATGTTGCAACATATGCCAGAGGGAGAACCAGGCGTAGGCCCGGCGAGACCGGGAAATCCGCCGACAAGAACAACAAGAGACGTCGAGCGTCCGCTCAAGGAATCGCGCAAAGCCTCTCCACCAGCTTGAGCCAAACAAGCAGGCAGGAAAAACACAAACGCCAGTACCAGGGATGGAACCAAACACGCCGCCGCAACGTTGGCCCGGAATACCCCAGACCCCCACAGACAAAATGACGACCCGAAGCACCCGCCCCCTCGAACATGGGAGTCCCGCAATTTCTGTCTCATCCACGGCATCACGCCCTATCGCTGACGGCAATCGCAGAACCCGTAATACTCACTCGGTGAAGACCCGCGCCTACCTTGGCGCCGCCTTGATCATCGTGCTGTTTCTCGCCGTCTCGGCGATCAACCTGGGCCTGGCAAAATTCTACTACCAGCCCCGGGATGACCATGGCCTCGCCTCCCCGCTGCAGGCCAAGGCACAGCTCATCGAAAGCCGCCTGAGCTACCTGCGTGGTCTGATCGAGCACATCGCCCGCCAGCCCACCACCCAGGACCTTCTCGCCCTCGGCGACAGCGCCGACGCCCAGCGCTGGGCCCTGCAGATACTGCGTTTTCTGCCCCAGGCCAGTGGCGCGGCCCTGCTCGACGGCAACGGCAACATCCTCGGTGAACCCATCAGCCAGCCGCCCGACCCACTGTGTCTCGCGGATCTTGGCCGCCTGAGCCAGGGCCAGCGGATAAAGTCGCCCGCCGTACACCAGAGCCACTTCGACCTCACCAGCCCGGTATTCGACGAGACCGACAACCGCCTCGGCCTGCTCTTCGTCAGCTTCGGCCTGGACGAGCTGCAGGCCCTGCTGCGCGAACACAGCCGCGACGGCCAGCAATTCACCCTCCGCGACGGCCACGGCAACATCATCACCCAGTGGGGCAGCCTGGCCGGCGACACCGACACCCACAGCGCCAGCCTGCCGATCCGCCACAGCGACTGGCGACTGCAACTCAGCGAGGCCGCCCCCGCTGGCACCAGCCCCGGCTTCCTCAGCCTGGTGATCTTCAACGCCTCCGCCTTCCTGCTCATCGTCGCCAGCCTGACGCTGCTGGTGCGACGCCACAGCCGCCGCGTCGAGGGCGACTTCCAGCAGGTGCGCAGCCACATCGAGCAACTGGCCTCCGGGCGCGCCGACGCCCGGCCGCCGACACCCCGCCTGCGCGAGGCCGCCCGCATCCTGCCCGCGCTCGACGACATCCGCCACAACCTCGGCGCGCAACAGCAACAGCTGGCGCGGCAAAGCCGCACCGACCCCCTCACCGGCCTCGCCAACCACCGCCAGTTCAACATCGAATTCACCCGCGCCCACGCCTTCGCGCGCCGCGACACACCCGTGGGTGTGGTGCGCATCCAGCTGCAAGGGCTGGACGCACAGCCGGAAGAAACCGCCCGCCACACCCTCAAGCTGCTCGCCCGCACCCTGCGGCAAGTCTGCCGCAGGGTCGACTTTGCCGCTCGCCTCGGCGACGACCAGTTCGCCCTGCTGCTGTATAGCAGCAAGCGCCACGGCGTCGAGGCCTGCCTGCAGCGCCTGCGCGACGACTTCCAGGAGCAGCAGCGCCAACGCCCGGACATCGCCGATGACAGGGCCTGCACCCTGCGCTGCGGCTACACCCTCATCCACCGCCACCGCGACAATGACGCCGGGCAGATACTGGCCCGGGCCGAACAGGCGCTCCGCGACGCCGATGACGAACAGCCGGTCATCGGCAAGCAGACCACGCGCCTCAAAATGGCGTAACATCGCAAGCCCGCCAGCGACACACCGGAACCCCGCACATGATCATCATCTATGACCGTAAGGGCCTCTGCGAACTGGCCCGCATCGACGCCGACAGCCTGCGTAATGCCGACCTGCGCGGCCGCAACCTGGAAAACGCCAACCTGGTGCAAATGGACCTGAGCGGCAGCGACCTGCGCGAGGCCAACCTGATCGGCGCCGACCTGCGCCTGGCCAACCTCAGCGGCGCCGACCTGCGCGGCGCCAATCTCAGAGACGCCTTGGTGGAGGGCGCCATCTTTGACAATGCCCGAGGCTATCGGCCCACATTGCCGGTATCCGTAGAGCCACCGACCTCGGAGTGAGTTTTTCGCCGTGCAGGAAGGCTGGCGAGGCATAAACGGATTAAAGAGGGAAAGGGAACGGAAGGATTATTTTTTAGTATCTATTCACCACAGAGGCACAGAGAACACAGAGGATGCATCAGTGGGAGGCCATGCCCCGGGTGGCGATGTGGCCCGCCCTGACGACCTGGCATTTCATTTCTCCGTGAACGCCGTGTCTCTGTGGTGAATCAGGGGATGTTGGCACCGGAGGCCGGACCACCCTATCCAACGCAAAGGGCGCAAAGGCAAAGGGAAGGCAAAGGGGACGGAGGGATTATTTTTTATTCCCTCCGTCCCCTTTTCCATCCGTTTCATCTGCGCAAAACCAGATCCCCACAGGGCAATCGGTGCCTGTGTACCTATTGGTACCTATTGATTCTGATCCAGCCTGTCATTAACCCGGTGACCAACCATGCCATATTGGGGTCAAAGTGACCGCCGCGCATAGATAACCAGAACAAGAAACACCAGGGCAACAACCCATCCCAGCACGTACACCACCATCGCTCGCTTCGCCTTTTCCTTCTCCAGCCAGGTGCGCGGATTGACGCCCTTGAACAAAAACACCAGCTTGCTGGCCAGATTGACGCAGACGATATTCACCGCCAGCAACAAACCGGCGCCCAGGGCGAGACTCATGCTCCCCTGTCCCAGCATGATGCCCAGCGTCGCCGCCGGCGGCAGCAAGGCCACCGCGACCATCACCCCCACCAGCACACTCGACAGTCCCGTCGTCAGCGACAAAGCCGCCGCCGCACCCGAGGCAAGCGCCAGCACAACGGCATCCATCCCCACTTCCGTGCGAGACATCAATTCGGGCCCTGCCAACTCGGCGGGCCAGAAAAAACCCAACCCGAGCGACAATAACAACGCCAGCAGAATACCCGCCAGAAAGGTCTTCACCGAGGTCTTCACCAGCGAAAAATCGCCCAACGCCGTACCCAGACTCAAGGCAAGGTTCGGCCCCAGCAAGGGCGCGATCACCATCGCGCCGATGATCACCGCGACATTATCCTCAATCAGCCCGATCGCCGCGACGATGGTCGACAGCATCACCAGAACCAGAAAATTGAGATCCAGCCGCGTGTTCTTTTCGACCTCCTCATAGAGCGCCTCCCGCGCCTGGGTGGTCGAATCCTCCTTCTTTCTCTCAGACTCCTCCGGCCGCGGCAGCGACGCCTCCACCGCCAGCACCAGAATCCGCGCCGAAGGCTGCGCGCCCAGCACATTCTGTAAGGCATCCAGCACCCACTGAAGCTTGTCATCGGCCACCAGCAGCCGCATCTGCTGCATGCCATCCTCACCCACCACACCCAGACGAAAATCCTGCGCCTGCGACTTTTCCGCAATCGCGGAAACCGTATCGGCACTCCCCGCGCTGGCGATCACTTCTACATACTTCATGATTGTTCCACCCAGCTGTTCATGCACATGCGACACGCAACCAACGCCCAACACCGACAGCCGGCCACCTCACT
>JALSHB010000012.1 GCA_026982475.1 Chromatiales bacterium
GGCCGCAACATCTGGCGCACGGATCTCGACGCCGCGCTGGCAACCCTTTCGCCTATCGGGAAACGGCTTGGCGAGCGGCTGTGGATCGCACCCTCCTGCTCGCTGCTGCACGTGCCGGTAGACCTGCACGGCGAGGATCGGCTGGATGCGGAGATCAAGTCCTGGCTGGCCTTCGCGGCGCAGAAGGTCGATGAGATCACCACCCTCGCCCAGGCACTGGACCGGGGCGAGGACGCCGTGGCCGAGTCCCTCGCGCGCGCCCGCGCCGCCATCGCCTCGCGCCGTGAATCCACCCGCACCCACAACCCGGCCGTGCGCGAAGGCGTCGCCGCCATTGGCGACGACATGACCCGCCGCCACAGCCCCTACGCACGGCGCAGCGCGGAGCAACGTCAGACCATCAACCTGCCCCTGTATCCCACCACCACCATCGGCTCCTTCCCGCAGACGCCGGAGATCCGCCGCGTGCGCCGCGACTTCAAACAGGGCCGGCTGGCCGAGGACGCCTATCGAGAGCAGATCGAGGCAGAGATCGCCGAGACCATCCAGCGCCAGGAGGCCCTGGGGCTGGACGTGCTGGTGCACGGCGAGGCCGAACGCAACGACATGGTGGAATACTTCGGCGAGCAGCTGGAAGGCTTTGCCTTCACCGCCAACGGCTGGGTGCAGTCCTACGGCTCGCGCTGCGTGAAGCCGCCGGTGCTGTTCGGCGACGTCAGCCGACCGCGGCCGATGACCGTGGGCTGGGCCCGCTTCGCCCAGTCACGCACGGACAAGCCGGTAAAGGGCATGCTCACCGGCCCGGTGACCATCCTCAACTGGTCCTTCGTGCGTGACGACCAGCCACGCGCCGAGACCTGCACGCAGATCGCCCTCGCCCTGCGCGACGAGGTGCAAGACCTGGAGGCCGCCGGCATCGGCATCATCCAGATCGACGAGGCCGCCCTGCGCGAGGGCCTGCCGCTGCGCCAGGCCGACTGGAAGCACTATCTGGACTGGGCCGTGCGCGCCTTCCGCCTCACCGCCAGCGGCGTGCGGGACGTCACCCAGATCCACACCCACATGTGCTACTCGGAGTTCAACGACATCATCGACGCCATCGCCGAGATGGATGCCGACGTCATCACCATCGAGACCTCGCGCTCGGACATGGAGCTGCTGGACGCCTTCGAGGACTTCCACTACCCCAACGAGATCGGTCCCGGCGTCTACGACATCCACTCGCCCAACGTGCCGGAGGTGGCGCAGATCGTCTCGCTGATGGAAAAGGCCGCCCGGCGCATCCCCGCCGAGCGCCTGTGGGTCAACCCCGACTGCGGCCTCAAGACCCGCGGCTGGCCGGAGGTAGAGCAGGCACTGGAAAACATGGTGCGCGCGGCAAAGATCCTGCGCGAAAGGGCGGCGGCCTCGGCGGCGTGAACCGGGTGGTGTGAACCGGCTGCGGGACTTCAACGCAAAGGCGCAGAGAACACAAAGGGTCGGAAGGATCGTTCGTGGCATCGCTCCACGGAAGACAAGATGACTCGTGACACCGCTCCGCGGTGTCACGCATCGGGCGGCGCTCGGCGCCACGTTCCATTGGCGGACGGCGGGCGGCGTACCTCGCCGCGCCCGCCCCGGGATCAACGCCGCCGTGCGTGCGGCGCCTTGCGCGGGCGCCGCTTCTGAAAGGCCTTGCTGACACCATGGCGGCCTACCTTGGTGGCCAGGCCGGTGAGACTCAGCAGGTATTCGATGGCCTTTTCGTCGAGGTCTTCCCAGCGGCCGGGTTTCTGCCAGCGCGGCAGGCTGACGGGGCCGAAGCGCACCCGTTGCAGGCGGCTGACCTGCACCCCCTGGGATTCCCACAGGCGACGCACTTCGCGGTTGCGGCCCTCGCGCAGGACGACGTGGTACCAGTGATTGGCGCCCTCGCCGCCGACGTCGCGGATGGCGTCGAAATGGGCCTTGCCGTCTTCCAGCTGTACGCCCTCTTCCAGGTTTTTCAACATCTCCGGGGTGACTTCGCCGAGCACGCGCACGGCGTATTCGCGCTCGATCTGCTGCGAGGGATGCATCAGGCGGTTGGCCAGTTCGCCGTCGGTGGTGAGCAGCAGCAGGCCGCTGGTGTTGAGATCGAGGCGGCCGACGCTGATCCAGCGGCCGCCGGCCAGCGGCGGCAGGTCCTCGAAGATGGTGGGCCGCCCCTCGGGATCATGGCGGCTGCAGACCTTGCCCACGGGCTTGTGATAGGCCAGCACGCGGGTGCGCTTGTCCTTGAGTTTGCCGGGGTGAATGCGCTTGCCGTCCACTTCGAGACGGTCGCTCTCGTCGACCCGGTCACCCAGCGTGGCCACCTTGCCGTTGACCTTGATGCGGCCTTCGCTGATCCAGCCTTCGATTTCACGGCGCGAGCCGAAGCCGGCGCGGGCCAGCACTTTTTGCAGCTTTTCGCTCACTGGGGGGTTTCCGCTGGTGATTTCCGGGGGTGTTCGTCTGTCGTCTCGGCGCCTTGCGCCGGCTGGGCCTGCGCGGTCTCGGCGCTCGCGGTGTCATCGCGCTCCTCGACGCCCTTTTCTCCGGCATCGTGCGCCGGCAGGCTGTCGCTGGTCGCCTTGCCGGCGGGCGCGGCCTGTTCGCCGCCCTCCGCCGTCTGCGCATCCAGGCCGGCGCTGGACGCCTCATCGGTCGCGGCCCTGGCGCGTGCCTCGGCGGCCTCCTCTGCCGCCGCCTCCGCCGCCACGATGTCGTCGATGGACATCTGCTCGGTCGCTGCTCCCGTCTCGCCTTCGGCCGGTTCGCCGTCCGGTTCCGCCAGGTCCAGCTCGGCGTTGATGCTGTCGATGTCGCGGATCTCCGCCAGGGTGGGCAGGTCGCCCAGGCCCTTGAGGCCGAAGTAGTCGAGAAACTGGCGCGTGGTGGCGTACATGGCGGGCCGGCCGGGCACGTCGCGGTGGCCGACCACCTTGACCCAGTCGCGCTCCTGCAGGGTCTTCATGATGTGCGAGCTGACGCTGACGCCGCGGATGTCCTCGATCTCGCCGCGGGTGATGGGCTGGCGGTAGGCGATCAGCGACAGGGTCTCCAGCAGCGCGCGGGAATAGCGCGCGGGTTTTTCCTCCCACAGCCGCGCGACCCACTGGGCGTAGTCCTGGCGGGCCTGGTAGCGGAAGCCGGAGGCCACTTCCACCAGCTCGATGCCGCGGCCTTCGCAGTCCTCGGCGAGGCTGGCCAGCGCCGCGCGCAGCTCGTCGCGGGAGGGTTGGTATTCGTCCAGAAACAGGGTCAGCAGGCGGTCGATGGACAACGGCTGGCCGGCGGACAGCAGCGCCGCCTCGACGATGTTGCGGGTCTTTTCGGGGCTCAATGACATGGCATTGTTACCTCAAATCTCCAGTTCGGGCTCGGTGCTCAGCTGCGCCCGAACCTTGACGTGTATGGGTTCGAAGGGGTCGGTCTGGATCAGTTCGAGCAGGGATTCCTTCACCAGTTCGAGAATGGCGAGGAAGGTCACCACCACGCCCAGACGCCCCTCTTCCGGGGTGAACAGCTCGCTGAAGGGCATGAAGCGATCGGCGGACGCCTGGTCCAGGATCTCCGACATGCGCTCGCGCACGGACAGGGATTCCATGGTCACCTGATGGCTGGTGAACATCTCGGCGCGCGTCAGCACCTCGCGGAAGGCGGTGATCAGCTCGCGCAGGTCCACCTCCGGCTCGGGCTTGACGAGCTTGAGGTTTGGCGACTTCACCGAGGCCTGAAACACGTCGCGGTTGAGGCGCGGCAGGCCGTCGATGTCTTCCGCCGCCTGCTTGAAGCGCTCGTATTCCTGCAGACGCCGCACCAGTTCGGCGCGCGGGTCGTCCTCGTCGTCCACTTCCACCGGGCGCGGCAGCAGCATGCGCGACTTGATCTCCGCCAGCATCGCGGCCATCACCAGATAGTCCGCCGCCAGCTCCAGGTTCAGCGAGCGCATCATCTCGACGTATTCCATGTACTGCCGGGTGATCTCGGCGATGGGGATGTCGAGCACGTCCAGGTTCTGGCGCTTGATGAGGTACAGCAGCAGATCCAGCGGCCCCTCGAAGGCCTCCAGAAACACCTCCAGCGCCTCCGGCGGGATGTACAGATCCTTGGGCAGGGTGGTGAGCGCCTCGCCCTGCACCACGGCGAAGGGCATCTCTTCCTGCTGCGGATTGTGCGGCGGCGCCTCCGCCGCCAGTTCCCCCTGCTCGGGTGGCGGCTGCGCGGCCGTGTCCGTGGCTTGAGGGGTATCGCCACTCATCAGGTATACGCGAGCCCCATGGCCTCGCGCACCTCTTCCAGGGTATCGCGGGCGACGTCGCGGGCGGCTTCATTGCCTTCGTTGATGATATTGCGCACCAGCTTGGGGTTGTCGATGTATTCCTGCGCGCGCTCGCGGATCGGCGCCAGCTCGGCCAGCACCGCCTCGATCACCGGCTGCTTACAGTCGATGCAACCGATGCCGGCGGAGCGGCAGCCCTCGTTGACCCACTGGCGGGTGGCGTCGTCGGAATAGACCGTGTGCAGCTGCCATACGGGGCACTTGCCAGGATCGCCGGGATCGGTACGGCGCACCCGGGCCGGGTCCGTGGGCATGGTGCGCAGGTCCTGCTCCACCTGCCCGGGATCGGCGCGCAGGGGGATGGTGTTGCCATAGGACTTGGACATCTTCTGCCCGTCCAGCCCCGGCATCTTCGAGGCCTCCGTGAGCAGGGCCTGTGGCTCCGGCAGGATGATGCGGCCACCGCCTTCGAGATAGCCGAACAGGCGTTCGCGGTCGCCGAGGGTGATGTTGCCCTGTGACTCCAGCAGGGCCTGGGCGGTTTCCAGCGCACCATGATCACCCTGCTCCTGATAACGTTTGCGCAAGCTATTGTAAAGCTTCGCATTTTTCTTACCCATCTTCTTGATGGCGGCCTCCGCCTTCTCCTCGAAACCGCGCTCGCGGCCGTAGAGATGGTTGAAGCGCCGCGCCACCTCGCGGGTCAGCTCGACGTGCGCCACCTGGTCCTCGCCCACCGGCACCTGGCCGGCCTTGTAGATGAGGATGTCGGCGCTCTGCAGCAGCGGATAGCCGAGGAAGCCGTAGGTGGCCAGATCCTTCTCCTTCAACGCCTCCTGCTGATCCTTGTAGGTAGGCACGCGCTCCAGCCAGCTGAGCGGGGTCATCATGGACAGCAGCAGGTGCAGCTCGGCGTGCTCCGGCACCTGCGACTGGATGAACAGCCGCGCCGAGCCGGGACTGACGCCGGCCGCCAGCCAGTCGATGACCATGTCCCACACGCTGTCGCCGATGATGGACGGATCCTCGTAGTGGGTGGTCAGGGCATGCCAGTCGGCGACGAAGAAAAAGCACTCGTGCTCGTGCTGCAGGCGCACCCAGTTTTTCAACACCCCGTGATAGTGGCCCAGATGCAACTGGCCGGTGGGACGCATGCCCGAGAGCACGCGATGATATTGGCTCGGAACCGAAGAACTCAAACCGTATTTCCTCTCTTTTGCAAAAAATTCTTATTGGCTCACCACAGAGACACAGCGTTCACGGAGAAATGAAATCGCAGGCTGCCTCCGGGAATGGCATGAAACGCGTTCTTTGCATTGATTCGCGCGGGCGATTCATCATCCCGTGTTACCGGCTGCGCGCGCATGAATGCATGCAATCGTCGGGGCAGACCCGGATCGCCGCCCGGCATTCATTCCATTGATGCATTCTCTGTGCCCTCTGTGCCTCTGTGGTGAATGGATACGAACGTGATTCTCAACCCAATCCCGCAAGCCGGAACAAGGCCATCTGCACCACCGAAAGCGGTGGCCCCAGTATCTTGCCCAGCAGCCCGGTGGCCAGCAGACCCACGAGAATGAAAAAGCCGTAGGGCTCCAGCTGGTTGAGCCGCCAGGCCCACGGGCCGGGCAACAGCCCCGACAGCACGCGCCCGCCATCCAGCGGTGGGATGGGCAGCAGGTTGAGCAGGCACAGTACCAAGTTGATGGTGATCCCCGCCCCGCCCATGTAGATCAGCGGCCAGGCCAGCCATTCCGCCCCCTGCCCCAGCATGAAACCCAGCTTCATCACGAAGGCCCAGGCGATGGCCATGAGCAGGTTGGACAGTGGCCCGGCAATGGCCACCAGGGCCATGTCGCGCTTGGGATTCTTCAGATTCTCCCAGGTCACCGGCACCGGCTTCGCCCAGCCGAAGATGAACCCGCCGAGAAACATCAGCACCAGCGGCACCAGGATGGTGCCAATGGGATCGATATGCTTGAGGGGATTGAGGGTCAGGCGGCCCAGCATCATGGCGGTGGGGTCGCCCAGCTTGCGCGCCACCCAGCCATGCGCCACTTCGTGCACGGTGATGGCAAACAATACGGGCAGCGCCCACACCGCAATGCGCTGAACCAGGGTCAAATCATCCATCGGCGCATTGTACCCGGTTTTGGGGGCGAGATGCCCGTCCGCCCAGGGCCATGTCACCTAACCCCCCAAGCCTCTGAGTAGCTGAGGTTCTGATTCAACCACTGGATTTTTCTCTCGGATCGCGTAAGCGTCCATTCCAGACCGCTATTGCCGCTGACCTCCTGATTATCTGAGCCGCTTTTTGTTCTTGCCGGTCGGCTGCTGCGGCTGGTTGGCGCTGGCGTCCTTTACCATCGACAGCAGGTGAGGCGGAATATTCCACCGCTGGCCGTTATCGGTCACCACGG
>JALSHB010000013.1 GCA_026982475.1 Chromatiales bacterium
AGCGTGAGAGCCGCGCCCGGCTTGAACTCAACGGCATCTTGACCGCCGATGGGCGCCGCGCCCACCGCGTGGCGCCCATCGTGGGCGGGATCGTCAGGGAGTTGCGCGTGGTGTCCCATGAACGGGTGCGCAAGGGCCAGGTGCTGGCACGGTTGCACAGTCATCGTCTGGGCCTGGCCCAGGCGGACTACCTGGAGGCCTTGGCCCGCTTCGAGCTGGCTCGCGCCGAACGGGCGCGCATCGAGGGCTTGTGGAAAGACGGCATCATTGCCGAAAGCCGCTGGTTGCGCGTGGACAGCGAGTACAAGTCTGCCCGCGCCACGCTGGAGGCGCGCCGCCGGCTGTTGTCACTGGCCGGCCTGTCGCAACGGCAGATCGGGCACCTGGCACGCGATCCCCAGCGACTCGCCGTGCTCGAGCTGGCCAGCCCGGTGGACGGCGTGGTGACCGAGGTGGCCATCGAGCCGGGCCAGATGGTGGCCGCGGGCCTGGCCGCATTCCAGGTTGTTGATCTCAGCGTCCTGTGGGCCATGGTGAACATTCCGGTCGATCGCCTGCCCCAGGTCGAGTTGGGGGCAGAGGCTGTCATCCGGGTGGCCGCCAGCCCCGGCCAGACCTATCGTGGGCGCCTGGAGTCCCTGGGTGGCCAGGTGGACGCCGAAAGTCAGACCTTGACGGGACGCATCGTGTTGGCCAATGACGATGGCCGCCTGCGGCCGGGTATGTACGCCGAGATCTCGTTGGCCGCGGTGCCGACCCGCGGCCTGATGGTACCGGTGAGTGCGGTGTTTCGCGTCGGCGACAGCGCCTATGTCTTCAAGGTGCTGGGGCGTGGGCGGTTCGAGGCCGTGCCGGTGGTTACCGGATCCGAAGCGGCGGGCTGGGTGTCCGTTCTGCAAGGCATCGAGGCCGGTGCCACCGTGGTCAGCAAGGGCGTGGCGGAGCTCAAGTCCCACTGGCAGTACGAGGGAGGCGAATAGGCCATGGTTGCGGCACTGATCCGTTTCTCCCTGACCCAGCGGTTGATGATCCTGCTGTTGGCCGTGGCGCTCTGCGCCGGCGGCGTGTGGGCATTCCGCACCCTGCCCATCGACGCTTTCCCGGACATTTCCGCGCCGCAGGTGCAGGTTATCGTCAAGGCGCCGGGACTCTCGCCGACCGAGGTGGAAAGCCGCATTACCTTTCCCATCGAGGTGGAGATGCAGGGGCTGCCCCGCCAAACGGTGCTGCGCTCCACGACCAAGTACGCCCTCAGCATCATCACTATCGATTTCGAGGATGGCACCGATATTTACTGGGCGCGGCAGCAGGTGGCCGAGCGTCTCAACCAGGTGTGGGGCGAACTTCCCGAGGGCGTGGAAGGCGGGTTGGCACCCATCACCACGCCGCTGGGGGAGATCTACATGTACCGGGTGGAAGGCGAGGGATACAGCCTGCAGGAGCTGCGCCGTATCCAGGACTGGATCATCCGGCCGCGCCTGCGCACCGTGGATGGCGTCGCCGATGTCAATTCCCTCGGCGGCAAGGTCAAGGTGTTCGAGGTGGCGCCCGATCCCGAAGCCTTGCTGGCCCGCGGGTTGGACATCGCCGACCTGGAGCGGGCCTTGCTTGAGAACAACCGTAACGCCGGTGGTGATCGCATCAATCGTAATGACGAGGTGTTGCTGGTGCGCACCGTGGGCCAGTTGCAGGGCATCGCCGATATCGAGGCGATCACCATTGCCGTACGCGACGGCATCCCCGTGCACGTGCGTGACGTGGCGGAGGTGCGTATCGCCTCCCTGACCCGCTATGGCGCAGTCACCGCGGATGGGCGGGGCGAGGTGGTCACCGGCCTGGTGCTGTTGCGCAAGGGGGCCAACAGCCGTGCAACCATCGAGGGGGTCAAGGCGGAACTCGACGCGTTGAAGACGGCCTTGCCGCCGGGAGTGCATGTCGTGCCCTTCTATGATCGTACCGAGCTGGTCGAATCCGCGATATGGACCGTGGAGAAGGCGCTGGGCGAAGCGGTACTGCTCGTGCTGCTGGTGCTGGTCGTCATGTTGGGCAACCTGCGCGCGGCCTTGACCGTGGCACTGATCCTGCCGCTGTCGGTGCTCTTCACCTTCGTCATGATGCGGGTATTTGGCGTCACGGCAAATCTTATGTCGCTGGGGGGACTGGCCATCGCCATCGGCATCCTCGTGGATGCGGCGGTGGTTGTCGTGGAGAACATCCACACCCGGCTCAGCCGCGCGCCGCCCGGCGTGGGCCGGCTGCACCTGGTCTATCGCGCGGTGCTGGAGGTGGCCACGCCGGTCATCTCCGGCATTCTGATCATCATCGTCGTCTTCCTGCCGCTGTTCAGCCTGACCGGCCTGGAGGGCAAGATGTTCACGCCCCTGGCCGTGACCATCACCTTTGCATTGGTGGGTTCGCTGATCCTGTCACTGACGGTGATACCGGTGCTGGCGAGCCTGCTGATGCGGCACAAGACCGGAGCCGGCGCCGAGGTGGACGGCCGGCTGCTGGTGTCGCTGAAGCGCGCCTATCTGCCGGTGATGCGCTGGGCATTGGCCAACCGCAAGACGGCAGTAGGCGGCGCCCTGGCGGCCCTGGCGGTCGCTGCGGCCCTGTTCCCCTGGATCGGCAGGGAGTTCATGCCTGTGATGGATGAAGGCACCACCGTGGTCATCATTGAGAAGCTGCCCAGCATTTCCCTGGAACGTTCCCTGGAGCTGGATGCGCCATTTCAAAAAGCGATGATGGAGCTGCCCGAGGTTAACGGCGTAGTCTCACGCACTGGGGCCGACGAGTTGCGCCTCGACCCCATGGGGCTGCACCAGACCGACAATTTCCTCATTACCAAGCCTCGGGACGAGTGGACAATCACGCTGGAGGAGTTCCACGAAAGACTGCGTTCGATCCTCGACCGGTTTGTCGGCATCGACTATGCCTTCACCCAGCCCATCGACATGCGCGTCTCGGAAATGCTCACCGGTGTGCGTGCCGCCGTGGCCATCAAACTTTACGGCGACGATCTGAAGGTGATGGAGGAGAAGGCCAAGCAGATCGAAGCCCTGGTGAGCGAGGTGCCCGGGGCGGTGGATGTGTTCCGGAGCCAACTGTCGGGCCAGATCTACCTGCAAATCGAGATCAACCCGAACGCAATCGCCCGCTTCGGGATCAACATCGAGGACATCAACCGCCTCGTCGAGGTGGCCGTGGGTGGGCGCGTGATAACCGAGATCATCCAGGGAAACCAGCGTATCGGCGTCCTGCTTCGCTACCCGGAGTCGGCGCGCGCCACGCCCGCAGACATTGCCTCGCTGTGGGTCAAGACGGCCTCCGGCGAACGTGTACCGTTGAGCAGTCTTGCGGATATCCGCGAGGTGGACGGTCCAGTGGAGATCACCCGCGAATCCACCCGGCGCATGGTGGTCGTGCAGGCCAATGTGGAAGGTCGGGACGTGGTTGGGTTCGTTGACGACGTGCGCGCCCGGTTGCAACGGACGCTGGAGCTGCCGGCAGGCTACTACGTCACCTTCGGTGGCCAGTTCGAGAACCAGCAGCGGGCCGCAGCCCGGCTGGGCCTGGTGGTGCCTGTCTCCGTGGCCCTGATCTTCGTGATGCTGTTCACCACCTTCCGTTCCCTGCGCCAGGCCGGGTTGATTATCCTCAACATTCCCTTCGCCATGATCGGCGGCGTGATCAGCCTCTACCTGTCGGGTCTCTACCTGTCGGTACCTGCCTCGGTGGGGTTCATCACCTTGTTCGGCGTGGCCGTGCTCAACGGTGTAGTCATGGTGACGTACATCAACCAGCTCCGGGAGGCCGGCCGTACCGTACTGCAGGCTGTGCAGGAAGGCGCCGAACGGCGCCTGCGGCCGGTGCTCATGACCGCCCTGATCGCCGGACTGGGCCTGTTGCCCTTGCTCTTCGCCACCGGGCCGGGTTCCGAGTTGCAACGCCCGCTTGCTGTGGTGGTGATCGGAGGACTGTTCACATCGACCCTGCTGACGCTGGTGCTGTTACCCACCCTCTATGCCTGGCTGGAAACACGGGCCGATAGGAAGAAACCGCAAGCCATTGCAGGAGATTTGCCATGAAAAATCTGGTCATGATCGTGCATGCGGGCGTTCAGCAGGACCTGGCCGATTGCCTGCGCGGCCTGGGCCAGATTCAGGAATTCACTTTCTCCCACGTGGAAGGTCACGGCCGCCAGGCAGAATCGGATCACTTCCTGTCCGCGCGGGACAAGGTGGTTGGCTATACGCCTCGCGTGAGGGTGGATATCCTGCTGCAAGACGATGATGTGCAGGTCGTGCTCGATGCCGTGCGAAGCGATGTCCCCGGCATCACGGGACGATGCATGTACTGGGTGGCGGACGTGGCGCGCTGGGGAGAATTATAGGTCCAACCCAGTTACAAAGGAATGTTGCAATTGTCGCGGGTTATTGGTGTGATGAGGCAATGATACGGACTCGTCTATTCATGAGAAAAGCGCACGGCAACCCTTTATTCGGGGTGTTGCTGATTCTTTCTCTGCTGCTGGCAGGGCAGCATCTTGCCATGCACGATATCGATGGCGCTGGCGGTGGGCCGGTCGGTCATCAGGAATGCCAGCTCAATCATCTGCCTTACGCGCAGTTATCTCCTCCATTACCGGAACTCCCGCTACTGGCTCCGGTGATGCTTCTGGAAACACCGTATAGCCAACACTTCCACCAGATTTTTGTCTACCTCTGGCTGGCCCGCGCGCCACCCCTGTTCTGATCTATCTCTGTTTTCCCGTATTAAACGATGAGCAAGTGCGCGGTGCACGGTTACCGTGTGCCTGCTCGGGGATTTGCATGATAAATCAATTCAGGAGTGCGTAATTGATTAGAAACTATAATCGGCCATTGCCGGTGTCCATCGTGGTGCTCGGCTTATGCATGACGGCAGGGGCTATCCCGCTTGCCTATAGTGCAGAGTCATCTCATGCCAGTCATTGGTCCCAGGACCTTCGCGTGGGCGCAAATATGAATCTGGCTGCCGAAGTCCGCGACTTCGGTGCCGACAATTCCCGCCAGGTGCTTGACCTGCGCGAGGTGGAGGTGTCGCTGGAGTCGCGGATCAAGCCGTGGCTCTATGGGATGATATTTCTGACCCGGCCGTCCGGTGAGGACATGAGTGTCGAAGAGGCTGCGGTGATCGCCGACCTGCCAAGGGGGTTCAGGCTGAAAGCAGGGAAGTACCGCAACGAGTTCGGATTGATCAATACCGTCCATGAGCCGGAACGCCCCCAGGTTTCGCTGCCGCTGCCGGTGGAGGAGTTCCTTGGCGAGGAACAGCTCCGGGAGACCGCCATCACTCTGGGCCGCCTCATCGATCTTGGTGACGGTTATCGTGCCGGCGTCAGTGGCGCGGTGTTTAATTCTGATAACGACATTGTGTTTGATGCCGGGCAGTCCGGTGACAAGGCTTATGCAGGAAAACTCTATTTTGGCCGCCAGTCCGATACTTTTGCCTATCAGCTGGGTTTCAGCGCGTTGACTGGTAAAAACGATACGGGTGGCACAACCGACATACAGGCATTGGACTTCCGTATTCTGCTCGAACCGGAGTTTGCCAGGGCATACGACTATCCCGCACGTTTTGCCTGGATGGGTGAGGTCTTGTTTAACCAACGGGAAATCGCACCGGGAACCACAAACAGGGCAAGTGGTTTCTGGACCCTCGTAGACTATCAGTTCATCCCCGCACATCATATCGGTGCGGGTGCTGAATACACACAAGGGCGGCTCGACAAGTCGGTAACGTCACGGGCCTATTCGGCGCATTACAGCTGGTATTACTCGCCCCATGGGCGGCTGCAGTTGCAGGCGCGTTATCTCGACATGGATGGTGGTGATAATGGCGTGGAAGTCCTGTTGCAATGGAATATCGTTCTGGGTGCTCACAGTGAACGGCCATTCCTTGCCATTCTTCCGGTGGATGTAGAAATGTAGCAAAGGAATGACGAGGTCCCGTACACAAGAGAGAAACATGGCATGCCAAGTGACCATTGCAAGGTGGTTATTGAGTTGCCAATATGTATCACACGGATAGCCACATGGAAATGCGGCATGGGCGGCATGCAGTGTGTTTCTCCCTGGATGCCGGCCGTCAGTCAATGTAAGTTTCGACGGTTGAGGTTTATGGGCTTCCGTCAGGGTTTGTCTTCCCGGTGACGACTGTCATCCAAGTACGCCATTCCAAGCGCAGCGAGAAATGACAGCATCCCTGTCATTTCGAGAACAGCGAGAAATCTTGGGGGCAGTGGGACAGGATTTCTCCCTTCGGTCGAAATGACACTTCTTCGTCGTTCCGAGCGCAGCGAGGAATCCGATACCGCCGATATAAGATTTCTCCCTGCGGTCGAAATGACAAGGAGGTGTGGTCGAAATGACAAGGAAATAATGGCAAGGAAATGTCGCCGAAATGACAAAGGAATGTGGTCGAAATGACAAGGCAGCGGGTCGGCAATGGCAAGAAAGCGCGGCGGGAATGACATCATCCCTGTCATTCCAAGCGCAGCGAGAAATGACAGCATCCCTGTCATTTCGAGAACAGCGAGAAATCTTGGGGGCAGTGGGACAGGATTTCTCCCTTCGGTCGAAATGACACTTCTTCGTCGTTCCGAGCGCAGC
>JALSHB010000014.1 GCA_026982475.1 Chromatiales bacterium
ACCGTGTTACCGAAGGGCTGTATGCCAAGTATGGTGAGTGGCGGTTGCGCGATACGCCCATTTCCGAGGGCAGCTTCACCGGCCTCGGTGTCGGCGCGGCGCTGGTCGGCCTGCGCCCGGTGGTGGAGATCATGACCATCAATTTCGCACTACTTGCACTGGACGCCATCATCAACATGGCGGCCAAGATTCCCTTCATGTCCGGCGGCCAGTTTCCCATGCCGTTGGTGGTACGCATGCCTGGCGGGGTAGCGAAACAACTCGCCGCGCAACATTCACAACGGCTGGAGCAGACCCTGATGAACGTGCCGGGCCTGCGCATCGCCGTGCCGGCGACGCCGCAGGATGCCTATTGGCAGTTACGCCAGGCGATAAGCAGCAATGAGCCCATCATCCTGCTCGAGCACGAATTGCTCTATTTCAGCAAGGGGGTGGTGGATGAATCCCTGTCGCCACCCCCCATGCATCGTGCCGAGGTATGTCGTGAGGGCGATGATCTCACCATCGTTACCTATTCACGCATGCGTCATCTGTCGTTGCAGGCCGCCGGGCAGCTGGCGCAAAAGGGCATCGAGGCGGAGGTCATCGATCTGCGCAGCCTGCGCCCCATCGACTGGGACACCTGTGCCGCCTCGTTGGAAAAGACCCACCACCTGCTGGTGGTGGAGGAGGATTCGGCTTTCGCCGGCGCCGGAGCCGAGATCGTCGCCGGGCTGAGCGAGCGCTGTCTCCTGATGATGGATGCGCCACCCCGGCGGGTGGCGGGCAGGGAGTTGCCCATCGCCTATAACGCCGCGCTGGAGGCCGCCAGCATCCCGCGCGTCGCCGATATCATCCAAGCCGCTGAACAGCTGTGCATCCATTGAGGAGTCATTGTCATGCGGGAACCCATTTTGATGCCCACGCTTTCCGATACCATGGAAACGGGTCATCTCATCGACTGGTTGAAGCAGCCGGGTGATGCGATCAAAAAAGGCGAGACCATCGCCGAGGTGGAAACGGACAAGGCGGTGATGGATGTCGAGGCCTTTCATGACGGCTATCTGGATGGCCCCCTGGCGCCGCCGGACACGGATATTCCCGTGGGTGCGGTGATCGGTTACATCGTTGACAAACCGGCTAGCGAAAAAACCGCCGAAAAGGCCAAACAAGGCACGCCGAAAGCGCAAGCGGTGTCTTCCACCGACACGGCACGGGCAGAAACAGAAACTCCTCCGCCCCTCGTAAAGACACCGGCGCAGACGCCGACGAGGCCGGCCAGTGTGCCGGCACCAACCAGGCCGGCGACAAGTCAGGCGACAATGCGTGAGCGCATTCCAGCCTCGCCTTATGCCCGCGGGCTGGCACGCGAACTGGGCATCGATCTGGCGCGCCTGCAACCGGGCCCGGATGGGAGCATCCGGGCCACACAGGTGATGGCGGCCGCCCTGGGCAGGGCGGAACCGAATCTCGACGATGGCCCCGCGTATGCGTTGCAAGCGCTCAGTCCGATGCAGCGTGCAATAGCCAACAACATGATGGCGGCAGCGGCGACCCCCACCTTTCGTGTCAGCGCCCGTCTTCCCCTGGCGCCGTTGAGTGCGCTGGCGCACGAAGAAGGCTATTCCCTTACCCTGCTGCTTGCGCGCGCGTGCGCCTTGACCGTGGAGGCGCATCCACGCTTCAACGCCGTGTTCACCCCACAGGGCCTCGCCCAGCGGCAACAGGTCGATGTCGGGATTGCGGTCGATGTGCCCAAGGGGCTCGTGACGCCGGTGCTGCGCGATGTCGCCCGCCGGCCCGTCGAGGAGCTGGCCGAAAGCTGGAATGCCCTGAAGGAACGGGCGAGGGGCAGGATGCCCCGCCAGCGTCTGAGGCCACAGGACTATCGCGGGGCGACTTTCTACCTCTCCAATCTCGGCATGTTTGGCTCGGTCTCTCGCTTCGATGCCGTGGTTCCCCTGGGGGCCGCGGCGATTCTCGCGGTGGCGGCGACACAGGGAGAGCATGCGGAATTCACCCTCAGCTGTGATCACCGGGTGGTCTATGGGGCCGATGCCGCGCGTTTTGTGGAAACCTTGCACCTGTTGCTGGCCGCGCCAGGGGATTCGGCGCTGCTGCAAGACCCTGTCGCCACATGAACCCACGGTCATGACCACCGACAAGCCACAGACAGGAACCTGCCAGGTTTGCGGGAAAAGCAAACCCAGGAGTCAGCCTTGCCGGCGAGGATGGTCAGATGGAGGTGCTCGATGAGCTGCATGACAAGATTCGCTGAGGGTCAGGGCCGTTTACAGGGCTCGGTGTTTTTCTGCGCGGCGGCTTTCTGATTACAGGAGACAATCGATGAGTGATACAGGCCAACAATACATACGCTGGTTTTCAGAAATGGGCATCGAGGATGTTCCACTGGTTGGTGGAAAGAATGCCTCGCTGGGGGAAATGTACCAAAACCTGCGTGATGAAGGCGTGCGGGTTCCCAACGGATTTGCCGTGACCGCAACGGCCTATCGCTATGTGCTGGATTACAACAATGCCTGGCCGCTGTTGCACAAGGCGCTCGATGGTCTTGATCCGGACAATATCAAGGATCTGCAGGCGCGGGGTGAAACCGCCAGAGAGATTGTCCATGGATGCAAACTGCCGGATGATCTGAAAGCGGAAATCACGCGAGGCTATCAGCGATTGAAGCAGGAATATGGCGAAAACTTTTCCGTGGCGGTGCGTTCTTCCGCCACCGCCGAGGATTCACCGGAGGCCTCATTCGCCGGGCAGAATGACACCTATCTCAACATCAGCAGCGTGGATGCCCTGCTCGATGCCTACAAACGCTGTCTGGCCTCCAACTTCACCGACCGTTCCATCCATTACAAATACGATAACGGCTTCGACTACTTCAAGGTTTATCTCTCGGTTGTGGTGATGAAGATGGTGCGCAGCGATCTGGGCGCCAGTGGCGTGATGTTTTCGCTGGATACGGAAACCGGGTTCAGGGATGTCGTCTTCATCAACGCCGCTTTGGGTCTGGGCGAGAATGTCGTACAGGGAACCATCGATCCCGACAGTTTCTACGTGCACAAGCCTACCTTCAACAAAGGCTATCGTGCCGTTCTCAAGCGCAGGCTGGGGAAGAAAGAGAAGAAGATGATTTTCACCAAGACGCTCAACACCGGCAACATTGCTGTCGAGTACACGCGAAACATCGACACGACAGCAGAGGAAAGGAATCACTTTTGCATTACCGATGACGACGTCATGGTGCTTGCCGATTATGCCATTCGGGTGGAAAGCCACTACTCAGGGAAGGCCGGGTTTTACAAGCCCATGGATATGGAGTGGGCGAAGGATGGCCTCGACGGACAACTGTACATGGTTCAGGCAAGGCCGGAGACCGTGGCTTCACAAAAGAAGGGCAGTGTGCTTGAGATCTATCACTTGAATGAACGATCGCGCGTGATACTGGAGGGGCGTGCAGTCGGTACAAAGATCGGCGCCGGCAAGGTACGGGTGATCGATGACGTCAAGCGCCTGAGTGACTTTCAGCCCGGCGAGGTGCTGGTGGCGGATACCACCACGCCGGACTGGGAACCGGTGATGAAGACAGCCGCCGCCATTGTTACCAATCGTGGTGGCCGAACGTGTCACGCCGCCATCGTTTCGCGCGAGCTGGGAATTCCCGCGATCGTGGGTTCGGGGCGCGCCACGGAATTGCTGAAAACCGGCCAGGAGGTAACGGTCAGTTGCGCCGAAGGTGAAACCGGCTATGTGTACGAAGGTATTCTCGATTATGACATCCAGCAGACGGATCTCAGTCAGCTGGGCAAGCCCGATACCGAGATCATGATGAACCTGGGAAACCCTGACCAGGCGTTCAGCCTTGCCTCGTTGCCGGTGGATGGCATCGGCCTGGCGCGCATGGAGTTCATCATCAATGAATATATCAAAGTGCACCCGATGGCGCTTGTTCATCCCGAAAAGCTGGATGACGCGACGCGCGACGAGATTGCAGCGATCAGTGTGGCCCATGAAGACCCTGTCAGTTTTTTCGTCAAGACCCTCGCCGAGGGCGTTGCCACCCTTGCCGCCGCCGTCTATCCGAAGCCTTGCGTCGTGCGGATGAGCGACTTCAAAAGCAATGAATATGCCACGCTGCTGGGCGGTCGGGTCTTCGAGCCGGACGAGGACAATCCGATGATTGGCTTCCGCGGCGCTTCCCGCTATGCGCATCCTGCCTATGCCGAAGGCTTTGCCCTTGAGTGCGCTGCCATGAAACGGGTGCGCGATGAAATGGGGTTGACCAACGTCAAGCTGATGATTCCCTTTTGTCGAAGAGTGGAAGAGGGGGAGAAGGTGCTGGCCGAGATGGCCGCCAATGGCCTCCAGCGGGGTGACAACGGTCTGGAAATATATGTCATGTGCGAAATCCCCAACAACGTCATCCTGATAGATGCATTCTCGAAGCTCTTCGACGGATTCTCCATTGGCTCGAACGATCTTACGCAACTGACCCTGGGCGTCGATCGTGATTCGGAAATCGTTGCCTTCGACTTTGATGAACGCGATCCCGGCGTGAAGGAAATGATTCGCCTCGCGGTGACAGGGGCCAAGCGTAACAATCGTCATTCCGGCATTTGTGGGCAGGCACCATCGGACTATCCCGAGATGGCCGAGTATCTGGTGGAAATCGGCATCGATTCCATGAGCCTCAATCCGGACACGGTGCTTACAACCACGCGGCATGTGCTGGCTGTTGAGCAGCGATTGCGGGAAAAGGCCGAGGGATAGCGGCGCAGAGCGGATCTGCACAGGCGAATCTTTTTGCATTACAGACAAAAGCCCGTCGTCATCAAGAATGAGGGCACGGGTGGATTCATCCCGACCGCTGAAGTGGAATGTGGCCTTCAGGCCGGTATTTGCCGCCCGGGAGGCGGTGCCTTCGGGGGGCTCTACCGGCAGTCGCGAGGCGGTGGAGCTACATGATGGCGACAGTAAACAATTCCATGGCAAGGGCGTCCTGAGCGATGACGGCCTATTACGCGAACCTGATCGAGCGCTATCCACTGGTGCTGCTGGAAGACGGCATGGCGCAGGATGACTGGACGGGCTGGAAGATTCACTTTGCGGAACTGGGCGAACACATCGAACTGGTGGGCGATGATGTGTTCTGCACCAATCCGGAGATTATTGCCCGGGGTAGCGAAGACAATATCGCCAATGCCGTTCTCATCAAGCTCAATCAGATCGGCACGCTGACGGAGACCATGGCCGCCACGCGACTGGCCCGTGACAACGGCTGGGGCGCCTTCGTGTCGCACCGCTCGGGAGAAACGGTGGACAGTTTTATTGCCGGCATGACCGTGGCCCTGGATACTGGCCATCTCAAGACCGGTGCGCCCGCCCGCGGTGAACGGGTGGAGAAATACAACCAACTGTTGCGCATCGAGCAGCAGCTGGGTGCGGCTGCCCGTTATGCGGGAGCTGGTGCCTATGTGCATCCGCCCAGGGAAATCTGAGAATGGCGAAGAGTGGGAAAGCGGCATGCCTGACCCTGCTGCGCCATGGTGAGTCCATCTGGAATCTGCAAAACCGCTTTACCGGCTGGGTGGATGTTTCCCTCAGTCCACGCGGCATGCTCGAGGCCCAGGAGGCGGGCCAGCTGTTGGCCGGAGAGCGCTTCGATGTCGCCTTTACCTCCACCTTGCTGAGGGCGCAGGACAGCCTTTACGAAGTCCTCAAACAGAACCACCAGTGCAATCACTATGTGCGCGTGCACGAGCAGAGCTGCGAGTGGTATGAGCACTTCACGCCGGGTGAGGGAGATGCCAGCGAACTGAAGATTTATGTCTCGGAAAAACTCAATGAACGCTATTACGGTGATCTTCAGGGACTCAACAAGGATTGGGCCAGGCAACACTTTGGCGAGCAACAGGTGCATCTGTGGCGGCGCAGTTACGATGTTGCACCGCCCCATGGCGAGAGCTTGAAAATGACCGCCGCAAGAACCATACCCTACTACCGCGAGCGCATTCTGCTCTGCCTGCAACAGGGTGAGAATGTCCTGGTGGTCGCCCACGGCAATTCATTGCGCTCGATCATCATGCACATTGAGCACATGACGCCGCAACAGATCATCGACTATGAATTGCCCACCGGCGTGCCACATGTATACCTCTTCAATGAACAGGCGAAGATCATCGACAAGTACATACAGCGTCCAGATAGTCATTGACCACGACCTGCGTCTGCGGACTCGGGTGCAGAATAAGGAGAAGCAGGAATGAACAAGAAGACAGCGCATTTTGTTGGCGGTATTTTCAGCAATCCCGAAGATGCCCAGGCGGTGGTGGAGGAGATGATCAAGCAGGGCTTTCCCATGGACCAGGTCTCCATCCTCCACAAGGCTGGCGGCAAGGGCGATGACTTTCTCGGCATTGTCTACAGGGATGAGAAGGAGCGCTTTCAGGTATGGGGCGCCGGCGGCGCCCTGGCCGGCGCCCTCGGGGGGCTGCTGGCTGGTGCCGGTGGCCTGATGCTGATTCCCGGCATCGGGCCGGTGTTGGTGGCCGGCCCCATCATCAATGCCATTGTCGGCGCGGTGGCTGGAGCGGGCATCATGACCGCCGGTGCCGCGGCCACCCACCTCAC
>JALSHB010000015.1 GCA_026982475.1 Chromatiales bacterium
CACGCCGCTTCACCTCGCAATACTCACACCCCGTGATGGAATACATGATCAGCTGGTCATGCTCGGCCAGCTTGACGGCGGGGTTTTCAACCACCAGATTGCCCACTCCCTGGTAGAACACCGCCGCGAAAAAAGCCACAGCCACGAAATACAGCATGCCTTTCTTTGTCTTCGTCATTGCCTCTGCCCCTGTCTCTGTATCGATATCCTGCCTTACGACATCCACAGGCCGTGTTCGGTTCAATGCCGGGGGGGCGGTCCAGCGGACAGGCGCATAGGCCTGTCCGGTGGCAGGCCCCGGCACTTCACAGGCACTGGCCCGGCATGCCGTCCCTTACACCATTTTCCCTGGCCGGGCATCGATGCCCAGGTCCCCTGCGGCAATTTGCCGCGCGACCATATGTCACTTTTTGCCCGCCCTGTTTGCCGATAGATTTGCTCCCTGAGAGAACCCGTTGAACGGGCGCAATGGCAAACGGCTTGCGGCTGCGAGCCGTATCGGGAGAATCGATGATGTGCGTTGTCACTATTTCCAGTCTGCGAATCCGTTGGTCATTCCGATCCCGCCTTCTGGCGCTGGCCTGCCTGACGGGCCTGATTCACGCGCCGCTGCAGGCCGCGCCCAATGCCATGGATCGGCCCGTGCTGCATCCCGCCATTCCGTTGCTGGACGAGGCCGGTAATCATGTGCTCGACAGCGGCCAGCCCTACAGCCCGCGCATGAGCTGCGGCAATGCCGGCTGTCACGACTATGAGGCCATCACCCACGCCTATCACTTCGAGATGGGCCGCGACGAAGCCAGTGACGACTTCGGCGCCCGCCGCGGTCTGCCGCAACTGGTCTCACCCGGCTATTTCGGTGGCTATGCCTGCATGGGTGGCAGCAATCCCGAGGTGCTGGCGAAGAAGGTCAATGCCAGTGCCGGCGACTTTGCCGACAAGGGCAGCGCCGGGCTGGTGGCGCGTTGTATTTCCTGCCACAGCGGCGGCGGCTGGATGGAGAAGGATCGCCACGGCAATCGCTACGATGAAATGGATCTCTCGCGCATCGCCGAATTCGATGGCGATTACTACAACCGTGGCACCGACAGCAACAACCAGCCGGCCGACAGCGACACCGTCGCCCGCTGGGACTGGAAGAAGAGCGGCGTGCTGGAGGCCGACTGCTTCCTCTGCCATGCCGATTTCAGCCAGCTGACCAAGACGGACCCGCAGCTGAATGTCGAAGGCAGTTCCAGCGCCTACGATCACTTTCGGGAGCTGCGCCGCACCCACCTGGTGCGGGAGGGGTTCTTCTATCGTGAGGCCGCCTCGGCGATCCTCGAATTCCTCAATCTGCGACACGATGACTGCGCCGCGGCGGAGCCGGGCTGTGCCGCCAGCGACATGAGCCTGCTCAATTTTGCCCGCGATACCAGTGCCGACAACGCCCCGCACACGCGCAGCAAGCCACGATATGCCCTGTTGCTGACGGCGAAAGACAAGCCGCGAATCGAATGGAATCCACAGGCCTTCGACGGCAACGGCAAGGTGCGCATCCCCATGCTGCGCTTTCCCGGTAACGACAACTGCATGATGTGTCACCGCACCAGCAATTCGCGCCGTGGCTTCTACGGCTTTGGCGAGGGCGCGGCGGCGGTGATGGACGAAGAGACCGGCATCCTCGAGGAGGACTACCAGGACGACGTGCACAAGGGCAAGATCTGGACCGCCGAAAACGGCGAGAGCCGCAACATCGAAAACTGCAACGCCTGCCATGCGCGTAACTACTACAAGCGACCCTTCGACAATGTCGACCTGTCGGCCGATCACAACATTCTCAAGGGCAATTCCGACATGGATGTGCGCAACGACCTTGACTATGCGCCCAATGCCCGCTCCTGCGAGTATTGCCACAACGATGCGCCAGACCCGGTGATTCCATCGGGCCAGGAAAGCATGCTCCAGGCACACCTGGAGCGCTGGAAGCACAGCGGTTTCATGGCCGGTTATCCACAGAGCGCCCTGGCGCGCATTACCCAGACCCACCTCGATGTGGTGGCTTGCCAGTCCTGTCACATCACTGGCAAGAAATCGCGCGGCCGGCCCATCAGTCCTCTCTATCGCTACCGCCAGGCGGAAAACGGCGATCTCAAGATCGTCCCCTACAACCCACGCACGCGTTATTACTGGAAGGACCGCAACAGTGGCCGGGTGTTGAACAGGACCGAGCGCAACCAGGTATTCAAGGTGGTCGAGGGCATGGACGGCAGCAACTATGGCGCCATTGTCGATCCGGTTTCCGGCAGCGAGCTGGCGCGCGTCAGCGTGCGTCGCTCGCACGGCAGATGGCGCTTTGGCGAGCCACAGAGCTATGGTGATTTTCTGGCCCTGAAACGGGCCTATGACAAGCTGCTTGCCCTCAAGGGCGTGCAAAATGCCGACGCCGTGCAGGTATGGACGGAGTCCAACGCCTACCTCATGTCGCACAACACCCGCCCGGCGGTGTCCTCGGTGCAATGCAGCGAGTGTCACAGCAAGAAACAGGACGGTTCGTTCAGCGCCCTGCTATCCAGGGAAGGCCTGTTCGGCGAGGCCAACCGTAAATCGGTGACCACCCTGGTCGACCCGCGCCTGCTTGAGGAAGGGCTGGTGATCCTCGACATGCCCTACATGAGGGCGGATGCGGCGGGCGAGGTGACCATGAACGTGGCCGACATTCTCTACCAGACCCTCATCGACCCCTCCATGACCGTGTTGCGCGCCGCGCGCGCCAGCCAGGTGTCCGGCCTCATGCGGCGCATGCCGGCGGCAAGCGTGATCGATGACGGCAGCATCGCCAGCGCGGAGGATGCGCAGAAGCTGCGAGACCTGTTCGGCACGGGGGAGGTCTTCGTCTATCGGCCCAACCATGGTGAGGCGGTACTACGCGACACGGCGCTGCTGGCAGAGGTCAACGGCCAGAGCGGCCTGCTCTATCCCAGCTACCGCTTCGAGGTCGCCCTTGCCAGCAACAGCAGCATCCGCCGGCTCCAGCAGGCGGGGCAGGGGGCGCTGGTTTCTCCGGTGCTTAGCCTGCGGGCGCATGATTCCAGCAGTCAGGCCGTGACCCGTTTCGATTCGGCGCGCCTGCTGATCAGGCTTCCCTATAACGGCGCCAGCGACGACCTCCAGCGGTTGCATGTGGTGACTGCTAGCGATGCGGGCCAGTGGCAGTCCATCGACAGCGCCGATGTGGTTGGCGTGCAGCCCCGGACGGAAACTACTGATGGTTATGTTTTGTTCTGGACCGATCACTTCAGTGATTTCGCCGTCACCGACCTGGCGCTCGGCGCCGGCAATGCACCGACGCCGGCTGTCGACGATGCCCAGGCCGCATCGGGTGGCGGCGCCGGTGCGGGGCTGGTGTTGCTGAGCGCCCTGGCCCTGCTCAGGCGTCGTCGCAAGTTCCAATGATTTTGTAACGGTTGAATGCCACGGCGGCGTCTCCTCCCCTTGGCCGCCGTGGCATTCACCACTTTTTGCGGAGCCCGGTTCTGACATGAATCACAACAGCCCTGAACACGACCCCCGAACAACACCCCTGCAGCGGACCCTGCCCTGGCTGGCGGGCGCCGGCTTCGCCCTTGGCCATGTCGCCCTGACGAGCAACTGCACCGTTCCCCGGGAGGGCCGCTGTTCCACCTGTGGCAGCTGTGTCGTGGCCCTGGGGGCCATCGTCGCCTGGGCGGTGCTGAAGGGCAGGCCGGCGGCTGTCGATGGGGATTCGGCCGACAAGGCCTGAGGCCGCAATGTGCCGTTGTCCTGTCCGTTCGTCGTCCCGCTCTGCCTGCTGGCCGGCCTGTCGTTTGCGGGCATGGCCACGGCGGGGATCTCCGCCCGCCTCGACGCGCTGATGCAGACGGACAATCGCGCATTCGCCGATCAGGGACAGTTCGAGGCACGGGGGGATATGTCATATGCCGATGCCGCCCGGAAAATCCGGACGGGACTGAGCCTGGCCCTGCGCCGCCGTGATGGCGTCAGCGAGGCCCGTCTTTACCAGCTGTATGTGGAAAAGGGGTTGTCACCGGGCTTGCTGCCCGAACATCGACTCGTTGTTGGACTGGGGCGTTTCCAGCGTGCCGACGGGCTCGGTTTTTATACCCTGGACGGCGCGCAATTGCGCCTGCGTGGGCCGCGCCTGGGCGCCGGCATCTATGCGGGACGTGCCGGGCGCATCGCGGGTTTTCGTGGCCTGGACGCCCAGACCCTGTACGGGGCGGACGTGCGTTACGCGCTGCCTGCGCAGCCCGGCCTGGGGCCGGGGACGCTGCGGCTTGGCTGGCAACGCCTGGTCGATGTACGCTCCGTGGACCGCATCACTGCCGGCTGGCGAACATCGCCCGGCGAGGCGGCGCTGACGACGCTGCTTCAGGGCAGCTATCTGCCGGCGCAAAGACGACTGGAAAACGTGCAGGCCGTCGTGGCGGGCAATCTCTCGGAACAATTCCTTGCGCGGCTGCGCTTCGAGACCTATACGCCCAGCCAGGCGCGATTGACGTTTCGCCAGCGCTTCTATGCCCACTATGCCCGCAAGGGGCAGATGACCCTGAGCGGCGAATGGCATCAGCGTCTGCGCCAGGGCGTCAGTGGCCAGCTGTGCCTGCGCCGCGTTTGGCGCGAGGCCCCGGAGGGCGGTTATACCGACAATGGCCATGGCCTCAGCCTGGAGGCCGGCGGACGCCGCCCGCGTGGCCGAACCTGGTCCGCGCAGTTCGACCATCTGCGTCTGCGCGACGATCAGAACACCGGTCTCTACTTCCAGCTTGGCGCCGCCCTGTCGGCGCGGCGGCGCGGTGCCGTCAGTGGCGTGGCACAGTTTCAACAGCGGCGGCTGATCGGCGCCAATCGCGTGCTGGGCCTGGAGGCGCAGGTGGAGCAGGCGGTACGCGCCGGCCTGTATGCATCCGCCTTTGTCAGCTTCATTCACAACAGCAATCTGCACGATGAATATCGTGCCGGTGTGCGTCTCAGTTATTACCTCGACGATCGCGGTCTGGCGGTGTTGCCATGAAGGGACCGGGCCTGATGCTGTTGCTGGTCCTGCTCTGTCTGCCCCTGAGTGTGGCGGGCGAGGCCACGAATGAAAAGGACGAACGCTGGTGGGAGAAGCGTCACCAGCGCGCGGATATTTTCTATCCGCACAAGGCCCATCAGGCGGTGATGGAGGCGGATGGTGATGCCTGCCTGCGCTGTCATCCCTTCAATCCCACCGACATCCGTGATCTTGAACGCCTGCGGGTGATCAACGTCATCGCCAATGAACCCCTGCGTGAGATCTGCCACAGTTGCCACGTGGACCGGATCAGCGCCCCCTGGCGTTGCGATCTGTGTCACGACCAGCGGCAAAAAATCTGGCCACAGGACCATAACTTCAACTATATCGCCAATCATGCCGAGGATTCACGGCTCGACGAGTCGCAATGCCGTGAGTGTCATCTCGATCTTTCCTTCTGCACCGATTGTCATTTCCGCCGTGACAGTTCCCGCCATCGGGTTCATCCCCTGGCCTATGTTTCCGCCCACGGCCTGGAGGCGCGCTTCGACACCGCCAGCTGCGGCCGTTGTCACGACGTCGACTATTGCAGCGATTGTCACCGGAGGCGGCCATGAGCAGGCTGCCCTTGTTGCCGCTGATTTTGCTGCTCACGGGATGCGGTATCGAGGCGGATGAATCGATGTCCCTGCGCGACGCCGGCCATCTCATCCTTGGCAGCGGGCACGGTGGTGACGGTTCGGCCTGGGGCCTGGCGGACTGCGCCGCCTGTCATCCACTGACGCTGATCCATCGTCAGGCGCCGCGCATCCGCGGCATCGTGCAGGACAAGGGCTACGACAGCTGCGCGGGCTGTCACGGCGGCAATGGCGTGCAACAGCCGCGCCGTTGCGTGCTTTGCCACAATCCGACCGACCTGCCGGCGCACCCGCCGGGTGATGGCGTCAATGGCCACGACTTCGTCACGCCCGGCCGCGAGCCGCTGCGCGATGACCAGTGCCTGGCCTGCCACGTGGCCTCCGACATGGACGGGCGTTTCGACATCAACCGCGACCTGACCCGCTTCGCCGATGCCAGCGGGCTGGCCACGCCCTATGCCTCGCTGAGTGATTTCTGCCTGCGTTGCCACAACCGCGATCACCAGCAGAGCGGCTTCGATATCACCACCACGGCCTTCGATGACCCGCTCGTCGCCATCGAGGACGCCTGGCGCTACAGCGACAAGCACGGCGAGGTCGCCGGCGGCGGGCGCACCTACGCCGGCCTGCGTAACGATTATGTCTACCCCAGCCGCGTGGCCTGCACGGACTGTCACGCCATGCACGGCACGCAGAATGCCGGACTCATCATCGACCGCTCGGACCGGGGCGCCAGCCGGCTGACGGCGGACTTTCGTCAACAGGCCTGGCCGGTGACCACCGACGAGGGTGACTTTTCGCAGTTATGCGTGCTCTGTCACGCCATGGAAACGGTGCTGGAGCAGGGCGGCGTGGATACGGGCAATGGCCTGCGTGGCGTACATCGGCTGGGGGAAGACTGCCGTCCCTGTCACCGCCACGGCGAAGCGGCACAGGCGGGTATGTGACATGCGCTACCTGTTTGTCCTT
>JALSHB010000016.1 GCA_026982475.1 Chromatiales bacterium
GACAGTTCGGTCCCTATCTGCCGTGGGCGTTTGAGATTTGAGGGAAGCTGCTCCTAGTACGAGAGGACCGGAGTGGACGAACCTCTGGTGTTCCGGTTGTCACGCCAGTGGCATTGCCGGGTAGCTATGTTCGGAAGGGATAACCGCTGAAAGCATCTAAGCGGGAAGCCCCTCCCAAGATAAGATCTCACTGGAGCCTCGAGCTCCCTGAAGGTCCGTTGGAGACTACGACGTTGATAGGCAGGGTGTGGAAGCGCAGCAATGCGTGAAGCTAACCTGTACTAATTGACCGTGAGGCTTGACCATATAACACCCAAGTGGTTTTTGAGTTATATGAGCGGGCATGGATGTAACATACCCCTTAGCACGACTTCCCGATTCAATGTCAGGCAGACGGCCGTATCCTGCCTGATGACAGTTTTCCTGGCGGCCATAGCGGAGTGGCACCACCCGATCCCATTCCGAACTCGGAAGTGAAACGCTCTAGCGCCGATGATAGTGTGGGGCTTCCCCATGTGAAAGTAGGTCACCGCCAGGTTCTATCCCTAAACCCTCGCTTATACGGCGAGGGTTTTTTTTTGCTAGAATTCCCTTCCCCGCATGCTTTCGCCACCGGTGCGAAGGCGTTGCCACAAGGCCTGCTTCCTCGTGCCAACGGTTAACCGGAAATGATACGTGGCGCTATCTAAAGCCCTTTTGGAACTACTCTGCGACGGCCATTTTCATTCCGGCAACCAGCTGGGTGAGCGGCTGGGCTGCTCCCGTGCGGCGGTATGGAAGATGATCCAGGCGCTGGAGTTGGCGGGGGTCGATATTTTTCACGTTCGTGGCAAGGGATACCGCTTGGCGCAGGCGGTTGAGTTACTGGACGCTGAGCGCATTCTCGGCGCCCTCACGGAGGCGGCGCGTCAGTCCCTTGGTGGCCTTGATGTGCTGTTCGATGTGGACTCCACCAATACCTATTTGATTGAGCGTCCCCTGCGCGCAACAGAACGCGCGCGTGCCTGTCTCGCCGAATTTCAGCGTTTTGGCCGTGGCCGGCGCGGGCGCCAGTGGGTCTCTCCGTTTGGCGGCAATCTCTACCTTTCCCTGCGCTGGCGTTTTTCGCGGGGGGCGACGGAGCTCGGTGGCCTGAGCCTTGCTGTGGGGGTCGCATTGCTGCGCGCCTTGCGCGAGGAGGGTGTCGAGGGGCTGGGCTTCAAGTGGCCAAATGACATTCTCTTGGATGGTCGCAAATTGGCCGGCGTCTTGCTGGAGATATCGGGCGAGAGCAACGGGCCCTGTGAGGTTGTCATCGGGGTCGGCTTGAACGTCCGCGTCACGGACGTTGCGCAAGAGGCCATCGACCAGCCCTGGTCGGATCTGGAGTCCTGCCTTGGCCGCCGGGTGGCCCGCAACAGGCTTGCGTCTCGAATTCTCTCATGCCTCATCGATGCCGCAGGTCGGTACGACGACGATGGATTGCACAGCTTTCGTGACGAGTGGCTGTCGGCCGATGCCTTTGCCGGCCGTGAGGTGGTGCTGCAGACGCCGGCGGCCGAGATCTCCGGTGTCGCGCAGGGTGTGGACGAGAATGGCGCGCTGATACTGGTGTTGAAAAATGGCGAGCGACGGCATTTTCATAGCGGTGAAATCAGCCTGCGCGCGGCCGTGGAGCGACTGACCAATGCCTGATTGCCTGCTGATCGATGCCGGTAATTCGCTGCTGAAGTGGGCATTTTCCCGAAATGGGGAAATGTCCGCCGTCGGGCAGGTGGATTACGCCGATAATGAATTCATGGCGACTTTGTCGCAACCATGGTCGCTGCCGACACCGCCACAGCGGGTCCTGTTGGCCAGTGTCGTCTCCGCGGGGCGTGTGCAGGCGCTGAGGTCCTGGGTCGAGACGTCCTGGCATCTGCCACTGGAGCTTGTCTCGGCGCAGGCGCGGGCCTGCGGGGTGGTGAATGGCTATGCGCAGCCCGAGCAGCTGGGCGCCGATCGCTGGGCGGCCTTGATCGCGGCGCGCCAGCTGCTGTCTGGTGCGGTGTGTGTCGTCGACAGTGGCACAGCAACCACCCTGGATGTCATGGATGCCGAGGGACGCCATCTGGGTGGGCTGATCGTGCCCGGTGTCGGCCTGATGCGCGCCAGCCTGTTCAACAATACGGCCGGCGTGCGTGGTGATGTCGACGCTGTCGCGGGCGGGTTGCTGGCTACCGACACACAAGCCGCGGTCAGCGGGGGAAGCCTGCAGGCCACCGCGGGGCTGGTCGAGCGCCTGCTGCGGGAAGTGCGTGCGATGCTCGGTGTGCCGCTGACGACGATCCTCTGCGGAGGTGCTGCGCCGGATTTGCTACCATTGTTGCCCTGCGAAGTCCGCCACGAACCTGATTTGGTGCTCAAGGGCCTGAACATTATCGCGATGAATACGTCATGAGACTGGTCTTCTGGCTCTTCCTGTTGCTGAATCTGGCGTTTTTCTACTGGCAGTACAGCCAGCCGAGGCAGGCTGAGCCCCCGCTGCTTCAAAGCGAGACGTTGCCCGCGGGTGTGGAGCGCCTCGTGCTCCTGCGGGAGCGTGGGCTGGGCTCGCCAAGCCAGGTCCCGTCTGTGCCTGTAGCGACACCTTCTCCGCCGGCTGCGGCCCGAGTCGAGATGCCACCGCCGGTGCAAGCGAACTCCAGGCCTGAGGGCGGGGCCGAGACCGAACCGCAGTTCGAGCCACCGTCCCCCATTGTGATGAGCTGTTTCACGCTGGGCCCCTTCAAGGACGAAAGCGATGCGGGGCGTATGTACAAGGCGCTGCGGGCGCTCGATATCACGCCCGAACAGCGTCTGAGCGAGCGCCGTGAACTCAAGGGCTATTGGGTATACCTGCCACCGCTCAAATCCTACGCGGATGCGCAGCGCAAGGTGCAGGCGCTGCAGGAAAAGGGCCTGGATGACATGTATGTCATGGGCAAGGGCAAGATGAAGAATGCGATCTCGCTGGGCATCTTCTCGCGCAAGAGCACGGCTACCAAACGTTTCAACCAGGTGCGGCGCCTGGATGCTGCCACCATGATGAAGCCCCGCTATCGGGTGACCAAGGAAAAATGGCTGGATCTCAGTGTGGACAGTGCGCAAACCGAGACTATTGCCAGCATTGCCGCGCTGGCTGACAGCCAGCCGGGCATCGAGCTGGTGCAACGAGAGGCATGTAAATGAATTGCATACTGTCCCCCCAGTGCCTAAAATGCACAGCTTCACGCCGACATAGCACAATTGGTAGTGCAACTGATTTGTAATCAGTAGGTTCGCGGTTCGAGTCCGTGTGTCGGCACCAGTTTTTCTCCAGCCTGGATTCGTAGCTTCATCCGTCATGGGTCTACGGATTCAGGTTCAGTACTTGCTTCTACTCCCGTTCCTGTACTCATTGTTGCAGTGGGGTGGGTAAGGGAATGCCCTGTTAGATCAGATGGCGCGCCATCGCTTTCGACGTGCGCAAAGGATCAGAAGAATGTCCATTCGCAAGCTCCAAAATCACGTCTTCCTCGCCCTGCTGCTGGTCGTGCCGTGTCTGCCCTCGCATGCCGGTGTCGAAGACGGCGCGAAGGCCATTCAGAAGGGGCAGTTCGAAAAGGCCTTTTCCGAGTGGCAGCCCCTGGCAGAGAAGGGCGAGCCCGCGGCACAGGCCGCCATTGCCGTGATGTATCACGCCGGGCAGGGGGTGCCACAGGACTATAAAAAGGCCTTCCAGTGGTATCGCCGGGCCGCCGAGAACGGCAACGCAGCCTCGCAGGCGAATCTTGGCGTCATGTATGCCAAGGGTGTTGGTGTCGAGCGGGATCTGGTGCAGGCCTATGTCTGGTTTGACCTGGCGGCCATGAATGACGACCCCCGGCACGGGCGCAGTCGCGACCGGCTGGCCAAGCGGCTGAGTAGTGAGCAGTTGGCACAGGCCAAGCGTTTGTCACGGGAGTACGCCGCAAAGTACGTGACGCCATTCCGCAAGGCGGCGCCCTGATCGATTGCCTGCCGGTGATCGACGGGTTGCTGCGCATGGCGTTTCAATCGCCTCTCCAGGCATTCAGTACTGAATTTCACTGATGGCCACGCGGGGAAATACAGTGGAATCTCTGTGCGCAGGCCGATAGCATAGGCGGTGATTTTTTACATTCAGGTGGGGGATCTCGATGTCGGAATTGGTGCAGGATCAGCGCAAGGCGTATCGCCACACCCTGGCCCTGGATACGGAAGTCCACTGTCACGAATCCAGCCTGCTGGGCATGTTTCGCTGCCGTACCGAGAACATCGGCATGGGGGGCGCCTTCCTGGCCGCCGGTGAGTTGCTGCTGGAAAAGGCTGCCGATGTGGAACTGGTGTTCCATATCCCCGCCACGCCCACGCCGAAGGAATACCGCATCCAGGCGCAGGTGGTGCGTACCACGGCGTCCGGCGCCGGCCTGAGTTTTCCGCCGCTGGATCGCGAGCGCCAGCGCCAGTTCCGGCGCTTTCTGCTGGAGGCCAAGGTCGCCGCCAGACACTGATCCCGCCTTGCTTGTTTTTCCGCGTTCGCCCGCCTGTTTCACCTCTTGTTCTTTTTTTCCGCGTCCCCATATCAGACGAAATCTTTGACCCGGCCGCCCGCCGCAAGCGGCGCGCGGCCGTCCGTATTGGCAATGACGAGGAGCACGAAACGATGACTGTCGAAGCGCACAAGGAAACCCTGGGATTCCAGACTGAGGTCAAGCAGTTGCTGAACCTCATGATCCACTCCCTGTACAGCAACAAGGAAATCTTTCTTCGCGAGTTGATCTCCAACGCCTCCGACGCCGCCGACAAGCTGCGCTTCGAGGCGCTTTCCGACGATGCCCTGTTCGAGGATGACACGGACCTGAAGATCTGGGTCAGCTACGACAAGGAGGCGCGCACCATCACCGTGCGCGACAACGGCATCGGCATGACCCGCCAGGAGGTCATCGACCACATCGGCACCATCGCCAAGTCCGGCACCGCGCAGTTCTTCGAGTCCCTGACCGGCGACCAGGCCAAGGACGCGCATCTCATCGGCCAGTTTGGCGTCGGCTTCTATTCCTCCTTCATCGTCGCCGATCACGTGACCCTGACCACCCGCCGCGCCGGCCTCGGCGCCGAACACGGCGTGCGCTGGGAATCGGCCGGCGAGGGCGAGTATTCGCTGGAGACCATCGAGCGCCCCGAGCGCGGCACCGAGATCGTCCTGCACCTGCGCGAGGGGGAAGACGAATTCCTCGATGGCCACCGCCTGCGCAATATCATCCGCAAGTATTCCGATCACATCACCCTGCCCATCCTGATGCCGAAAGAGGCCGTGGGTGAGGAAGAGAAGTCCGACGAGATCGAGTGGGAGACCGTCAATCGCGCCTCGGCGCTGTGGACGCGCCCCAAGAGCGAGATCAGCGATGAGGAATACCAAGAGTTCTACAAGCACGTCGCCCATGATTTCGAAAACCCGCTGGCGTGGACCCACAATCGCGTCGAGGGCAAGTACGAATACACCTCGCTGCTCTACATTCCCGCGCGCGCGCCCTTCGACCTGTGGGACCGCGAGCGCCGTCACGGCATCAAGCTCTACGTGCGACGCGTGTTCATCATGGACGACGCCGAACAGCTGATGCCCAATTACCTGCGCTTCGTGCGCGGCGTCATCGATTCCAACGATCTGCCGCTCAATGTCTCGCGCGAGATCCTGCAACACAACAAGGTGATCGATTCCATCCGCGCCGGCTCGGTGAAAAAGGTGCTGGGCCTGCTCGAAGAGATGGCCAAAAAGGAGCCGGAAAAATACGCCACCTTCTGGCGGGAGTTCGGCCGCGTGATGAAGGAAGGCCCGGGCGAGGACTTTGCCAACAAGGAACAGCTGGCGCGCCTGCTGCGCTTCTCCAGCACCCATACCGACAGCGAGACGCAGGACGTATCGCTGGCCGATTACGTCTCGCGCATGAAGGACGGACAGAAGGCCATCTACTACATCACCGCCGACAGCTTCGCCGCGGCGAAGAACAGCCCGCATCTGGAGATCTTCCGCAACAAGGGCATCGAGGTGTTGCTGCTGGCCGAGCGCGTCGACGAATGGCTGGTCAGCTCGTTGACCGAGTTCGACGGCAAACCGCTGAAGTCCGTGACCCAGGGTGAACTGGACCTGGGCGAGTTGGAAGACGAGGAAGAAAAGAAGGCCCACGAGAAGGTCGAGAAGGAATTCAAGGATCTCGTCGCCAAGGTCAAGGAGGCGCTGGGCGACAAGGTGGCCGATGTGCGCCTGACCCATCGTCTGACCTCGTCGCCGGCCTGCCTGGTGACCGGCGAGCACGACATGAGCGCCAACCTGGAACGCATCTTGCGCTCTGCCGGCCAGCATGTGCCGACCAGCAAGCCGGTGTTCGAACTCAACCCGGAGCACCCGCTGGTGGCCAGGCTCAAGGAAGAGGGGAACGAAGAGCTGTTCAAGGACATGGCCGAGATCCTTTTCGATCAGGCCCTGCTCGCCGAAGG
>JALSHB010000017.1 GCA_026982475.1 Chromatiales bacterium
AGAAGCAGATCGCGGCAGATCGTGCCGCCGATGCTAAGTATCGATAATCGCAAATTGACGGTATAGGCGTGGAACAAACAATCTTCTACATATTTTCGACCGTACTGGTGTTGTCCGCCGGTGCAGTCATCACTGTGCGCAATCCGGTGTTTGCGGCCCTGTTTCTGGTGCTGGCATTCTTTACCAGCGCGGCGATCTGGATCCTGCTGGAGGCCGAATTCCTCGCCCTTACGCTGGTGCTGGTCTATGTCGGCGCGGTGATGGTGCTGTTCCTGTTCGTGGTGATGATGCTGGACATCAATCTGACCGTGTTGCGCGAAGGCTTTGCCCGCTATCTGCCGGTTGGCCTGCTGGTCGCCATCATCATGGTGGCGCAATTGGCCTACATCGTCGGTCCCGCGCGTTTTGGCCTGGACAAGTTTCCGGCGCCCGAGCCCCACGGTGCGGACTACAGCAATACGCGGGAAATAGGTCTGGTGCTGTACACCGAATATCTGTTTGCCTTTGAACTGGCCGCCGTCATTCTGGTGGTGGCGATCGTTGCCGCCATTGCCCTGACGTTGCGCAAGCGGGTAAAGACCAACTTCATGAAACCCGAGGAGCAGGTGCTGGTGAAAAGCAAGGATCGTGTCCGTCTGGTCAAGATGGCCGCCGAGAAGCGCGACGACCAGCAAGCTCCGAACGACTAACAACCATCGTCGGTTAGCGCATCAACCGACCTCAGACAAACTCACCGCGGGTGGGAACTACATGATTTCGATGTCACATTTTCTGATCCTGGGTGCAATTCTGTTCTGCATCAGTGTTGCCGGCATCTTCCTCAACCGGAAGAACGTCATCATCATATTGATGGCCGTGGAGCTGATGCTGTTGGCGGTGAACATGAATTTCGTCGCCTTCTCGCATTTTCTGGGAGACATCGCGGGCCAGGTCTTCGTGTTCTTCATTTTGACGGTTGCCGCAGCCGAAGCCGCGATTGGCCTCGCCATCCTGGTGGTGCTGTTCCGCAATCGCAGGTCCATCAATGTCGATGATATCAACTCGCTGAACGGCTGATCCGGAAAAGAAATATGGAAAACGTATATCTGACCATCGTTCTTGCCCCCCTGTTCGGCGCCATCGTCGCCGGCCTGTTTGGCAAACAGATTGGCCGCAGTGGTGCCCACTGGATCACCATCATCGGCGTGGCCATTTCCTTCGTCATGTCCGTGATCGTGTTCAAGGATGTGATTTTCGACGGTGCCGCGGTCTACAACCAGGCGGTGTATACCTGGATGGTCAGTGACGGCATCCGTTTCGAGGTCGGTTTCCTCATCGACCAGTTGACGGCCGTGATGTTGCTGGTGGTCACCTTCGTTTCGCTGATGGTGCACATCTACACCATTGGCTATATGAAAGATGACCCTGGATATCAGCGCTTCTTCTGCTACATTTCGCTGTTCACCTTCTCCATGCTGATGCTGGTGATGTCCAACAACTTCATGCAGCTGTTCTTCGGCTGGGAAGCGGTGGGCCTGGTTTCATATCTTCTTATCGGTTTCTGGTACAAGCGCGAGACGGCCATCTATGCCAACCTCAAGGCCTTCCTCGTCAATCGCGTGGGAGATTTCGGCTTCATACTTGCTATTGCCGCGGTGTTGATGTATTTCAACAGCCTGGACTATCAGGATGTGTTCGATGCCGCCCCGGCGCTGGCCGGGCTGACCATGGAGATCATCCCCGGCGTCGAGTGGTCGCTGATGACGGTGATCGGTATCCTGTTGTTCATCGGCGCCATGGGCAAGTCGGCGCAGGTGCCTTTGCACGTGTGGCTACCGGATTCCATGGAGGGCCCGACACCCATCTCCGCATTGATCCATGCCGCGACCATGGTTACCGCCGGTATCTTCATGGTCGCCCGCATGTCGCCCATCTATGAGCTGACCGAGACTGCGCTCAGTTTCATCCTCATCATCGGTGCCATCACCGCGCTGTTCATGGGTATGCTCGGCATCATCCAGAACGACATCAAGCGCGTGATCGCCTATTCCACGCTATCGCAGCTCGGCTACATGACCGTGGCGTTGGGCGTTTCCGCCTACGCCGCCGGCATCTTCCACCTGCTGACACACGCCGCCTTCAAGGCGCTGCTGTTCCTGGCGGCGGGTTCGGTGATCATCGCCATGCACCATGAGCAGGACATCCGCAAGATGGGTGGCCTGAAGAAATACATGCCGATCACCTACTGGTGCATGCTGATCGGTTCCCTGGCCCTGATCGGTTTCCCGGGGCTTTCCGGTTTCTTCTCCAAGGATGCAATCATCGAGGCCGTGCACGCCTCGCAGATTCCCGGTGCCGGCTTTGCCTATTTCGCCGTGGTGCTGGGCGTCTTCATTACCGCCTTCTACAGCTTCCGCATGTTCTTCCTGGTGTTTCATGGCCAGGAACGCATGGACGAACACACGCGTTCGCACCTGCATGAGAGTCCACGCGTGGTGACCTGGCCGTTGCTCGCCCTGGCCGTTCCCTCCGTACTTGCGGGTGCGTATTTCATCGAGCCGATGCTGTTCGCCGGCATGTTTGGCGATGCCATCTACGTCAAGCCTGAGCACGATGTCCTTGCGCAGTTGGGCGAACGCTATAACGGCATCTGGGGTTTCATCGTCCATGGTGTGATGGCGCCGCCTTTCCTCCTGGCCATGGCCGGGCTGGCGACCGCCGCCTTCTTCTATCTGAAGCGTCCGGATATCCCGGCCATGATCAAGGACCGGTTCTCGCTGGTCTACAAGGTGCTGGAGAACAACTATGGCTTCGATGCCTTCAACGACAGCTTCTTTGCCGGCGGTTCACGCAAGCTGGGACGTTTGTTGTCGAATGTCGGCGATGCGAAGCTGATCGATGGGTTGATCGTCAATGGTACGGCGAAGAGTGTCGGCTGGATCTCCAGCAAGATCCGCTTCGTGCAGACCGGCTACCTGTACCACTATGCCTTCGCGATGATTGTCGGTTTGCTGGCCTTGATCAGCCTGGCCGTTGGCTTCTGATGGGCCGCGCGGCTCAAACAAAAAATTAGAAAAGGGTCTTGTTGCATGTTGGCTGATTTGCCTCTTCTCAGTTTAGTCATCTGGACACCGATCATCGGTGGCCTGCTGGTGCTGTTCTTCAGCAAGGATGAGCAGGCCCCGCTGGCGCGTGTGATTGCGCTGGCTGTCTCTGTGCTTACCTTCCTGCTGACAATCCCGCTATGGACCGGCTTCGATAAAAGCACCTACCAGATGCAGTTTGTCGAATACGCCAGCTGGATCCCGGCTTTCAACATCAATTACCACCTCGGCGTCGACGGCATTTCCATGCCGCTGATTCTGTTGACGGCTTTCTCCACCGTGCTGGTGGTGATTGCCGGTTGGGAAGTCATCAAGTACAAGGCTGCCCAGTACCTGTCCGCCTTCCTGATCATGGACGGGTTGATGATCGGCGTGTTCAGTGCGCTGGACTCTATCTTGTTCTACGTGCTGTGGGAGGCGATGCTGATCCCCATGTTCCTGATCATCGGCATCTGGGGCGGCGAACGGCGCGTATACGCCACCATCAAGTTCTTCCTGTACACCTTCCTCGGTTCGGTGTTCATGCTGGTCGCGCTGATCTACATGTACACCCAGTCCGGTTCCTTCGGCATTCTCGATATGCAGAACATGCCGCTGGGGATGACCGAGCAGATCCTTATCTTCCTCGCCTTCCTGATCGCCTTTGCGGTCAAGGTACCCATGTGGCCGGTGCATACCTGGCTGCCTGATGCGCACGTGGAGGCGCCCACCGGCGGCTCGGTGATCCTGGCCGCCATCATGCTGAAGATGGGCACCTACGGTTTCGTTCGCTTCAGCCTGCCCATCACGCCGGATGCCTCGCAACAGCTGGACTGGCTGATGATCGTCCTGTCGCTGATCGCTGTGGTCTATATCGCCTTCGTCGCCCTGGTACAGAAGGACATGAAGAAGCTGATTGCCTATTCGTCCATTTCACACATGGGCTTCGTCACCCTGGGTTTCTTCATGATCTTCGCCATCTACGCCAACACCGGCAGCACCCAGGGCATGGGCATGGCCATCGAAGGCGCGCTGGTGCAGATGATTTCACACGGCTTCATTTCCGGCGCCATGTTCCTCTGTGTCGGTGTTATGTATGACCGTATGCACAGCCGCCAGATCGCGGACTATGGCGGTGTCGCCAACACCATGCCGATCTTTGCCTCGTTCATGGTGTTGTTCGCCATGGCCAACGCCGGTCTGCCTGGTACCTCCGGCTTTGTCGGCGAGTTCATGGTCATTCTGGCCGCCTTCAAGGCCAATTTCTGGATTGCCTTCCTTGCCGCCACCACCCTGATCTTCGGCGCCGCCTACACCCTGTGGATGGTCAAGCGGGTGATTTTCGGCGAGGTCGCCAATGACAAAGTCGCCGCCCTGAAGGACGTCAACAGGCGTGAATTCTTCATTCTGGGCGTGCTGGCTGTTGCCGTACTCGCGCTGGGTCTGTGGCCCGCACCGCTGTTGGATGTGATGCATGCAACGGTCGACCACCTCATTGAACAAGTGATGCACTCGAAACTATGACGACCCCAAGCAGCTTTGAAATGCCCAATCTCCTGCCAGCGGTGCCGGAAATCTTCGTTCTCGCAGCCACCTGCGTTATCTTGTTGGCTGACCTTTTCATCAGCAAGGACAAAAAGGTGATTACTTACCTGATGTCTCTTGCCACCCTGATCGGTGCCGCGGTGCTGACCGTTACCCTGCACACAGGGGAAACGGTGATCACCTTCAGTGGCAGTTTTGTTTCCGATCCCATGGGTGATGTGCTGAAGGTGTTCGTTTACCTGGTGACCGCCGTGGTGTTCGTCTATTCGCGCAGCTACCTGATAGCCCGCAACCTGTTCAAGGGCGAGTTTTTCATCCTCGGCCTGTTTGGCGTGCTGGGCATGATGGTGCTGATATCCGCGCACAACATGCTCACCCTCTACCTCGGATTGGAGTTGCTCTCCCTGTCCATGTACGCCATGGTCGCCCTGCAGCGTGACTCCATCAACGCCACCGAGGCGGCGATGAAATATTTCGTCCTCGGCGCGCTGGCTTCGGGCATGTTGCTGTATGGCATGTCGCTCATCTATGGCATCACCGGCAGCCTCGATCTGGCGGAGATCAACGCCGCCATCAAGTCCCTGGATGACTCGAAGATGATGGTCGCCGGGCTGGGCATGGTGCTGGTGATCGTCGGCATGGCCTTCAAGCTGGGCGCGGTGCCGTTCCACATGTGGCTGCCCGATGTCTACCACGGTGCACCTACGGCCATCACCCTGTACATCGGCACGGCGCCAAAGATCGCCGCCTTCGCCATGGTCATGCGCCTGCTGGTGGAAGGGCTGGGCGACATGCACGTGCAGTGGCAGGAGATCCTCATCATCATGGCGGTGTTGTCCATGGCGGTGGGTAATATCATTGCCATTGCGCAGACCAACATGAAGCGCATGCTGGCCTATTCGACCATCTCCCACGTCGGCTTCCTGCTACTGGGTATCCTCGCCGGCACCTCGGAAGGTTATTCCTCCGCCATGTTCTACGCCATCACCTATGCGCTGATGGGCGCCGGCGGCTTCGGTATGATCCTGCTGTTGAGCCGCGCCGGTTTCGAGGCGGATCGCCTGGAAGACTTCAAGGGCCTCAACGAGCGCAGCCCCTGGTTTGCCCTGATGATGCTGATCCTGATGTTCTCCATGGCCGGCGTGCCGCCCACCGTGGGTTTCTACGCCAAGCTGGCGGTGCTGCAATCCGTCGTCGGTGTCGGCCTGACCTGGCTGGCGGTGCTCGGCGTGATCTTCTCCATCATCGGCGCGTTCTACTACCTGCGCGTTATCAAGCTGATGTATTTCGACAAGCCGGTCGATACCACGCCCCTGCAGGGCTCGGCCGACATGCGCATCATCCTGTCCGCCAATGCATTGGGCATCCTCTACCTTGGCCTGATGCCGGGCAGCCTGCTGGCGCTCTGTGTGGCGGCCATTGGCTGACAACCGGGATATTTCAGCGCAAAAAAACGGGGCTTCAGCCCCGTTTTTTATGCCTGGTTTTTGCCGAACCGATGCTCAGATCAATCCCGCAAAGGGCTGAACGGTCACCAGGTTGCCGGCCTCGATAGCCTTGCTTTCCAATGGCAGAACAATAAAGCAGTTGGCCTTGCCCATGGAACTCAACATGCCGGAGCCCTGCTGGCCGGTGCTGTGTACCACCAGTTCTCCCTGCTCGTCGGTCTCCAGCCAGCCGCGTTGATAATCGATGCGCCCCGGGGTCTTTTTCAGTCGTGAAGTGGTTCTTGCCTTCAGCAGCAGGGGAGGGCTGACTTCCCGCCCGGACATCTTTTGCAGCGCCGGCTGCACGAACTGATAAAAGGTCACCATGGCGGACACCGGGTTGCCGGGCAGGCCGAAGAAATGACAGTGACCGATGCGCCCAACGGCAAGTGGACGACCCGGCTTCATGGCGATCTTCCAGAAATTGACCTCGCCAATCTTCTCCAGCGTTTCCTTGACATAATCCGCCTCGCCCACCGATACGCCGCCGGAGGTGATCAGCACATCGGCAATCTGTGAGGCATCCTGAAAGGCTGCCTCGATCTCATCGCGGCGATCCGCAATCACGCCCATGTCCAGCAGCTCGACGCCGAGGCGGGTCAGCATGCCATGCAGGGTATAACGGTTGCTGTCGTAGATCTGGCCGTCGCCCAGCGGTTGACCGACACTGCGCAGTTCGTCGCCGGTGGAGAAGAAGGCAACACGCACCCGCCGCCACACCCGCACCTCGGCAATGCCCATGGAGGCCAGCATGCCGAGATCGGCCGGGGTAATGAACTTGCCGGCGCTGAACACGCAGTCACCAGTAGCCAGATCCTCACCGGCCTGGCGCACATTCTGTCCTGGTTTATGACCGGCGCCGATGGCGATCCTTTCGCCCTCGACACTCACGTCCTCCTGCATGATCACCGTGTCGGCGCCCTGCGGCATCATCGCCCCGGTCATGATGCGCACGCATTGTCCCGCTTCCACGCGGCCCGTGAACGGCACTCCGGCCAGTGCACGGCCGATCATCCGCAGACTGGCCGTACCCTCGGTCGGAATGTCGCTGCCACGCAGGGCGTAGCCATCCATGGCCGAGTTGGTGTGTGAGGGCACGTCGATGGTGGAATGGATGTCCTCAGCGAGAACCCGGCCGAGGCACTGTCGCACCGCAAGCTGCTCGACACCCTTGACGGTATTCAATGTGTCGAGGATGCGAGCACGTGCCTCATCGACACGCAGTGAATTCGGATCGAAATCGTCGCAGCTGTGCAACGGCGGGGTCTTGTCAGTCATGGGTTCAACCTTTTATCAGCAGAATTGTTGTCAGCGGAATCGGATAACAGGGCGAAGCGGCTGAGCAGAAAGTCGGCAAGCTCCTGCGGCCGGTTCAGATCCAGGAAGGGAACGGGGCGCGCCGATGCATCCAAGGCCCCGGCCTCGTTGCTGGCAAAGGCGATGATGCTGGCATCATCGGGGTATAGCAGTCGGTGGCCAAGCTCTGGCCGGTGCAGCTCGATCTTGGGAAAGGCCTCGTGCCTGAAACCCTCCACCAGGATCAAGTCGATGCCGGTCTGGTCGATATGGCCGATCAGTTCATTCAGGCAGGGCTCCCCACTACCGTCGGCGTTTTCCACCATCAGCGCCCAGCGGTGTCGCGAGGCCACCAGCATCTGTTCGACGCCGGCCTTGCGCAGTTCATAACTGTCCTTGCCGGGTGTGTCGATATCGAAACGGTGATGGGAATGCTTGACTGCCGCCAGTCGCGCGCCCTGGGCGCGCAACAGCGGAATCAGACGGGTGAGCAACGTCGTCTTGCCGGTGCCGCTGAAGGCCACGAAGCCGACCACCGGCACGCGGGCATTGGTGAGGGTTTGACTCAGGCTCATGGCTGGCATTGGATCCTGTCCCGTATGGCCGCCAGGTCTTCAGGGGTGTTTACATTGCGGAATGCGCCGGCGCAGCCGGAAAAGTCGACATACACCGGGTCGAGCGACCTTACCCAGTCATGCACCTTCCTGTCGCCCCGTTCGAGAAAGGCCGTCAGTCCCGCAAGCACCTCCCGGCTGAAAAGGCCAAACAATGGCTGCAGGCGCTCGCCATCGTGGGCGATGGTGGCCAGGGTTTGTCCACCAATGAAATGACCGCGCAGCCGCGCGACAAAGTCATTGGGCGCCAGCGGCGCATCGCAGGGCAGGGTGGCGAGCAAGGGCGTCCGGCAGGTTGCCAATGCGCGTCGAAGCCCCGCCAAAGGGCCTTCAAAGGAACCGAAGCGGTCTTCGACGACCTCAAAACCAAAGGCCCGGTATTGTTCCAGATTGCGGTTGGCGCTGATCATCAGTGATTGCACCTGCGGTGCAAGGGCATGAATGCTGTGCTCTACCATGGTACTGCCACACAGCTCGATCAAGCCCTTGTCCACACCGCCCAGGCGGCGCGCCTGGCCACCAGCGAGAATCACCCCACTAACCTCGGTGTTTAGAGTCATAGATCAAGACACGCCAAGTCAAAACGGCCTATAGTTTATACCAATTTCCCAACGTGAGAATGCCATTGCGTTGAGGATGGATCAGCCGGCTAAGCGGCATAGAGTTGGCTGCCGAGTTAATAATAGGATAGGCAGGAGAAAAACATGTCAATGATCACGACTGCAGAAAATCATAAATTTCCCTGGTATGTGCGGCTGTTTTTCTGGAACCAGAAACGCAAGTATGGCGCGATTCTGGAGCCTGCCCGCCTATGGGGGCGATCCCCCAAGGTGTTTGCCGCCCTCGCCTTGCTTTATGGCGCATTCGACCGCCGCTCGTCACCGCTCGAGCCCGCGCTGAGAACCCTGGTGACGGTGCGGGTTTCACAGATCAATTGGTGCCCCTTCTGTGTCGACATCAATTCCGCGACAGCGTTGAAGCGCGGCATCAGTGATGAGAAACTGACATCGCTCGCCAACTATGCCGACAGTGATCTTTTCAGCGACAAGGAAAAGACCGCACTGGCCTACGCCGAGGCAGTGACCTACAGCGACCGGCAGCCGACGAAGGCCCAGGTCGAGGCATTGCGCCATTACTTCGATGACGATGCGATCATCGAGCTTACCGGCTTGATCGGTTTCCAGAACATGTCGAGCAAATTCAATGCGGCCCTGGGTGTCGAGCCGCAAGGGTTTTGTTCCATTGCCCCGCAGCCCGACATGAAAACAAACAGTGATGGAAATACACCATGATGCCCCGCACTCATGGCCGGAGAGGAATTCACAGGCAGGCCTGCATGAGCCTGTAAATCACCCTAAAGAACCATCGGACATAACTTGAAAAATTACCTGGGCAGAAAAAGTCTACTCTTTGCTCTATTCGTCGCTCTGTTGTCGATAGCGGCTATCTATGGCAAGCGGGAGGCGCCGCATTCGATGGAACGCGACCTCGAGCAGGCGCTGTCCTTGGCCGCGACAGACGGTCGCGTGGACTACGAACAGGATGTCAGGCCGATTCTGGAGCGTCGCTGTGTGGTTTGCCACGGTTGTTACGATGCGCCATGTCAATTGAAACTTTCCTCCCATGAAGGCCTGCGACGCGGCGCCAGTGAAGAACGCATCTATGAACCCAAGCGCATTAACGAAATGCGGCCGACACGCCTGTTCATCGATGCCAAAACGCCATCCGAGTGGCGCTCACGGGGGTTTTCGCCGGTACTCAACGAGGGGCCATCGAGCCCGGAAAACAATCTGCGGAACTCGGTGCTCTATCACCTGCTGAGCTTGAAGCAGCAACATCCCCAGCCGAGTACGGGAAAGCTGCCGGACAGTTTCACCCTGGAACTCAACCGGGAACAGACCTGCACCACCATCGAGAAGGTGGATGACTATGCCCGAGAGCATCCCCTGTGGGGAATGCCTTATGCCATGCCAAATCTTTCTGAAAAGGAATATCAAACCCTCGTTGCCTGGCTGGCACAAGGCTCACCCGCACCGGCGTTACCCGGACCTTCCGCCACGGTGCTGCCACAGATCAGGGAATGGGAACGGTTTCTGAACCAGGATTCCCCCAAACAGCGCCTGGTCAGCCGCTATCTGTATGAACATTTGTTCCATGCGCATATCCATTTTTCCGGATCTCCGACGCGGGAATTCTATCGCTTGGTTCGTTCGACCACGCCACCCGGCAAGGTGATCGATGAAATTCCCACACTGCGCCCCTATGATGACCCGGGCTCCTCCACATTCTATTACCGGCTGTTGAGATACCAGCCAGGCATCGTGATCAAAAATCACATCGTCTACGAATTTTCCGGGCAACGGATGCAGCGTTATCGTGAACTCTTTCTTGAGCCGGACTATGACGTGCGTCAACTGCCAGGCTATGAGACCTGGGTCGCCTCCAATCCCTTCAAGGTTTTTTCCGCCATTCCCGCAGAATCACGCTACCGCTTTCTGCTGGACGATGCGTATTTCTTCATCGAAGGTTTCATCAAGGGGCCGGTCTGCCGTGGCCAGATCGCCCTGAACGTGATCGAGGACCAGTTCTGGGTGATGTTCTTCGATCCGAACCAGCCGGTGATCACCAATAACGCCCAGTTCATCGGCGAGATGGCGAATGAACTTCAGCTACCCGCGGACGAGGGAAGCAACCTGGACCTGCTGCGCATCTGGACGGATTACTGGGAAGGGCAGCGGCGATACATGGAGGAAAAGCAGGCCTGGTTCAAGACCATTGGCAGCCACGACCTCGACCACGCCATGAATTACATCTGGGATGGCGATGGCGAAAACCCCAATGCGGCTCTCACGATCTTTCGCCATTTCGACAGCGGCTCCGTGGCCTATGGGTTGATCGGTAACGAGCCGGAAACGGCCTGGATCATTGATTACCCCCTGTTTGAACGCATTCATTATTTACTGGTGGCCGGATTCAATGTCTATGGCAACATCGGCCACCGCATGAGCACCAGGATCTACATGGACTTCCTGCGCATGGAAGGTGAGGATTACTTCCTGGCATTTCTTCCCGTCAGCCAGCGCAAGGCCATTCGTGACAGCTGGTATGTGGGTCAGCGCCGCGCCATCGAAGAGCTGTTTTCCGCGCCACAGGCGTGGCTGCAGACCGAGTCGGTAACCGGTTACCAGACCGACGACCCACAGGGCGAGCTGTATCGGCACCTCAAGGGAAGGCTTTCCGCTGTCTTGCAACAGACGCAAGCCATGAACCGCTGCGGCAAGACCGAGTGTGGAAACAGGGACACGGAGAGCGCCCGCGCAGACAGCGCGATGCAGAAAATCGCACGCTTGCAGGGTGAGAATCTGCACGCCTTCCCGGACGTCGCCTTCGTCAGAGTGAAGACGGGCAGGGCGGAAGGCGACCTGGCCTATACGCTGATCCGCAACAAGGCTTACAAGAATGTCACGTCATTTCTCGCCGATGAACGCGAGCGGGACCGCTCTGACATCAGCCAGGATACCATGACCGTGGTGAACTGGCTGGAAGGGTCCTATCCCAACTTCTTCTTTTCCGTGGCGTTGTCGGACATCGACGACTTTACTCAGCGCTGCGCGACGATCCGCAACCATGACGACTATGAACAGTTTGTCAATCGATATGGCGTGAGACGAACCCATCCGGAATTCTGGGCCCTGGCCGACTGGTTTCAGGATCTGCAGGCCAGGCGCAAACCCATTTTGTCGGGATTGTTCGACTTGAACCGTTATCAGAATCACTGATTCAGGTAATTGATAATCAACGAAGTGGCCACCGCGACGGCGGCCAGACTAGCCAGCCGGTACGGCAAAGATCAAAACAAAGGCCAGGATGATCCCGATAAAGACAAACAGGCTGCGCTCCCGGTGATTCCTGCAAACGGAAAAGGCCACGACACACTGCAATAAATAATAAAAAGCGAAGGCGCGTGACGCCAGCGCAATGATTTCAAAGGTCGATCCGGACCAGGCCAGCGCCATCGCGGTCGCCCCCACCAGCAAATAGCCCCAGCGCGTGTCAATACGTTGTTTGCTGGCTTCCTTCATGTTGGCGGCGGCCGCCAGGGTATCCGCGACGGCCGCGGAAAATTGCGACATGCTGGCGGCGATGATCAAGGGAATGGGCAATAGAAAGGAGGCCGTCGCCGCCAGCGTGATCAGGCTGTTGTCGTCATATTTTCCTTCCAGCACCGGAACGATGGGCTGCGCCAGCGCAACAAAAAGGACATAGACACCGAGTGAGAAATATTGTGACCAGCGTGATGCGCGGATGCGGGTGGCCACATCGAAATGCTCGCCAAGATAGCGGGTGGTTTCAAAGCCCTGAACCACGATCAACGTGCCCGCCACGATGGTGGCGATCTCCCAGGCGCTGCGCGCCGGCATTTCCGGCAGGGTGAACTGCCCGGAGGCCTGCCATTGACCGGCATCATGGATGCCGAACAAGAGGAGAAGCGCGGCGAGTATCACGATGGTCACATAGAGTGCCCAGCGCTCCAGTTTCTCCAGGGGTTTCAACCCGCCCAGCAGGCCGATGATCGTGATCACGCCAATCACGAGGGTGGTCAGCAGGCTCTTGTTGAACGCCGTATCCAGTTCGAAGCTGGCCAGAACGAAAGCGGAAAGAATGTGGATATACAGGCACACGGAGACCACATAGGCGGCTACCAGGGCAAAGTCGGAAAGCCGCTCTACCATCACGGTCAGTGAATTTCCGCCTTTCGCCAACACGGGTTCTGCGCAAAGAATGTTGTGCCGGACAATGCTGCCGACCAGGAAGGCGACTAACGCCACCACCACCATTGCCGGCACGGCGTAGGGGCCGACGGCGCTGGCAAGAATGGGCACCACGACGAGGAACCCACTGCCAAAGATTGACGCCAGCGGCGTGCTCATTGCGGGAACGATGCTTCTTTCCGACATGTGGTCTGTCTCTGCCTTGCGGCTATCCATGCGTTATGAAATCAGCCCATGGGCCCAAGCAGGGCCTGCGCCGCCAGGCCAATGCCCAGTGTGAAAGCAAAGGCCACTACGATAACCAGATTGACCAGCGGCAAGGACACCGGTGCCGCTGCCGCCTGGGTATCGGCTTGCCGGTACATGACGACGACTATGCGCAGGTAGACGGCCAGGGACAGCACGCTGTTGAGGATCGCGACGATCGCCAGCCAGGTAAAGCCGGCATCCATGGCGGCGCCGAACAGCAGGAACTTGCCGACGAAACCGGCCAGCGGCGGGATGCCGGCCAGGGACAGCAGGAACACCACCATGGCAATCCCTATGGCGACATTTCTGCGCCCGGCGGCGGCGAAGTCGTCTAGGCTTCGGCCGATGCACATCACCACGGCGAAGGCACCCAGATTCATCACTGCGTAGGCGGCAGAAAAAATGATCAGGGAGGTGGTTGCCAATGGGCTTGTGCCGACAGCAACGATAGCGAGCAGAAAATAGCCCGCCTGGGCAATGGATGAATAGGCCAGCAGTCGCACCACCTTGCCTTGTACCAGTGCCGCCAGATAGCCATAGGTCATGGTCAGCACGGAGATGACAGCGACAAGCAGCGGCCAATCGCTGCCTAATGGTAAGTCACGCACCACCTGCGCCAGCGCGAGGATGGCGCCGATCTTGGGTACCACCGACATATACGCGGCGATGGATACCGGGGCCCCCTGGTAGGCATCCGGCGCCCAGAAATGGAATGGCACCAGCGAGGCCTTGTAGCCCAGACCAACGATCACGGCTACCAGGCCAACGCTGGCGATCAGTCGAGAATCCTCAAGCCGGGACAGATCGCTGAGCAGTGTCGTACCGGTGCCGCCAAACCAGTAACTGAGGCCGAAGATCATCACCGCGCCGGTCACCGAGGCAAAGACGAAAAATTTCATCGCCGCCTCGGTGGCGGCATCATCGCGTGGATAGGCCACCAGGGCGAAGGAACCCAGACCGGAGAGCAGGACGCCCAGCACCAGCAGCATGGTGTCGCCGGCGCTGGCCAACACCAGCGAACCGAGGGTAACCAGCATCAGCAGTACATAAACCGTGCCCTCGCGGTCACTGCCGCCGAGTTCCGCGCGCGCCAGCAGTATCGACAGCGCGGTCGCGGGCAACAGGATGAGTTTTGCCCAGACGCTCAAACCATCGATGCGATAGGTACCGCCGAAGACACTGCTGTCCAAGCCCAGCAAGGGCAGACTCAAGCCGCTGGCGAGCAGTAGTCCGGACAGGGCGACGCCCAGTGCGATGCGCGGCAGGCGCAGCATTTCGGCCACCAGGGCGAAGACGATGGTCAACAGCAGGGTGATCTCGGGGGTCAGCAGGGCAAGCTCGGCCGCCATCAGAATTGCAGCGCCGCAGTGGTCTTGTGGATGACGTCCAGCAACAGCGCCGGCGCAATGCCCACCACCACGATCAGTATCAGCAGTGGCGCCAGAGAGAGAACCTCGCGCGCATTCAGATCCTTCATGCCGATCCATTGTTCACGGGGCTCGCCAAGAAACACCTTGCCGATGGCGCGCAGATACAAGCCAGCGGTCACCACGATGCCGAGGATGACGACCACGGCCACGGGCTCCACCCGCAGCGTCGCCAGGAATATCTGGAACTCGGCGGGGAAGTGCGCCAGGCCCGGCAGGCCCAGCGAGGCGAAGGCGGCCAACACGAAGGACCAGCCGAGTATCGGCGTTACCTTCAGCAGACCGCCGAATCGATCCATCTCCCGGGTGTGGGCGCGGTCCTGCAACATGCCGACCAGCAGGAACAGGGCGCCGGTGACCAGGCCATGGCTGACCATCTGCAACACGGAGCCATCCAGCGCCGTGGCGCGCACCGCCGGATCGACCGCCAGCGCGGCAATGGCAACGCCAACCACGACATAACCCATGTGATTCACCGAGGTGAGGGCGATCATCCGCTTGAGGTCGCTCTGCGCCAGCGCCGCGAAGGCGCCGTAGAGCGCGGCGACCACGCCGAAGGCGAGCACGATGATACCGGCCTCCCGGAAGGCCTCCGGGGTCATCTGCAGAGAGAAACGCACCAGGCCATAGGTGCCGAATTTCAGCATCACGCCGGCGAGGATGACACTGCCGGCCGCCGGCGCCTGCACATGTGCGGCCGGCAGCCAGGTGTGAAAGGGAAACACCGGTATCTTGACCGCGAAGGTGAACAGCATGGCCGCCAGCGCCAGCATGGCGGCGCTGCCGCTCAATGGCGGGTTGTCTATCCAGGCGCGCATGTCGAAGGTCTGCGGCTCACTGCCAAGATACATGCCGAGGATCGCCAGCAGCAGCGGCAGGCTGCCTAACAGGGTATAGATGAAGAACATCAGCGCCGCACGTTGGCGGTCCTCGTGTCCCCAGCCAGCGATCATGAAATACATGGAGACCAGCGATACCTCGAAGAACACATAGAAAAGAATCGCGTCGAGGGCGGTGAAGGTGCCAATGGCGGCCGTTTCCAGCAACAGCATCAGCACCACATAGGCATGGGGCCGTTGCTTCACCTTGGCTGAATAGATGAAACTCAGAAAGAACAACACTGCGCTCAGCAGGACCAGCGGCAGGCTGATGCCATCCACGCCGACGCGGTAGGCGGCGCCGATGGCCGGCATCCACGCAAGTTCTTCGACCTGGGCAAAGCCTGTCTCGTTGACCCCGCGCGACCACATCCACAGGGCACCCAGCAGGGTCAGCCCACTGGTGACGATGCCGATGAGATGCGCGATGGATGCCGGCGACCGGCGCAGGGCCATGACGAGCAGCGCGCCAAGCAGGGGCAGGAACAGGGTGATGGACACAATGGGAAGCACTAACAGTCTCCTGTGGGAATCACTGAAGGTGTGATGCCGTTTTTGGAAGCGGCTTCAGCCGCGAAGCTTTTCTCAGTACAGCCTTCGTGGCTGAAATCGCCCCTGCGGCACACGGAAACAATACTGTTCATCGAAACAGTGAGGTCGCCAGCAGCACGGAGAGAATCACCGCCGTAGCCACCACCGTGATGGCCATTTCGCGGTGGATCAGACCACTTTGCAGGGTGCGGGCGCGATTGCCGAGATCGACCATGCCGCGCACCAGGGCGAAGATCAGCCCGTCGATACCGCGGTCGTCACTGCGGCGTGCCGCCTGGCCGATGGCAAGACCAAGCCGGCCCACGGCCAGCACCGCAGCATATAGGCCGCGCTCCACGCGCTCGCAGCCACGGGCAATGGCGAAGGCGGGGCGTACTATCCAGGCATCGAAGCCACCGGCTATGGCAAAGCCCTGCCGGGCCCACGGCAACAGCGGCCCCAGCAGGCGCGGCGCCGGCACCAGCCAGCCCAGCGCAAGACCCGCCAGGGCTGCGCTGAGGCCGAGGACCTGGGCCAGGGTGCTCACGGGCAGGGTGGAATCGAGCAAGGTCTCGATGGCCGGGAAGGCGGCTCCCAGGGTGACGGCCAGGGTGACCAGCCCGGCCAGCCCGGCGGCCATCCAGCCCAGTCCGGCGATGGGGCGTTGTTGCCTGTCGCCATGCCACAGGACGCGTAGCGCCCGCGCCATGTAGGCGCCGGTCAGCAAGGTGCCCGCAAGGGCGAAGGGGGTCAGTAGCAGGGCCGTGGGTGACGCCAGTGTGGCGGCGATGATGGCGTCCTTGGAGAAGAAGCCGCTCAGGGGCGGGATGCCGGCCAGCGCCAGCGCGGCCAGGGCAAAGGCGAGGAAAATGCGTGGGCGCTCACGCCCGGCGCCTTGCAGCTTGGTCAGTGCGGTGCTTTCCCGGCCGTGCTGGAATACCCCGGCGCCGAGAAACAGGGAACTCTTGATGGCGGCGTGGGCGATCAGGTGCAACAGCGCCGCCAGTGGCACGCCAGCGCCCACCGCCACCAGCATCAGGCCGTATTGACTGGAGGTGGAGGCGGCCAGCAGACGCTTGAGATCGCGCTCGCCCAGTGCAATCAGGCCGGTGACCACCGTGGTGATGCCGCCGACGACACCAACCACAAGTAGCGTTTCTGCCGGCAGCATGGGTGTCGTGCGGATCAGAAGGATCGCCCCGGCCGCCACCAGGGTGGCCGAATGCAGCAGTGCCGAGACCGGCGTGGGTCCGGCCATGGCGCGTTGCAACCAGTCGTGCAACGGTGTCTGCGCCGACTTGCCCATGGCCGCCACCAGCAGCAGAAGTCCGGCGGCGATCGCCGCGCCGCCGCCGGTGTTCAGGGTGGTGGCGATGTCACTGCTGCCGGCCTCGGCGATGAGGATGAATGCCGCGAGATAGAGCCCCAGATCTGCACTGCGGGTATAGAGGAAGGCGCGGCTGGCGGCGGAACCGACGCCGCTTCGCCGGTACCAGAAGCCGATCAGCAGGTAACTGCACAGGCCGATGAGTTCCCAGGCGGCGAGCAACAGGACCCAGTCACCGGCCAGCACCAGGGTTTGCATGGCGGCGATAAACAACAGCAGGGTGGCAAAGAAACGCACCGGTTCATCGTCCTGCCGCATGTAGCCCACGGCATAGACCAGCACCAGGCCAGCGATGATCGCGACCAGGGTGGAGAGCAGCGCCGTCAGCGGCGTGGCGATCAGGCGCAGGGGCATGCCTGGCAGACCGGGCAGCAGTAATTCGCCAGTCACGCCGGAGAAGGCATCGCTCAGCAGAGCGATGCTGGCGAGCAGGGCGATGCTGGCGCCGAGCAGCGCCAGCGCCACGGCGGCGCGCCGCAGCAGCAGGATCAGCACCGCCGCGACGAGGGGGGCGAGGATGACACTGGCGATCAGGCTCACCCCTTCAGCTCCGTTGCTTCTTCCATTTCCACCGAGCCCCTGGCGCGGAAGCGGGCGATGGCCACGCCGAAGCCCACCGCCATCTCGATCGCCATCACCGTCATGATGATCAGCACGAACATCTGCCCGGCCGGGTTGTCCGGGTGGAGATAGCGCCAGAAGGCCACCAGGTTGATCATCGCCCCGGCGAGGATCAGTTCCACACCCATCATGATCATCACCAGGTTGGTTTGCGACAGGGCGCCGTAGATGCCGGTGCCGAACAATGCCGCGCCGGTGATGAGGGCGATGAGAAGCTCGATGCTCATGGTTTGCCGTTCCTCTTGACGGGCTGAATGGCCACCGCGGTAGCAGCGATCATGGCGGTGAGTATGGTGATGCCGGCGGTCTCGAAGATCAGCATCGAGCGTCCCAGCAGTTCGAGTCCCAGGTCGACGGTCTGCTGGGCGGCATCCGGCGGCGTGCCGGTCACGGGCCCCCAGTCGACGAACACGGCGACCGCCACGGCGGCGATGAAGGCCACCAGGCCGGCGCCCAGCGACAGGCGCTTCTGATGGGTCATGTCCATCTCGCCGAGGCCACCCGGGTCCATCATGAACATCACCATGAAGATGGCCATGATGCTCATCTCGGTGGCCATCATCATGATCTGCAATACGCCGAGGAATTCCACCTGCATGCTCAGGAACATGGCGCCCAGGGCGGTTTGCGAGAACAGCAGGGCGAGGGCGGAGCGCACCATGGAAAAGGTGCGGAATACGACGATGCCGAACCACACTGCCGCAAGGCCAAAGAAAGCGATGAACAACATCTGCGCAGTCATCATGAAAACACCAGCACGAGGATGCCGACGAGAAGGATGTTCAGCAGCGCCAGGGGGATGCCCAGCATCCAGCACCAACCCAACAGATCCGTTTCGCGGATACGCGGCATGTAACGGCCGGCCGCCAGCATGATGGCGGTGACCAGGAGAATCTTGATGGCGCTCCATGCCCAGGGCGGCAGCCACGGACCCTGCCAGCCGCCAAGATAGAAGACCACCGTTGCCGCCGCCAGGGTGATGATCAACACCAGGCGGGCGAGCCTAAACACCGCCAGCCGCACGCCGGCATACTCGGCCTCCACGCCACCGGCCAGTTCGCCCTTCGCCGTTGGCAGGTCGAAGGGCGGCAGAAAGGCCAGCGCCATGGCGGCGACGAAAAACAGGATGAAACCCAAGGGCTGGTAGACGATGTTCCAGACCGTTGCCTGGGAGACCACGATCTGCGTGGTCAGTAACGATTCGGCGCGCATCACCACGGCGGTGATGGGCATGACGATGAGCATGGCATAGGCGATCAACTGACCCAGGAAGCGCCAGCCACCAATCATGGCGTAGGCGCCGTTCGGCCCCCAGCCGGCCATCAGCAGGGCCACCAGCACGTAGACCAGGGCCGCATTGATGAACAGTGCGCCGGTCGCCAGGTCCGTGATGATCAGCCCCGGCGCCAGTGGCACCACCGCCGCGGCGAGCACCGCCGAGGCCAGCAGCAGCACCGGGGCAAGCTCGAAGAACACGCGGTCGGGCTTGCGGGGTACGATGGATTCCCGCCCCAGCAGGGCGATGCCGGCCAGTAGTGGCGAGCCTAACTGGAATCGTCCAGTCATGGTCCAGCTCTCAAGGACCGCAACCAGGTAGGCGCCGAGCGCCAGTAACAGCAGTATCACTGCCGTTGTCATTGCTGTATCTCCCAGGGTGACAGATCCAGGGAGTTGACGGCCGTCAGGGCATCGCCCAGCGCCTGCTGCGCGGTCAGCGCCTCGACCAGGCCGAGGTGGGATGTGGAGGGTGTCTCCAGCCGGGCCGACGTGACCTGACCCCTGGTCAGGGTCAATTGCAGGCGGGCCGCGCCGCGCGGCGTTTCGACGACCGCCTCGCCGCTTGCGGAGAGATCGTGGACCGGGGGCGGGGTGGGCAAGGCCATGGCGCCTGCCGCTTCGATGAGGGCCAGGCTGTGAAGCATCTCGTCCAGTCGAACCTGCAGGCGGGCGAGGGTATCGCCTTGCCTGCGACGGGCGGCCGTGAAACCCAACAGGGTGTAGATACCGTCCACCTGGCGTGCATCGTGATCAATGCCGGCGGCGCGCGCCACGGGGCCGCGCAAGGCCGTGTCCGCCGTCAGCCGACCGATGCCGGCGGTGCGCGATTTCAGCAGGGGTGTTCGCTGCAATTTTTTGATCAGGGAGTGGATCGCCGGTTTCAGCGCCGGGATTTGTTTCAGGTCGGCACGAAGGAACGCCAGTTGCAGTGAGGTGGCGCGTTGCCTGAGCCAGTCGAAGCCGGTCTGCTGACCAAACAGCGCCAGCCAGCCCAGGTGACTCGTGACCCGCTCCCGTTCGAGGGCGGCGGCGCGCGCGCAGGCCTCGTCGACAGACAGGTTCATGCCGGCGGCCTTTTCCAGCGCCTGGCAGGCCAGCCATCCATAGGCCACCGGGGCCAGCGGGTCCAGACCGGTCAGCCGTTCGACGAACGCCGTCGTCCCCATGGGTAAAGCCCGAAGAAAATCCCCGTTTTTCGTTAGAGAGCGGGCGTTGCAGCCGGCCACCGTGTCGCCATCGAGTGTCAGCATCAACAGCAGCCCAGCGGGCAGGCCGGGGAAAAACGGCCCGAAGGGAGCGTCGATCCAGTCCATCGGCAGGTCATCGCCACTGCGCGGCAGATCCCGGGTGACCTCGACCATGGACATGAAGGTCATGGCGTCATGGTCCATGGCGCTGTGATCCATGCCGGCATGTGCAGGTTGGTGCGCCGTCTCCGCCGTTGTTTCACGCGGCTCCAGATTCATGCCGCACTTGGGGCAGGAGCCGGGTTCGTTCCGCACGACCTCGGGATGCATGGGGCAGGTGTATTCGATGCCTGTATCATGCGCCTCTGTCGAATGAGTGCTTTTGCCATGCGTCAAAGCCATCGGCATGTCTGTACCGGTGCCTGACGGTGGGTGGGTCCCTTGTGCATGCCCTCTGTCGGCCTGTGCCTCACGCGGAACCAGGTTCATCCCGCACTTGGGGCAGGCGCCGGGTTCGTCACGCACGACTTCGGGGTGCATGGGGCAGGTATATTCGATACGAACTTGCAACACCGGCGCGTCGAAGTCGGCGATGTCCGGACGAAAGGCACCCTTAGCAAAGGCATGGCGTAACTGCTGCACACCGTCGAGCAGAGCCTGCTGGGAAAGTCCTGTGGCGACATCCGCGGTGGGCAGCGGTGGCAGGGCTTCCGCGCCCAGGGTGAATATTGCTCGTGGGCGCATCATCTGGGCATAAACAACCGCCGCGGCGTCGCGCAGCGCCGGGGGCAATGTGCCCACCACCAGCAGTACACTGGCATGGCGTGGACTGGCAACCGGTTGCAGTCCGGCCGCTTCTATATCCAGCCCATGGGCGCGTGCAATGTCGCTGCCGGGAATGACAAAGGTACCGAGGTCATGGGCCATCGCTGCCGCAATCAGTCGCCGCAGTCCGGTGTGCTTTCCCTGTCGGGCGCCGGTGATCATTCGTCGTCTCCGTTCATTGCCTGCGCAGAGCGCCCTGGCTCCAGCCATACAACAAGCCCAGAAACAAAATGGCGAGAAAGACGCCCATGTCGAGTAAGGCAACCAGCCCCACCTGCTTGTATACCACCGCCCAGGGATACATGTAGGCCATTTCCATATCGAAGGCCAGGAACAACAATGCATAGCCATAGTAGCGCGCGTGGTAACGCACCCACACCGGGTCGCGTGATAGCTGGCCCGCGCTTGCGGGTACATCCTTGGCGGATTCCTGGCGCGTCCTGGCGATGGCGCGGGCAAGTGCATACAGGCTGAGGACAAACCCCAGTGTGCCCGTGATCAGGCCCAGCAGCAGTCCATATTGTGCCAATGTGCTCATTTCCAATCCTCGTGGCAGGGCAGGCTACAGATGACGTAAATAGAACAGGTACAAGCGCTCAAACATATCCTTGACTTGAACGAGCCTGCGCGAGTGACGCGGGAAGATGTTCCAGAACGGAGGTCGGTCATCGCTGGCGGCATGCAGCCACATCGCATCGTCTTCCATGTTGAGAATACAGGAAAGCTCAAAACGATAGGTGTGCACAGGTTCATTTCCCTTCAACACAAGCCGCATGTTCCTGGCGGCCGCCTGCGCGCGTAATTGCGCCATATGTGCTTGATGTGGTACCCAGGGCGGTGGATTTTCATGATTGCTGCAGTCACCGGCGGCGAAAACCTTGTCCAGTCCCTTTACGCGACCATACTTGTCGACCTCGATGTGGCCGCCAACGGAAACCGGCAGACAGGATTCGCCCACCCATTCCGGCGCCTTGATGCCGGATGTAAACAGGACCAGATCCGCCTCGCGGAAAGCGCCGTCTGCATCGATCATGCCGCCCTTGACGAACTCAGCCGGTTTGTAGCCATAGTCGAGAATGATGCCGCGCTCCAGCAGTCTGTCGGTGATGGCGCCAGTCTCTCCGGGTTCTATGTCTGGGGAAAAAAGATGGATCTCAAATTTGTCCCTCAGGCCCCTTTTCTTCAGTGCATAGTCGAGCAGGCAGGCGCACTCATACATTTGTCCGCCGCGGCCGGCGACGAAGCCATCGCGCTTGTTGAGCTCGAAACCTACATAGATGATGCCTGCCTGCAACGCGTCCAGTCTTTGCATAAAGGCAACCATATCGTCGGGCCCGGAACAGGGTGAAAAGGTATGAATGCCTGTGCCTGGAATATCGTCGATCCTGAAGGCAGGGCCAGTGCCTATGAACAGGGCGTCGTTGGTGAAACGGCCCTGGGTCGTCAGCACGGTTCTTCCACCATCCTGAATGTCGATGACCTGATCGTCCACAAAGCGGATGTTTCTTCGCCACAGCCATGGGCGTATATCCAGCGTAATGGCATCCTTGGTTTTCTTGCCGATGATGAATTCGGGTATGGCGGGAAAATAGGTGAACTGACCATTGCCGATCAAGGTGATGTCATAGCGCGAATAGAGCCGGCGAAGAAAAAAGGCAATGACAGGAAACGCAGGTAAAGAGAGGAAATAGCCGACAAAAAACAGGGAGGCAAAGCCATTACCGATGATGACGATCCTCTTCTTCATGACACCCACTTATTGGTTGTTGTTTTTGAGCTTCTCGCCAGGCCGTCGAATGACGAGGCTCCATCAGTATACTGCACAAACCGAGGAAGAAAATATCCTTTCTCATTTGTCCGGGTCGTCGGTTTCCACATCTTATATACGTGACCAGTACCCTGCTTCAACCCATGGGTTGGTCAGGGGTTCGGCATGCAGGATTGCGGCATGGCAAGGATATAAACACTGCGGGCCAGTTACGTGAATTTTCCATCCCTTGTGCTAGTGAACTATCCTCATGAATGATCCGATGCTTGGATGATCGGGTTCGGACGTTGATCATGTCGTCCCTGCCGGAAATATGGATGTGGAAGAAGTCGTGACGGAGGGAAGGGTGCGTATCACCTACAACCATGTCCATGAAGAAAGTCATTGACCTGTGTGCAGCACCCAGGGTCTATGCTTAGGACATACCAATTGGATCAAGGGCTATAGAACATGTTAACCGTCAGTGAATTGTCAAAGGTGGCGCAAACGACACCAGACTCCATTCGCCATTATGTGCGCATTGGCCTGCTGAATCCCTCGCGTAATCCTGACAATGGCTATAAGCTCTTTAACAGCAATGATGTTAAAAAGGTTAAGTTCATCTGTCGGGCCAAGGGGCTTGGGTTCACGTTGCACGATATACAGATCATCTTTGATCACAGCAGTGTGGGTGAATCACCTTGCCCAATCGTACGCCGGATTATTCAACAGCGTATCAATGAGAACAGGGACAGGCTGGTCGAGTTGAACCGATTGCAGCAACGCATGGACGAGGCGCTGGAAAAATGGAAATCAATGCCGGATGGTGAACCCGATGGAGATGCAATCTGTTATCTGATTGAGTCGACGAATTGACGAATGAGATCCACCTTTCCTCGCGGTAGCAGCTGAGGGAGGATCCTGTGAAACACGACTGGAAAAGGAGAATGATCATGAAAACGGACCCGGTATGTGGCATGCATGTCAGTGAGGACTCTGAGTTCAGCACGGAATATGCAGGCAAAAGGCACTATTTTTGCAGTGAAAGCTGCCTGAACAAATTCCTTGCCGAACCAGGACAGTTTGTTTCCGAGGGAGAAGGTGATGAGACGACAATATACACCTGTCCCATGCACCCGGAGGTCAGAGAGAAAGGGCCTGGCCGTTGCCCAAAATGTGGTATGTATCTGGAGCCACTTGCCTCATAGTGCTTGCTGGTTGAAGAGGATTGGTTGATGCAGGATGGAACGGAATATGCCTATGGCATGTGGGTGGTAGCTGCCTTCAATGCCGGAATTTTCCTCTTTTTCATGTTGAGTTTCCTCAAGCCGCGAGGCAGCGAGGAATGGCGCAGCATGGGAGTGGTGGTCGCCTTTCTGGTGGCCCTGTTTAGCGAAATGTATGGTTTTCCCTTGACCATCTATCTGTTGAGTGGCTGGCTGGGTGATGCATATCCAGTCCTGCAACCCTTCAGCCACAAATTCGGCCACCTCTGGGTGGTGGTGTTCGGCGGTTCAACCCTGGCCTGGGCGTTGGTCATGGGGTTGAGTCTGGTATTGATGCTTATGGGTTACACCTTGCTTTCAAAAGGCTGGACGCAGATTCATGCCGCTCGTGGCGGCCTGGTCACCGATGGCATCTATGCCTATGTTCGTCATCCACAGTACACGGGCCTGTTCCTTGTCATCATCGGCTTTCTGGTGCAGTGGCCCACACTGCTCACGGTATTGATGGCGCCGATTATGCTCTATGCCTACGTGCGCCTGGCGCGCAACGAAGAGCGGCGCGCCAAGGCGGAGTTTGGCGAAGAATACAACGACTATGTGCGCAAGACCCCGGCATTTTTTCCGCCTCGCAATCAATGGAAGGCGTTTCTCACCGTGCAGGTACGTGACGAAGAGGTACCGTAGCTGATGTTATCGGCAGCAATATAGGGTTGCCGGGTCAATGACAGACCAGGAGAAGAGATATGGAAGGCTTGGGTTCGCTGTTGCTGTTCGCCGCTTTCATTTACCTCATGATGCGCTTTGGCTGTGGTGCGCACATGGTGCACGGCCATGGACGTCATGCTCATGGCAGCAGCACAGAAAAATACATCGACCCGGTCTGTGATATGGAAGTCGATACCGAACAGGGCTATGGCAAGATGCATCAGGGGACGCTGTATCGCTTTTGCAGCAAGAACTGCCTCGACAAGTTCGATGCCGACCCTGAACGTTATCTCAATAAAGAAAAGGAGTTGGATCATGACAACAGGTGAGCGTCGCAGACAGGGGATTTCATTGCTCGGCGTTGGTCATGCCACCAGCCTTACCCTGGCGATCAGTTTTGCGTTATGTGTTGCGTTCGATTTCTTCCTTCCCGACCTCGCCATGTACCAAGCATGGCAAACGCTTTTGCCCGGTTTCGAGTGGCTCAGCTGGAAAAGCTTTTTTCTCGGGTTGTTGGAGGCCTATGGTTACGGTTGGTATTTCGCCCTTCTCTGGGTGCCGATCTACAACGTTGTTACATTGCGGGGTGGAAAGGAGAAACGCCGCCATGGATGACGCCCGAGTATTGTGATTGGTTTCTGCAAGAAAAAAGTCCGGAACAACATGCGCCATGGCACCATTGAGGCCGTGTACATAAGGCGCTTGTTGATTCCGATGGGAGAGAAAGATGCTGGAACATCGCGGAAAAAAACGCTGCCGAATCGCACTGGATGTTGTTGTCCGCAATCGCAGCGGTCTGGCCCTGAACGGCACAACCCGCGATATCTCCACTGAGGGCATGTTTATCAACCTGACATCAAAGGCCATAGCGGCGCGCACCATGGTGGAACTCGAATTGTCACCCTGTGGCTGGCTGCACGGCTGGGTGGTGCATGCAGGAAAAGAGGGTATCGGTGGCATGTTTCTTTCAAATGATAATGGTGAGAGATGTCTCCTCAAGATCGAGAAGTTTCTGTCAGCAGATACTCGTGAAAGGCGCGGAACCGGGCGCACGGATTGAGAGGCTGTGGCTCAAAACAAACCGCGGCCGCCATCCATGGTTCCCGCGCTGCGTCAACGTCCCGGACAGCTGGCCCAGTGCCATGAAATGTGGAACCGGGGTGCCGGGGCTGTCCGCAACACGCTGCTCGTGATGGCTTTTCTGGAGATCCTGAGTGAAAGCATTTTTCAATAATCCTCGAGAGATCGTGATTCACACACTGGCGGGTGCAGTGATCGGCATCCTTGTATTGCATCCGCTGACAAAGATCGTCTATTGGTTCGAGTTCCGTCATGATCTGGCGGCCGGCAATGAAAGCTTGTGGCGGTTCCTTGTCTCTCGTCTCGATTCGGCCTTTGTGCTGGAGATGCTGCCGATGAGTCTGATCTTTGCCCTCATTGGCGGCGGCATCGGCCTGGCCTTCGCCATCTATCACCTGGCACTTGTCAGGCAACAGCGCGCGATGCATTTCATGGAAAAGGAATTGGCGGAAGACCTCCCTTTTCTGGTCAAGGCGGGGGAGGGTGAACACCTGGAGTTCAAGGCGTCCGTTCGCTGGGACTTTCGTCAACAGAAGTCCAACCGCGCTCTCGAAACCGTGATTGCAAAGACGCTGGTCGGCTTTATGAATCATCGTGGCGGCAGCCTGCTGATTGGTGTGACTGACGATGGCGAGGTGGTGGGACTGGAGCACGATTACCAAACTCTCAAACACAAGGGCCGTGATGGTTTCGAGCGCTGCATCACCGATATCGTCACTACGCGCATGGGGGCGGAACTCTGCGCCTTCGTCCACTGTGTGTTCTATGAGTTGGAGGGCAAGGACGTGTGTCGGGTGATCATCGAGCCGTCGCCGGTGCCGGTCTATTTGCAGGAGGGAAAGACTTCCAGATATTTCCTGCGCACGGGGAATGGCACGCGTGAACTCGATGCGCGTGAAGCCATGGCACATGTGTTGCAACGCTGATGCACGCAGTGATGACCGTGGACAGTTGTTCATGCAATCCACGCTCGCAGGCCAGGCCCGGGCGTGATGCCATCCAGCTTTTCACCGAAGGGGACCGCTTGTTCGAGGCCATGCTGGCGGCTATCGACAGTGCGCAAAAACAGGTATGGCTGGAAACCTATATCTTTGCCGATGATGAAATCGGCCGTCGCTTCGCCGAGGCGCTGGTGGCGCGGGCAAGGGCGGGCGTGGAGGTGCGTTTGCAGGCGGATGCAGTGGGATCGCTGTTTCAGTTTCATCACTTCCTGGGCCGCGAGTTCGATGCGGCGGGTGTGCAGGTGCATTTCTTCCACCGCTGGCACTGGCGTGAGCCGCTGCGCTACAACCGACGTGATCATCGCAAGCTGCTGGTGGTCGATGGTCGGCAGGCCTTTCTGGGAGGATTCAATATCCACCGGCAAAGCTCGCAACGCTATTACGGGGTGGCCCGCTGGCGGGACACCCATGCCGCCTTCCGGGGTCAACTGGCCCGGCAGGCCGCCGAGCTGTTCGACGCCTTCTGGCGCGGCGACCGGGAGCGCCTGCCCGTGGTGGATGAACAGGCCAGCAGCATCCTGGTGCCCAACCAGAGCCGCGCCTGCCGGCGGCGCCTGGCCTGTATCTACAACGACGCCCTGGGCCATGCCCGGCGGCAGGTGTGCCTGACGACACCCTATTTCGTGCCGGATCACCGTACCCAGAAGGCCCTGATCGGGGCCGTGAAAAGGGGCGTCGAGGTCCGCCTGCTGGTGCCGCACGCCGGTGATGTGCGCCTGGCGCGCTGGGCGGCCAATGCGGTGTATGCCCATCTGCTGGATGCCGGCATCCACATCTACGAATATCAGCCCCGGATGCTGCACGCCAAGGTTGCCATCGTCGATGGGGACTGGGCGACGCTGGGCACCGCCAACCTCGACTATCGCAGCCTGTTCCAGAATTACGAATTGAATCTGGTCAGCCGGGACCCGGATCTGTGCACCCGCTTGCAGGCCCAGTTCGAGGCCGATTTGACCGAGGCCTCGGCGGTGTGTGTAACACGCTGGCGACGACGCCGTTGGCTGCCGCGCCTGGCCGAACTCTTGGGCTGGAGTGTCAGGCGGTGGTTGTGATAACCCGGTTGAACACGCGTTATGCCGGCTTGCTATCAGCCATTGGTATTCCTTCGACAGGCTTTTATTCGTGGACGGTTTTATGCAAAAAGATGTGAAAAGAAAAATAAAGGTTGGTGTGGTGTTGAGCTCCGGTGGTGGGCGCGGGGTGTTTGCCCATACCGGGTTTTTACTGGCCCTCGAGCAGCTGGGTATCGAGATCGGCGCGGTGACCGGCTGTAGCGCGGGCTCACTGGTGGGCGGCGTGTATGCCAGTGGCACCGATCTGCACCAGTGGGCGGATCGCCTCGCCAGGGTGAAGACATCGGAGTACTGGACCCCCGACTCCTGGTCGCGCATCCTCTGGCAGATGGTGGTGCGCAAGGGGCGGGGCTATACCGGCTTTTCGGATGCCGCGACAGCCATTGAATTCATTCGCAGCAACCTCGCCGTGCAGACCTTCGAGGAATGCCGGATTCCCTTCTACAGCCTCGCCACCAACCTGACCCAGGGCGACAAGGCCCTGTTCTCGTCGGGTGAGCTGGCGCCCCGCATCATGGCCAGCGCCGCGATGCCGATATTGTACCGGCCGGTCGAGATCGACGGCGAACTGTTCAGCGATGGCGCCACCATCAAGCTGGCCTCCACGGAGGCCATCTGCTGCCGACATCAACTGGATGCCCTGATCGTCCATCATACTTCCGGCCGCCGCGAAGGCCCCCAGGGGCTCGACCATGCCCTCCGCCAGCCCTGGTCGTTGGTGGAGATTCTCTACCTGTTGCTCTATCGCAAGCGTCCCTGGTACCTCAGCGACCAGCCCCTGGTATTCCGCCATTGTCGCTGTGGCTGTGGCGCGCCGGTGATCGTCATAGAGCCCGATCTTCCGGAAATTACCTGGCCACTCAGTGAGGGAGGAAACACGGTGAAGATGGCCGCCAAGCAACAGTGTGAAGCGCTGCTGGGACCCTATCTCGACACCCTGCGATCGGACCCGAAAAAACTGGTCGCACTCGTCCATGATGAGCCCGCCGAAAACGGCAGCGATGACGAGTGAAGGGCTTCAGGAATGGCCCGTATCAAGGCGCCGCTCGCCGGCAAAGGGGGGTGTTCCCTTGGCCGCCGTGTCGCAGGTGGGCGGATGCCGGCTGAACACGACATGGTTGGCGCCGGCTTACTAGTTATCACACATACCACCCTGGCACCGCCATGGAGGGTGATGAAGTGGTTTTCTGGGCGTTATCATGATCACCTGCAGACCGCGCCACGCGGGTGATCTCAGACAAGAGAGAGAAGAGGGGAGTTCATGAATTCGGATCAATACGTTTGGTTGCTGTGGTCGAGTGCATTCCTGATTCCTTGGGCACTGGTCTATCTGGCGTTTCCCGCACAGCGCCGGGCGATGTTGTGGGCCAGCCTGTTTACGATGCCGTTCGGACTGAGCGAACCCCTTTTCGTGCCCGAATACTGGATGCCGCCCAGCCTGTTCGATCTGGCCAGGGATACCGGCTTTGATATCGAAAGCCTGATCTTCTGCTTCGGCATCGGCGGCATCGGTTCGGTATTTTACAACCTGCTGGTCAGAAAGATCCCTCAGCCGGTGGGCAGCGATGAGCGTCATCATCCCTTGCATCGGCATCACTACAAGGCACTGGCAACGCCTTTTGTAGTGTTTGTCGCGCTCTATTTCTTTCCCTGGAATCCGATCTATCCCTCCATCCTGGCCATGTTTGCCGGTGCGGTGGCGACCATCCTCTGTCGGCCGGACCTGAAGCGCAAAACCTGGCTAGGTGGTTTGCTCTTCTTGGTCTATTACGCCATTTTTCTCGCTGGCCTGGAATGGAGCGCGCCAGGCTATATCGACAGGGTCTGGAACATGGAGGTATTGTCGGGCATCACCGTTGGCTTCATGCCCATCGAGGAACTGCTGTTTGCCATCGGCTTCGGCATGTACTGGTCCGGGGTGTATGAGCACTTTACCTGGCGGAGACTGGCAGATCAGAGATGAGGCCGGCAGGGTGTTGCCAGGGTTGCCGTGACACCGTGCAACCCGAATCCGGTGCCGCCGGCAGGCAAGTATGCGCAGGTCACTAAAATGACGAGAAAATCACCAATAAAACGGCAGCGTCCAGCCCTGGCCATGGTGTTGCTGCTGGTTGCCGCTTGCTGGCCACAGATAGGCCTTGGCGCAGGCGCCGAATCATCCGGCGATGATCATTTCTTCGTGCAGGAACACACGAAGCGCTATGCCCTGAAGGCCGACTTCGCAGACGTCATGGAAGACCTTGAGTTGGCGATTACCGGGCAGGGACTGGTCATCAATCATGTCTCTCACATCGGCAACATGCTGGAGCGCACCCGAAGCGCAGCAGAGTCGAGCAAGCGCCTGTTTCTCGAGGCCAAGGCCGTGGAATTCTGCAGCGCCACGTTATCCCGGAAAATGATGGAGGCAGATCCACACAACATCATTTTTTGTCCTTACATTATCTTCATCTATGTGTTGCCAGAGCAGCCGGATATTGTCTGGCTCGCCTATCGACGACCCACACCGGTGGGATCGCTTGCATCACGAGATGCCTTGAGCGCCGTCGAGTCATTGCTGGACGAAATCATTCATGTCGTGGTGGACTGACTCATTCCGGCCGGGTTCGACATGAGCCCAGCAGGCGTACCGCATGAGAAACAACATCCAAGGCGGCATCACCAGCTTGCTCCTCATCCTTCTTCTGGTGGGCAGCCTGTTGTATCTGCTACAACCCGGCATGGTTTTCTTCCCGTACCGTGAACTTTCCACCACGCCGACAGAGTGGGGGATGGCCTTTGAAGATGTCTCGATAGAGACGCGGGACGGCACACGGCTGCACGGCTGGTACATCCCGCATCCGGGGTCCGGCCGGGTTTTGCTTTTCTTTCATGGCAATGCCGGCAACATATCCCACCGGCGTGAATCCGTGGAGATCTTTCACCGGCTTGGGTTGAACGTATTCATGATCGATTATCGTGGTTACGGACACAGCCAGGGCAAACCCAGCGAGGCGGGCCTCTATGAGGATGCCAGGGCCGCCTGGCAATATCTGACGGTGGAGAGGGGCATCGAAGAAGCGAACATCATCCTGTTCGGACGATCGTTGGGCGCTGCGGTGGCGAGCAATCTGGCTTCGGAAGTCCAGCCAGGTGCCGTGATCCTCGAGTCGGCATTCAGTTCAGCGCGAGACATGGCCAACGTGATTCTCCCAGCACTTTCATACCTGACGATTTTGCGTTTCACGTTTGACACGACGGAACATCTTCGGGGCGTAACGTCACCGTTGCTCGTGTTGCACAGCCCAGAGGATGACATCGTCCCATTCCGCCTGGGAGAAAAGGTTTATCGGGCGGCGAGTCAACCGAAGCGCTTCGTCGTCATCGAGGGGGATCACAATTCAGGCTTCCTGCGCAGCCAACCGCACTACGAACAGGCACTGGAACAGTTCATTTCGAGATACACAGCCGATGCTTCGCTCGCCGGTTCTGAGCGAATTCCATGAAGCAACGAGATATGGATGAAGCAGGCAATTTAACATAATATACATTATGCGCACTAGGGGGTGGGCCTGTACCTGGTGCCAGTCAGTGCACCACCCGGGCAATCTTCTTGATGGTCTCCCTGCTCTCACCGAAGGTGCAGATGGCGTCACAGTGGGTACGCAGGTCGGAGAACAGGATGTAGTGCATCTCGATGTGACTGCTGCGCAAGGATGGCCGGTGCAGTTGCAGCAGCAGTTCCTTCTCGCGCTGGTCAGGGATGATGAGGAACAGCGTCGAGGGATCTTCCGGAAAGGAGTGATACAGGTCCGTCAGGCGCAGGATGCCGGAATAGATGGAAGTGCTTTTTTCCACCTCGAAGGCGCTGACGATGCGCCTGCTGCCTTTTTCGAACCACATGACGTCGATCAGGGCGATGGTGTTGCGGGTGTCGGCATCGACATCGATTTCCGGAAACGCCGGCAGGCAGAGGAATGAAAAGCTGTTGCCGTCGTGGCAGCGCGAGCGGTCGTTGGAGGCGCTGATCACGTCATAGCCGAGGGCCTGACCGATTCTCAGCAGGTGGTACTGCATCTCGGTGTGCAGACCTTCCTGCTGCTTTTCGCTGAGCACCTCTGAATGGCGCTTCTTCAACAGCTTTTCGATCTTCTTCCGCTCGGCCTCGCTGAGTTCTTCCGCCTCGTCGAGCAGGATCTTGTTGACGCCGATATCGAACAACAGGCCGGTGAACGCCCCCAGGTCTCTCGACAGGAGCTCTCTGTGCCTGTCGTTCATTTCCACGATGACTTCCCGCATGCGCAGATACTCCCGCCACGAGCCCAGTTTCACCTTTTCCCCGAACAGGCGGTTGAAGCCCTTGACGATGGCGGTGTTGAAGGGCGGAATGATTTCCGGGTGCAGAAAATACAGGATGTTGGCGACCGCCGGGCCGAGTCCCTTGATGTTCAACTGATCGAGCCGGATGATTTCGCGTAGAAGTTGTTCTTCACTGCCCGCCCTGTGGCAGTTTTCCAGGAACTGGCCGAAGGCCCGCTGGTTGCCCGGGTTCTCGTAGATGTCTGGAATGCGCAGCTTGGGCTTCCAGTAGAAGGCGTGCGAGGCGCCGATGAACACCTGCTTCTGTTCGGTGATGCAGTTGAGGACGAACTCCAGTGACGAGCCCTTGTAGTCGTTGCCGAAGGTCCCCTGACGGATGTCCTGCACCACGTCCCGGACCCCGCGGCGGATGGAGCGGAAGGCCTTGAGTCGCTCGTCGTTGTTGATGAACCAGGTGTTGAAGACCGACTCCGGGTCGGCCCTGTAGTCGTGCAGCAGTTCCTTCAGTCCTCTCTCCATCGGGTGCCTCCGTTGCGCATCTTCGAATCGATAAACGGTCAGTTGTTCTGTAATTACACCGTGTTCAGGGGTTCAGGAATGGCCCGTATCAAGGCGTCGCTCGCAGGCCCAGGGGGGCTTGTTGCGGGCCCGCGTGTGGGCCAGGTCCTCCCCTGCCCTGCCTGTTTCCATCCGCACGATGTCCTTCGGGCGCTACCGTCTTCATCAAAAGAACCGCTGCAGTTGAACATGGTAGAGGTTCTCAAAGGTACCATACTCGGTGCCGGGATCGCCGTGGAAGGCCTGTATGCCGAGCGTGCCTTCCAGGTTGTCGGTCAGCGAATAGATAAGGTTCGGCGCCAGGAACAGGCTGTCGTCGTCCAGGTTGACGATGAGGAAATTGTCCCAGCGCAGCAGGG
>JALSHB010000018.1 GCA_026982475.1 Chromatiales bacterium
ATGGTCGCCATCGAGGATATCGCACGGCCTGCTATCGAGCAGATCAGGGCATCGACTGCCTGGCAGGACTGCGCGCAGATATCAGACGCCGCAGTGGCTCAGCTGGAGGCCGTGTAATGCTCGGCGGCGCAGAGCTCGGGCGCTATCCGCTCGGCGGGCCGTATGGGCCTCCGGGTGGCAGCACGACGATCAGCGCCACCGTCACCCCCGGCGTCGAGGCGCTCAGCATCGTCATACGCTCCGCCACGCCCGCCATCGAGGCCCTGCGGGAAACGGCTCAGTCAGTCACCAACCACATCGAGGCCCTGCGCGAACTGGCACAGTCGTCCACCGCACCGGTGGAGGCGCTGACCGGCATCCAGCAGACGGCTACGCCGGCCATCGAGGCCCTGGGCTACACCGCCATCACCGCCACGCGCGATCTGCCCATCGAGGCCCTGGCCGGCATCGACGCGCAGGCGCTGGCCGCCTATGAGTCGCTGGCCGGCATCGATCGCATATCGGCACAGCAATTCGAGGCGCTGATGCGGCACGCGCAGACGGCCGCGCCGGCGGCCGAGGCCCTGGCCGGCATCGACCTAACTGTGCTGCCCGGCATCGAGGCCCTGGCCGATGTCCGCCGCACCGCGCAGGCGTCCATCGAAGCCCTGGGCGCGGCGGCCATCGTCGCCACCGCAGTGATCCCGATCGAGGCACAGGGCGCCGTCACGCGCGCGCCGGCCATCGCCGTGGAGTCACTATATGCAGTTAGCGCCGAGCACGCCATCAGCGCCGAGGCGCTGCAGGCCGTCACCGCCGGCATCGACATCGACATCGAGTCCCTGGCCTACGTCGCCCGCACCGCGGACGGCCACATCGAGGCGCTGGCCACGATTACCACGGACGCCACCGCCGGACTGGAGTCCCTGCACGCCCTGGCCGGTACGGCCACGCTGCCCGTCGAGGCCCTGCGCATCATCGCGCAGGCGGCGGACGTGTCCATCGAGGCCCTGCAGGGTTCGACGGTCAACGTCATCCTCAACGTCCAGGAGGGCACCGCCTGGTTCGCCCTGCGCGTCGATGCAGACGCCGAATTCGGCGCCGTCGTTGCCACCGACATCACATTCCACTAGGAGACACAGACATGCTTGCCAGCGACCTCAAAACCTACCAGTCCGCCAACATGCCGGAGGACGACGTGTCCGCCAGCGGTGGCGCCATCAACGCCCTCGGCCTGATCGAGTTCACCGACCTGCCGGCCAACGGCACCCTGGAGGCGGTCAGCGACAACGCCGCAGACACCATGTCGCTGACCATCACAGGCCGCGACCCCGGCAGCGCCATCGCCAGCGAGACCCTGGCGCTCAACGGCACCACCGTGGTGCCATTCACCACCACGCTGAAAAATTTTCTCAAGGCGGCGCTGGCGGCCGCGCCCGCCGGCACCATTACAATCCGCCTGGCCGGCGGCGGCGCCACCGTGGCCACTATCGCGCCGGGCAAGACCAGCGTGCGGCGGATGTTTTTTGATGCCAGCTCGGAGGCGGCGCAGACAGTTCGATTCGAGAAATTGTTCGTCAAAAACGAACACGCCATCGACACCCTCAACAGCGCGGCGATCAAACTCACCGCCGATCCCTCGGCCTCCATCCGCATCGGCGCCGCGCCGGCCAAGGACGACACCGCCAGCGTGGCCGACCGCAAGACCGTGCCGGCCAGCGTTACGTTCGTCGACGATGGCATCGCGCAGAACGTCCCCGGCGGCACCCTGGCGGCCGGCGAGGCCATCGGTATCTGGGCCGAGTTCACCCGCGGCGCCGGCGCCGTGGCGGTGTGGGACACCTTCAGCGTCGAGATCAGCGGCAGCAGTGCATAACGTGAGAGCTAACCGGCATGAATGAAGCGCAGCGAAATGAATGTCCGAGTTTAGCGCCTAGTTATGTGGCGGCGTTGTTTGTGCAGCATGATGGATGCTACTCGGAATTGGAGATTGTTGATTTATGGCCAGAAGATAGGGATGCCAGGTTATACAACGGCCCATACCCTGTTGTCGCTCACCCGCCATGCCAAAGGTACGGCAACCTTGGGGTTGCAAACTACGCAAGGTGGGGCGGAGAACACAACAGACCGCTTAATGACGGTGGTTGTTTTGCGGCAGCACTGGCGGCGGTGAACTGCTGGGGAGGAGTGGTAGAACACCCGGCATTCTCAATGGCTTGGCCTGTTTACAACCTGGAGCGCCCACCAAAAAACGTCTGGGGCAGGTCAGGTGTGGGATGGGTGTGTGAGGTCTGGCAATCAGCATACGGGCATAGGGCACGGAAACGAACGTGGCTGTATTACCGCGGGAACTCTGAGCCGCCAGAATTGGACTGGAGCAGACCGAACGGAACGCACCAAGTAGGTTTTCAGGATCAGCGAGGCAAAGAAAGGAATAAGCCGACTTTGAGTAAACACGAGGCGAATGCTACTCCGCCGAAGTTCATGGATGAATTGATACGGTTGGCGCTGCATTCAGCCACATAACAGGAGATAGACACAATGACCACCAACACCTACACCTGCCAGGGCACCGTCGAGACCGTCGGCGAGCGCGTGCAGATTATCACCGGACAGCAGCAGGCCACCCGCGCACGGATGCAGGACCTGCGCGAGGACCTGCGCCATCCGCACGAGACCAGGCTGGCCGAGCTGGACCGCGAGCTGGCCGAACTCGACGGCCTGCCGGACGACCACGTCCTCGGCCGCCGCGGCTGCGGCCACGACCTCAGCGAGCAGATCGCCGCCATCCCCGACGACGGCGAGGTCTACGAGTACCGCTGCCCGGCCTGCGGCAACACGGGCACGGTGCGCAAGGCGGTGCCTGTGAGCAACGAGCTGGCCAATGGCTGACGGATACGACTTCGTTGCCGGCGATACCGGTAGCGTGCTGCGCATCACGTGCCGGAATGCCGATGGCGCGATCATCGACCTCACCGGCGCGACCGTGACTCTCCGCTGGAAGGACCAGGCCGGGATACTGGTGGAGCGCAATATGACGATCGTCGGCGCCGCAACCAACGGCGTGGCCGAGTACCAGTTTGCCGCCGGTGAACTCTATGCGGGGAGGATGCGGTTTGGTTACCGTGTGACTGACGCCACCGGCAACAAGATCAGCAGCCGGCAGTTGGACGAATATACCGTGCGCCGCGAACTGGCGTAATTGCGCACGATTACTGCCGGCCGCCTGAGAGGCGCTGTGCGGCGCTCAGACTGGCGCGGCGCTGGGTGTATGCGGACATAACGGCATTTGGGCTTTATAAAGGCTTTATAAAGTGGCTCAGCCACGGTTTGATTTTGACGGACAGGTGAAATATGGCGGCAGCAGCCGATAACGTGAGATATCGCATTGCGGAGGCCCTGGGCGACGCCGTGTTGCGCGAGGCCATCGAGGCCCAGCGGAAATTCGATGCCAAGGTCGTGCCGTTGCGCGAGGCCTATGGCACCACCATCGATGACGACGAGGATCAGTGGCGCAAGCTGACGGGCAATAGCAACCGCGATCTCGCCCCGCTCACTCAGACCCGCATGCAGGAGCTGGCGCTCTATCTGTGGGAGTCAAACCTGCTGGCCAACCGCATCGTGGAGCTGCCCCTGGCCTATATGCTGGCCGAGGGCGTGCGCCTGATGGCGGATGACGAGAACGTGCAGGAGGTAATCGACAGATTCTGGAACGATCCCATCAATGCGATGGACCTGAAGCTGGTGAAAAAAGCCAGAGAGCTGTCGCTGTTCGGCGAGCAGTGCTGGCCGGCATTCGTCAATCCGGTAAGTGGTCATGTGCGCCTGGGTTATCTCGACCCTGCCCTGATAGAGACGGTGGTCACCGACCCGGACAACGGCGAGCAGCCCATCGGCATCGTCACGGCAAAGAATGCCAAGGGCGTCGCGCGGCGCTACCGGGTAATCGTCAACGGTGCCGAGGACGATCTGTTCACCCAGCGCACCCAGGCGATCCGCGAGACGTTTGCCGACGGCGACGCCTTCTATTTCTGCGTCAACGATCTGAGCAACGGCCGCCGCGGTCGCTCTGATCTGTTATCACAGATCGACTGGCTGGATTCCTATGACAAATTCTTATTCGGCGAGCTGGACCGCGCCGACTTTATGCGCGCGTTCCTCTGGGACGTGAAGCTCACCGGCGCCACGCCTGAGGAGATCGATGAGCGGGCGCGCAAGATCGCCACGCCGAAGCCCGGCAGTGTACGTGTGCACAACGACGCCGAGGAATGGACGGCGGTGACGCCGGACCTGAAATCACAGGACAGCAGCGAGAATGCACGCCTCTTTCGCAATCACATCATGGGCGGCGCCACGCTGCCGGAGCATTGGTACGGCGGCGGCGGCGACGTCAACCGCGCGGCGGCGGCGGAGATGGGCGACCCGACGTTCAAGGTGTTTTCGATGCGGCAGACCTATCTCGGCTATATCCTGGTGAGCCTGGGCCAGTACGTGATCCGCCAGTGGGAGCTGGCCAACGGCAGTGGTGAGCCTGATCTCAATGATCCCGTCTATCAGATCAGCGCCCAGTTCCCGGAAATGGTGAGCCGCGACACCACCAAGTACGCCGCCGCCCTCGGCCAGGTGACGATGGCCGTGGCCCAGGCCATCGACCGCGGACTGATGACGCAGCAGCGCGGCCTGCAGGTGATCGAGAAGATCACCGCACAACTGGGGGTGGAGTTCGACGTGGCGGAGGAACTGGCCGCGGCGCTGGACGAGGTGGCGAAGGCGGCCGAGGCCGACGTGTTCCAGGATCCGACAGCAGGCGATGGAGCATAGCCGACGTGGCCGATGTGATCGATTTCCCCGTGGCCGAAAATCATCAGGAGGAGCACGACATAGTCTGGGAGTGCGGCTGTGGCTGCCAGCTATTCTATGTGTGCGCCGATGGCCTGCTATGCGCTAACTGCAACAAGTTTGCCGATTTCGAAAACGCATGAAGGACAGGCAGCGCAACAAACGGTTCCGCAAGGAGCGTACCCTGCAGATGCGGCGGCGCACGCGCATCCAGCGCGAGACGGCGGCGGAGGTGACACGGCTGCTGAAGGAGGCCGAGCAGAAAATCAAGGCCACGCTGGCCGGCGCGCCGACGGAGTTCGAGGCCTGGTACCTGCCGCAATTACAGCAGTCCATTCGCCAGGCGCTGGCCGAGATGGGAAACCAGGCGGCGGCGCGGCTCTCCGCGCGCGCCGGCGAGGCCTGGCAGGCGGGCCTGGACCTGGTGGACAGGCCCCTGGCCGCCAGCGGTATCGACATCGCCGCCCTGCTCCCGGAGGTGGACACGGCGCAGCTGCAGGCCATGCGCACCTTTATGACGGACCGCATGCGCGACGTGGGCGTGAAGCTGGCTGACCGGATCAACACCGAGCTGGGCCTGGTGGCCATCGGCGCGCAGGACCAGGGCAAGGCCATCGCCAATATCGCCGGCATGATCGAAAAGGGCGGGCGCTCCAGGGCTATTACCATCATCCGCACCGAGCTTGGCCGGGCCTACTCCACCGCCAGCCATGCGCGCCAGGTGCAGGCCAGCGAGTATCTGCCCGGCCTGAAAAAACAGTGGCGGCGCTCCGGCAAGGTGCATTCCCGCTTCCATCACGATGCCGCCGATGGCCAGATCCGCGAGATCGGCAAGCCGTTCACGCTCTATGCAAAGACAGGGCCGGTGGAGCTGATGTATCCCCGCGACCCCAAGGCGCCGCCGGCCGAGACCATCAATTGCGGCTGCGAGTCCCTGCCCTATATGGAGAGCTGGGACATGGCCAATCCGGGGAAAAAGCCGTTCAGCGATCTGGAGCTGCAGAGCAGGATGAAAAAGGAATTGGCGGCTTCCCAATCGCTGTTATAGTATTTTTTTTGCTTTCTCTGTTGGTTCCCGCCATCAGTAATATCCCCGCTGAATTACTAAAGTAGTTTAATATCCGCCCCGCCTCGCGCTGGTTAAGTTGGTCTCAGATTTCTTGATTTCGGACCAATCATCCAAAGCGGAGGCCACCGTGGCAGAGCAGAAGAACGACCAGACGAAAAAGGAAATGACCGCCGCCGAGGCGGCAAAACTCGTTGTCCGCGAGGTGCCGGTGCTGGACAAGGAAACCGGCCAGCCGACCGGCAAGACCCGACAGGTGCCGGTCAAGCCAAGCGACGTCTTCGCCTACCGTGACTATGGCGACCACGTCGTGGTGGTCACCAAGGACGGCCACAAATTCCGCGGCGAAAAGAACTAGCGCCGTGAAGATCAAACCTATACCGAAAAAAGGCATTGTCGGCGAGGTCGCGCTGCGCGAAGCGGCAGCCGGCGAGTTCCGCGACGTCATGAACCTGGTGCGCCGCACCCTGGCGGCGACGCTACAGCCTGGCCAGCCAGATCCCTACGTGCCCGTCGAGGCCATCTTCTCAGACCGTGTCGTCGTCAGCACTGACGGGCGTTTTGTCGCCTATCCCTACAGTATCGACGACAACAACCAGGTCAGCCTGGGCGTGCCTGTCGAGGTGACCCGCGAGTTCCTTCCCGTCGCCATGCGCGAGGCAGCCGGCCTCGATGGCCTGGGCGCCCAGGGCGTGTTCATCGAGGCGAAGGACGAGCAGGGCCTGCGCTGGCGCGTGAAGGTGATCCAGGCCGGACTCTCCGGCAACCGCAACTATTACCCGGACGCCGTTCTGCGCGAGGCCGTGCCACTGTTCGAAGGCGCGCGTGTATTCGTCAAGAGCGACGAGGAGCACCTCAAGGGCAAAGGCAAGTCGTTCGGCCAGCTCATTGGCCGCATCTCCGCACCCGTGTTCGTCGAGGGCCAGGGCAAGGACAGCGGCGAGATCCAGGCCGACCTGGAGCTGCTGGCCAGCAGCGGCGAGGTGCCGGCGAAGATGCTGGAGGCCTATCGGCGCGGGATGGCGGACCTGTTCGGTTTTTCCATCGACGCCGCGGGCCGCGCCAAGGCCAAGGGCGGCAAGCGCATGGCGCAGAAAATCACCCGAGTCAACAGTGTTGATCTCATCATCGAGCCCGGCGCTGGCGGGCAAATCATCAATATCATAGAAGCAATCAATCCGGAGGAGTCAGCAGACATGGCACTGCGCGAACGCATGATCGAGGCCGTCAAGATGGCCAACAAGGGAGCCCTGCCTGACGGGCTGGACATCAATGATGACGAGGCGCTGGAGACGGCCTACCGCGAGGCGCTGGCACAGGATACCCACGACGACGAGCGAGCTGGAGTCAGCGGCGGCAATGGTGCCGCCGCTGCAACGGCCGATACCGTGGTGAGCCTGGACCAGGTGGATGAACGCATCCGCATGGTGGAGGCCCGCGCCGAGATGCGCGTGCGCATCGCCGAGAGTACCCTGCCGTCCAAGGCCAAGGACAAGCTGCGCCGCCAGTTCGACGGGATGGACCGCTTCACGGAGGCGCAGGTGGATGAGGCCATCGAGGCCGAGCGCGACTACCTGGCCAGCTTCGCCGAGGCCGGCCATGTATCCGGCCTCGGCGACGTGTCGCGCATCGAGAACAGCGGCGAAAGCCGCGCGGACAAGATCGCCGACATGCTCGATGCCTTCTTCGACCCCGAGCACAAAAATCACCGCACTACGCGATCCTTCCGCGAGTGTTACATCGAGATCACCGGCGACCGCCACGTGACCGGCGACCTGCGCAACTGTGACCCGGTGCGCCTGCGCGAGGCGCTGGGCGAGACCGGGTTCCGCGAGGCGCTGGATTCCACGTCGTGGAGCAACGTGCTGGGCGATTCCATCACCCGGGCGATGCTGCGCGATTACAACACCCCCACGGTGTACGACGTCTGGCGCCACCTGGCCGATGTGGTGTCTGTGGATGATTTCCGCACCCAGGAGCGCACGCGCTTCGGCGGCTACGGCGCACTGCCGGCGGTGGCCGAGAATGGCCCTTACACCGCCCTGGCCTCGCCCAGCGACGAGAAGGCGACCTACGCGATCAGCAAGCGTGGAGGCACGGAGACCGTCTCCCTGGAGATGATCGCCAATAACGACGCGGGCGCCATCCAGCGCATCCCGCGCAAGCTGTCCCGCGCGGCGCGTATCGGGCTTGGCAAGTTCGTCCTGGATTTCATCGCCAACAATCCGCTGATCTACGACGGCGTGGCATGGTTCGCCGCCGGCCACAACAATCTCGGCACGGCGGCCCTGGACGCCACCAGCCTGGCAGCCGCCCGCCTGGCCATGCTCAAGCAGACCGAGGCCGGCAGCAACGAGCGTCTGGGCATTCCGCCCATGCATTTGTGGGTACCGGCGGATCTCGAGGAGAGTGCGTTCGATCTGTTCCGCCGCGCCACCAACAACGACACTGATTTCATCGAGTCGATGAACATGCAGGTGCACCCGGTGTGGTACTGGACCGACGCCAACGACTGGGCGGTAACGGCGGACAAGGCCGACATCCCCATCATCGAGGTCGGTTTCCTCAACGGCAACGAGGAGCCGGAGCTGTTCGTGCAGGACAGTCCCACCAGTGGCTCGCTGTTCAGCAACGACCAGATCACGTACAAGATCCGCCATGTCTATGGCGGCAACGTGCTCGACTACCGCGGCGCCTACAAGGCCGTGGTGGTGTAACGATCCATCTGGCGGTGGTACGGCCCGGTGCTGGCGGTGGAGCCGCCAGCACCATCCCCTCCCAGGGCCTCAGCAGTGAACGGCGCGCGGCCCACCAAGCGCCGTTTTTTATCACTTCTTTCAGTTAGGTGAACTGTGCTGATCGATTACCAGACACTCGTCGATAACCTGGTCCGCGATGATGCGGGACAGATCCAGCCTGCGGACCGTGACGATGCGATCGCGCTGGCCGTTTCGCGTTACAGCAACGACCGGCCGGACACCCGGGTGGAGGACATTGTTTCCGCTGGCGGCCGCTACCTTGACTATCCGGCTGGCTGGCAGGCCGATTTCAGCGCCCTGCAGTCACTGGAGTACCCGGTGGGCGAATTCCCGCCGTCCTATCTCTCTGGTGCCGACTGGACCATCTATGCCTCACCGGTGGCCGAGCAGATTCTGCTGCGCATAACGCTCGACGCTGGCGACACCGTGCGCGCCAGCTATACCGTGCGCCGGGTGCTCGACGACACCACCGATACTATCCCGGCTGGCGACCGCGAGGCCGTCGCCAGCTACGCCGCGGCGGTGCTGTGCGAGGCGCTGGCCTCGTATTACAGCGGCGACTCCGACAGCACCATCCAGGCCGACAGCGTGGACCACGCCAGCAAGGCGCGCGAGTTTGCGAGCCGTGCAAGGGGCTTGCGCAAGCGCTACTACGACGCCCTGGGCATGGACCCAAAGCGCAACGTGGCCGCCGGGGTGGTGGTGGACCTGGACGGCAAGGACAGCCGGGGACGTGACCGGCTGCTGCACTCGGGGCGCTACCGGTGAGCGCATTCGTGATGGGTGTGAAGGTCGAGGGTGCGGAGCGCATCAGCGAGCTGTGGGCGCGCGCGCCGGCGCTGACGGCCGAGGAGCTGACCCGCGCCACCTGGGAGGCGGAGCTGCTGCTGGAGCGTGAGATCAAGGATCTGACGCCCGTAGGCGTCGGCGGAGCCGGTGGCCTGCGCGGCAGCATCGCGGCCCGGCAGCCACGGGTGATGGCTGACAATGTGCTCGGCGCGGTAGGCACCTCGGTGGCCCATGCCCTGCCGGTGGAGCTGGGCACCAAGCCGCACTTCCCACCCATCGAGCCGCTGCGCGATTGGGTGGAACGCAAGCTGGACGTGCCGGAGAAGGACAGCTACGGCGTGGCCCTGCGCATCGCGCGCAAGATCGCCGCACGCGGCACCCTGGCGGTGGGCATGTTCCACCGCGCGTTCGGCGCCACGCGCGGACAGGTAGAGCTGATGTATAGCGCGGCGCGTGAGCGCATCGTGCAGGGCCTGGGTGGCGGCTCATGAGCCAGAGCACCACGGTGCGCACCGCCATCGCCAATGTGCTGGGCGGCATCCCGGATATTGGGCGGGTGCATGTCTACGAGCGCTACGCCAGCAAGGCCAGCGCGCTGAAGGCGCTCTACGTCTGGCAGGGCCAGCTGCGTGGCTGGCACGTGCGCCGGGTACGGCAGCGCCGCAGCTCCACCACTCTGGGGCGTTACGTGGTCACCACCCGCTGGCAGATCCGCGGCTTTCTTGCTTTGGCCGACGAGAGCCAGACAGAGCAGACAATGGACGAGCTGGTGGATGCGATCACCGCGGCGTTCGACGCCGACGAGGAGCTGGGCGGCACGGTGGACACTACGGTGGTGGACAACGAGTCCGGCATCCAGCTGGAGGACTCTGGGCCCTACATGTTTGCCGGCGTGCTGTGTCACGGCGTGCGCCTGGGGCTGAATACACGACACCTTGAGTGACCCGGTAACTATATATAGGAGGAACGATCATGACCGGTGGCGGCAGGTACGAGATGAAGGATGGCAAGCGCGTGCGCATCGAGGGCACCCGGGATCACCCCGAGGGCAACCGGGCGCGCGACAAGGACGGCAAACCCCTAGACCCTGCGCCCGTTGCGCGCAAGACCAGCCCGAAAAAGAAGTGAGGTGACACATGGCACTCAAATGGCGCAAGCGAGTCATCCTGGCGAAGATCGAGACCACCTATGGCACCGACGCCGTGCCGACGGGTGCGGCCAACGCCATCCAGGTGAGCAATCTGTCCATCACCCCGCTGGAGGTGGACTCCATCAACCGTGACCTGGTCGGCAAGGGCCTGGGCGGCGAGGTGGCGGCCATCGTCGGCAAACGGGTCAAGGTGGAGTACGACGTGGAGATGGCGGGCGCCGGCGCGGCCGGCACCGCCCCGGCCTGGGGCCCGGTGATGCGTGGCTGCGCGATGGCCGAGACCATCACCGCCGGCGTGGACGTGCAGTACGACCCGGTGGACGCCAACGAGGAGTCGGTGACCCAGTATTTCCACGTCGGCAGCAACAAGCATCCGCTGCTGGGCGCACGCGGCAGCTGGGGATACCGGCTCAACGCCAAGGGCTATCCCTATCTGCATTTCACGTTTATCGGCCTGTTCGCGCCGCCTAGCGACGCGGTATTCCCGACGCCGGTCTTCGGCGCGTTCGTCAAGCCTGTGCATGTCGGCAACGCCAACACCACGTTCAGCCTGCACGGCTACGCGGCCAAGCTGGCGCAGCTCAGCTACGACCATAAGAACGAGGTGGTGCACCGCGACCTGGTGGGCGTGGAGGACGTGCAGGTGGTCGACCGCACGCCGGACGGCTCGGTGACCATCGAGGCCCCGGCGATCATCGACAAGGACTTTTTCGCCGATGTGACGGCGGAGACCCTGGCGGCCATGCAGGTGGTACAGGGCACGACGGCCGGTAACATCGTGCAGATCGATCACCCGCAGGTGCAGCTGGTCAATCCGCAGTATGGTGAGACGGACAGTTTCACCACCCTGCAGATGGGCCTCAATGTGATCCCTAATGTGGGCAACGACGAAACCAAGATCACGGTCAAATAACTGGAGATAGTATGTTCGATTTTGCGCCAGATGAAAGCGGCCTGACGTTCAATACCACGGTCAAGGTCAACCACCCCAAGCACGGTAAGAGCGAGTTCACGGCGGAGTTTCTGCTTGTCGATCAGGACGAGTATGACGAGCTGGCGCGCGAGGGCGACTCGGCGATCGTCGAGCGTGTGCTGGTGGGCTGGAGCGGCGTGCGCGATGCGGACAAGCAGCCGCTGCCCTTTTCGTCCGGTGTGCGCACCGCCATGACCAAGCGGGCCTACCTGCGCACGGCCATCATCCGCGCCTATGTGGCCGGCTACACCGGGGCGCGGCTGGGAAACTGACCGCCGCCGCCCGGCACTGGGTCACCGAGACCCGCGCCGGGCATGGCGGCGATGAGCAGGTGGAGGCAGACCTGCAGGCCTTTGGCGCGCCGCCAGAGGTGCTGGCCGCCTGGGCCGATGCGCAGTCTCCGGAGGCCATGATTGTCTATCCGGGCAATCACGACACAGTACGGCTCTTTCTGCGCCTGCAGAGCCAATGGCGGCACACACCCAGCGGCCGCCTGGCGGGGCTCGACTATGGTGCCGTGCGGGTGCTGATGGACTCCCTGGGCCGCTGGCCCGACGACAGTCTGCTGCAGGATATCCAGACAATGGAGTATGCAGCGGTCGAATTTGATGCAGCGGGGCATGATGGCTGACGATCTGACACTGGCAGTTAGACTCACCGGCGACGGCAAGGGCCTGGTCGAGGTCATCGATGCAGGTAGCGATGAGCTGCGGCGGTTCGCCGGAGAAGCGAAGAAGACAGACAAGGCCTCGCGCTCAGCATCCAGAGGCCAGGACGCCCTGGCGAAGAGTGGCAAGCGGGCCGCCGATACCGGCAAGCGCCTGGGCACGGTCTACAAGGGCCTTGGCCGCACCCTGATGACGACCGCCGCCGCCTACCTCAGCCTGCGCGGCGCGCAGAATCTGGTGTCCGCATTCGAGTCCCAGGAGCAGGCAGTGGCGGCATTGGAGGCCTCCATCGAGTCGATGGGCCGCACGACCGCTGGCCTGTCCGAGCAGCTGCAGTCACTGGCCGCCGAGATCCAGCGCGACGGCATCATCGGCGACGAGGCTATCATCAAGGGGCAATCGTTCCTTACCACCTATTCCCAGATCACCGACGACCTGCTGCCGCGCACCACCCGCATCATGGCGGACGTGGCGGCCAAGATGGGCGGCGACACGGTGAGCGCAGCCAACCTGCTGGGCAAGGCCTCGATGGGCATGACGGGCGAGCTTTCCCGCATGGGCATCACCCTTTCGGATACGGCAAAGGAGACCAAGGATTTCCGGCTGATCCTCTCCGAGATCGAGGCGCAGGTCGGCGGCATGAACAGTGCCCTGGCGGCGACCTCGACGGGTGGGATCAAACAATTTGCCAATGCCTGGGGTGACGCCAGGGAGCGCATGGGCGAGGCGCTGGCCTACGCGGCCGGGCCGTTGCTGCGCGAGTTGTCCACCGAACTGGATATCAGCCAGCAGACCGCCGAGGAATGGGGGCAGGCGTTGTTCGACACGATGGAGTCCGTGGCGACCGGCACGGCGGGCCTGGTGGATACCCTGCAGGTGCCTATCGGCGCCATCAAGGATCTGGCGGGCGACATCTGGGACGGCTACACGCGCCTGCCGTCCTGGGCGCAGGAGGTCGGCATCATCGGTGCGCTGCTCGGCGGGAAAAAGGGTGTGCTGCTGCTTGGCGCGCTGTCCAAATTTGTTTCCGACTCCAAGACCACCGCGGACTGGTGGGATGCCTATAGTAGCGGAAAGATCGGCTTCGCCGAGTGGTTTACCAGCGGCCAGGACGAGGCCAAGGCGAGGCTCCAGGAGCTACGCGAGCAGGGCATACTGGTGACGGAGGATCTGCCGTCGATCCCGGACGCACTTTTCCCCGATGATGGCGGCGATGATGGCGTAGAGCAGAAAGTGGCGGCCTATTTCGCCCGTGTGCGTGCGGCGATGGAAGATGCGCGTCTGGACCGTGAGGCCGAGCGCATCTTTGCCGAGATGGACCGATTCAACGCAGAATTCGATCTGCCGGTGACGAAGGTCAACGATTTTGGCGCCGCCGTTGCTGATATGGGCGATGAGTGGGACAAAGCGTTTGATTTGATCGAGCAGCAATTCGAGGACCTGGACGACCAGGAGGCCCGCGCCATTGCCGGCCTCGATAATATCGGCACGGCAGGCGCGGACAATTTCGCCCGTCTCGAGGCCGCCGCGCGCGGCTGGGGCGACCAGTTCACCAATACCCTGGCGGATATGGTGACCACAGGCAAGGCGAATTTCGCCGATCTGGCCAACGCCATCATCAACGATCTGGCGCGCATTGTTATTTATCAGGCCATCACCAAGCCGCTGCTCAGTGCAATGGGTGTGCCCGGCTTTGGCACCACGACAGCCAGCGTCAATCACACCGGTGGCATCGCCGGTGAGGCCGGGACTACCCGCACGGTGCCCACGGCGGTGTTTGCTAGCGCGCCGCGCTATCACTCTGGCGGCATCGCCGGTGACGAGGTGCCGGCGATCCTGCAGCGTGGCGAGGAGGTGATTACGCGCAATGATCCTCGGCATCGCTACAACCAGGGCCAGGGCGGTGGCAACGTGCGCGTGGAGGTGATCAATCGCGGCTCGAATGAGGTGCGGGCCGAGGACGCGCAGGTGTCACTATCGCCCGACGGCATGGTGGTGTCCGTTGTGCTCGATGACCTGCGCCGCGGCGGGCCCATGACACAGGGTCTCAGCCGGGCCTTCAATCTGCAGCGGAGTGTCTGATGGCCGCCTTTCCCAGTTATGCAAAGCTGTACCGCGACCCGCTTGCCGAGCAGCCGCAATCCGTGGTGGTGCGCACGCAGATGGAGAAGGGGCCGCCCAAGCAGCGCCGCCGCGCCAGCCGGCAGATGATCCAGCGGACGGTGAGGTATGCCCTGGACTCTAAGACCGATTACCAGAATTTCATGGCCTGGTACCGCACCAGCATCAGCCACGGCGCGGACTGGTTCGACTGGACGGACCCGGTGGACGGTGTGCTCAAGCAGGCGCGCATCGTCGCCGGGACGTTCCAGGGTGGCACGCCGCGCGACAAGGCGTTGCGGCTGTGGGACGTCACATTCACCATCGAGACCTGGGAGTAATTCATGCCGCGCAGCTATTCCACCGCCGCAAAGACCGAGATAAACGCCACCAGCGGACAGGATCCGATTCTGATCCTGCTGGAGATCGATCACGTGGATCTGGCCGTACCGATCCGGGTGGTAAATGATACGCAGGATCTTGTGCACCAGGGCAACACGTTCACGGCGATGGCGTTCCGCGCCGTGCTGCCGGACGACCTGGAACAGGGCGCGGCCCGGGCCCGGCTGGCCATCGACAACGTGGGCCGTGATCTGATGACCTGGCTGGAGTCCTCAGGCGGCGGCCGCGAGGCAACGGTGCGCATGATCCAGGTGCTGCGCTCGGCGCCGGACGTGGTGGAGTGGGAGGTGACGATGGACCTGACCAATGTCTCGGCGGACGTGATGGAGGTGTCCGGTGAGTTGGGTTTCGACAATTTGCTGGACCGGCCGGCGGTGGCCAAACTGTATACGCCGGCGACGCAACCGGGGATCTTCTGATGACGATCCCGAAAGTCAATCACTGGACACGACAATACGTGGGCGAGCCCTATGTGCCGGGCGAGAACGACTGCGCGGCGCTGGCGGTGCGGGTGCAGCGCGAGGTATTTGGCCGGGACATCCGACTGCCTGGCGATCGACGTGAGGGGCCGTTCGGAAGCTCGGCTCAGATCGATGCCTTGGCAGATGATTACGCCGTGCCGGTGGATAGGCCAACCGAGGGCGATGCCGTGCTGATGCGCTGCCGCGGGCGGCTGAGTCATGTGGGCGTCTATTGCGAGATCGGCGGCGTGGCCTATGTGCTGCACGCCATGCAGGCCGGTCCGGCGGCGGGCGGTGGATCTGTGTGCCTGCACCGGTTGCGCGACCTGCCGCGCTACTACCTGATTGCTGAGGGGTATTACCGGTGGCGATAGATCAGACCGAGACCACCGGCACCCAGCTGGTCTATTCCCCGCATCCATTCCTGGCCTCCGCCGACCGGCGGGTGATCGTCGAGCCGTTCGAGGCCGGCGAGAGCATCGCGACTTATATCGACCGCGTCGGAGTGCAGCTCGGCAATCAGCCTGTGGTCCTGACGCTGGACGGCGAGGTGGTGCCACGCGAGGCGTGGGCAATGACGGTGCCGCGGCACGGGTCGATCATTAATCTGCGCGCTATCGTGCAGGATGGTGGTGGCGGATCTGATCCGAAACGTACGATCCTGACCATTGCGGTGATCGCGGCGGCGATGTTTGTGCCAGGCGCCGCCTTTGGTCTCACTGCCGGGACATGGCAATTCGCGGCGGTATCGGCGGCAGTCATGATGGGTGGCATGGCTGTGGTCAACAGTCTGGTACCGGTTCCCCAACCGGAGCTGGCCAATCTTGGCCAGACCGATAAGGCCAGCCCGACCTATGCGCTGAGTGGCGGCAGCAACCGGGTGCGGCCACATGAGCCAATGCCATTACTGATTGGCAGGCACCGGGTGTTCCCTGATCTCTCCTCCCAACCCTATACCGAATATGAGGACGAGGATCAGTATCTCTACCAGATATTCAATTTCGGCCTGACGGAAATGCGCCTTAGTGAGCTGCGCATCGGCGATACTCTGCTGTCCGATTTTGGGGATGCCGAATTCATTGTTTCTGGCGATGATGGATCGGTGAAGGATTTTCCGTCCAACGTCGATTCGATGGACGTGGGCGCGAAACTCGAGCCGGATGTGTGGGTCACGCGCACGTCATCAGTTAGTGCTGTGAGATTGAGTGTCGATCTGGTTGGCTCGCTGTTTGCGCTAGGCGATTCTGGTCTAGTGACGATCCGCGCGGCATTCCAGATCGAGTACAGGCAGGTTGGGGATTCGGTATGGTTGCCGGCCGTCAATGGTTATGTGCCGAACAGTCAATACACGCATTACTGGTCTGCTGGGACGTATCGTTCAGATGGCGATTGGGCCCAGTTTAATTACGGCAGCACGGATCCGAATGAACATGTAGATGGCGATGTATATGCCAGAATACCAGCTGGAGAATTCTGGCCTGAAACTACTATCACTTGGCGCTGGCGACCTTTTAGCGAGCTGATAGGATTATCAGCATGGGATCCAGCTCCGCCGCAGGATCAATATTCAAAGCAGGATTCCACGTTTATCGATAACGGCACAAGAAAGCCGGTAAGAAAGACATATAAATGGAATGTCCCGCGCGGGCAGTATGAGATCAGAGTCAAGCACTGGCAGGGCGGGGCAGTCGAGCGGAATGACAACGTAGTCAACGACTTCACTTGGACGACATTGCGCACGTATCAGCCTGATGACACTGATTATTCCGGGCAAAAACGCGTCGCCCTGAAGGTCAGGGCGTCCGCGAATCTGAGCGGAGTGCTGCAAAAATTCAACGCCGTGGCTGAGGGATGGATCCGTGACTGGACGGGTACGAGCTGGGATTTTGGGCCTACGAGCAATCCGGCCAGCTGGTTTCTCTGGTTCGCGCGTGGTCAGATAGATGCTAATGGTGATCGTCTGTTTGGCGCCCTTGTCCCAGACTCACGCATCGACGTGGTTGCGTTACAGGAATGGCACACGTGGTGTGAGGCCAAGGGGCTGACGTGCAATTTGGTGGTGGACCGCAATATGTCCTGCGCCGATGTGCTGGCGGCAATCGCCCGTTGTGGCCGCGCCACGTTTACCTGGGCAAACGGTAAGTTGTCAGTAATCTGGGATGCCGATGGTCAGCCTGAGACGGCCGTTTTTGGTATGAGCAACATCGTTGCTGGATCGTTCAAGGTTGACTATGTGACCGAGAAGCTGGCCGATGAGATCGTGGTGCGATTCGTCAATCCGGACATCGGTTGGCAGCAGGACACAGTGCGAGTTCAGGTGCCAGGCGTCTCCAGCCCTGAGCGCCCTGTGA
>JALSHB010000019.1 GCA_026982475.1 Chromatiales bacterium
CGTGCGTTGGGTCTGCGCATCCAGGCCGCTGCGGAAATCGAGGTATTCGTTGAAGGCGTTGACGCTGATGTGCGCGGCCAGGGCGCCGAGCAGCGCCAGCAGGGCGTCGACGACGTCCACCGAACCGCTGCGCCACTGTGCCGTAGCCACGCCCAGCAGCACGCAGGCCGGGGTGAGAACGAGGAACGGCAGCCGCAGGGTGCCAAGGAGTCCAGCGAGGGCGGGCGGCGGCCGATCCGTCTTATCCATGATGCGGCGACGTCAGGGGCCGGCGCCGGCGCCACCAACGGCGCAGGCCGCGGCGGGTCAGGCGGTGGTTGTGCCCCTCGGCGTCGTCGAGGCTCAGGCTGTCGAGCCGCCTGTCGCGCAGGGCCGCCAGCAGGGGCTCGATCCACTGCCGCTCGAAGGCCTGCAAGGCCGTCCACCAGGCCTCACCGCCCCCTTGTTGCAGGGCGCTGTCGAGACTGTCCAGCACCAGCAGATGCTCACCGCCCTCGCCCAGCTGCGACAGCCACGCCGGCGCATCCGCCGGCACCGGGCCGTGCGCCACGCCGGCGAGCCGGGCCAGCCCGCTGGCGACGGGGTCACCGCTCCACACCTGCGTCCAGCGTGGCGCCGGCAGCAGCGGCACTTCGCCGCCCCCCCAGAACCACAGGCTGCTGACGGCCAGGCGGCCCTCGGCCTCGCGTTGGCGGTTGACGCCGCTGGTGTGCAGCAGCATCTGGATCTCGTTCATGATGCCGTGCCAGGCCTTGCCCTGTTCGCCGCCGGGCAGGCGCTGGCCGATGGGCTGGCCGTTCACCGCGCTCAATGGCCAGGTTTTCAGGCGGGGTTGCTGCGGCAGGTGCAGGTACCAGCGCTGGGGATTCGGCGCCTCGAAGCGCCAGCCGTCCGCGGCGTAGACGGCATTCAACTCGGCGACCAGATCCCGGGCCTCGGTCTCGCGCAGATCCAGACTGGCGGCATCGAGCAACACCAGCTGGTCGCGGTCCGGCAGCAGATGCACCGGATCGGCACGCAGGCAGGGACCGGGCGGCGGGTGGCCGGTGTCGGCGGTGTAGGTAACACTGGCCACGGGCGGATCGTGTTCGGCGTCGGGCGGCGCATCGAACAGGGCAAACAGGCGGGCCTCCCGGCCGCCGCGCCCGGTGTCGCGGCGATCCGCGCGACCGAGCAGGGTCTCCAGCGCCGGCAGGCGCGCCGGCAATGCGCCGCAATCCGCGTGCGGCCGCAGGGCGGGCGCCAGCAGGGTCAGGTGGCGGGCCGGCATCACGCCCTGGCCCGCGTGAGGAACATGGCGTCGCCGTAGCTGAAAAACCGGTAGCGCTCGTTCACCGCGTGGCGATAGGCGGTCATGATGTTTTCGTAACCGGCGAAGGCCGACACTAGCATCAGCAGGGTGGATTCGGGCAGGTGGAAGTTGGTCAGCAGGGCGTCCACCACACGGAAGGTATAACCGGGGGTGATGAAGATGTCGGTGTCGCCGGCGAAGGGCCGCAGCTCACCACCGCGCGCCGCGCTCTCCAGCGAGCGCACACTGGTGGTGCCCACCGCCACCACCCGGCCACCGCGCGCGCGGGTGCGGGCCACGGCCGCCACCACCGCCTCGCTCACCTCGGCGGTCTCGGTGTGCATGCGATGTTCGCGGATATCGTCCACGCGCACCGGCTGGAAGGTGCCGGCGCCCACGTGCAGGGTGACGAAGGCGGACTCGATGCCCTGCGCGGCCAGGGTGTCGAGCATGGCCTGATCGAAGTGCAGGCCGGCGGTGGGCGCCGCCACCGCGCCGCGCTTGTCGGCGTAGACGGTCTGGTAGCGCTCGCGGTCGTCGCTGGCGTCGGCGCGCGCAATGTAGGGCGGCAGGGGCATGTGGCCGTGGGCCTCGAGCAGGTCCAGCGCCGATTCATCGGCCTCGCCGCGCAGTTCCAGCGCGAACAGCTCGCCCTGCCGGCCCAGCACCGCCGCCGTAATGCCACCCTCCAGGGTCAAACGGCTGCCGGCCCGGGGCGATTTGCTGGCGCGCACATGGGCCAGCACGCGCTGCTCGTCCAGCACCCGCTCCACCAGTATCTCCACCTTGCCGCCGGTCTCCTTGTGGCCGAACAGGCGCGCCGGGATCACGCGGGTATCGTTGAACACCAGCAGATCGCCGGCGCGCAGCAACTGCGGCAGGTCACGGAAACAGCGGTCGGCCAGCTCACCCGACGCGCCGTCCAGACACAGCAGGCGGCTGGCCGCGCGCTCGGCGGTGGGGTGCTGGGCGATGAGTTCGTCGGGTAGATCGAAATGAAAATCAGTGCGTCGCATGGCGCGCGAGTGTAGCAAAAAGCGCCCCCGCCCGCCTTGCTGAAAATGCCCCATTGGCTGTATCATGCGCGCCTGTGTGCCGGGGTGGCGGAACTGGTAGACGCGCCGGATTCAAAATCCGGTTCCCTCGCGGGAGTGCCGGTTCGATTCCGGCCCTCGGTACCACTCGAATCACGAACAGTCAGGGGATCACGCGCCAGCGTGATCCCCTTTTTCTTGTGTCCATTCACCACCATTCACCACAAAGAGCACGGATAATGCGTCAATGGGGTGAATGCCGGTCCCGGTGGCGGCCCGGGATGTCACGCCTCCGTGAACCCTGTGTCACTGTGGCGGGCTGAAAAACTGCTTTTTCTCTTGCGTTCTTTGCGTGCGTCTCTGTCCCCGACGGCTTGCTTGTTCTCAAAATGTTCCCTATCCTTGAAAAGGAACATTTGGAGAACATCATGCTCACCACACGCCAACGGGACGTGCTCGCCTTCATACGCCAATACCTCGCCCGGCAGGGGCATGCACCGGCCCTGGACGAGATAGCCCGGGGCATCGGCATTCGCTCCAAGGGCGTCGTCCACCGTCATGTTCAGGCCCTGGCCGATGCGGGAGAAATCCGCCTGCTGCCGGGCCGCAAGCGGGGCATCGAACTGGTGGACGAAAAGTCCGCCGAGGGGGCCACCCTCCCCCTGCTGGGGCGCATCGCCGCCGGTTATCCCATCGAGGCCATCCCCGGCCAGGACACGCTGAACCTGGCCGACTTCCTGCTCGGCCCAGGCCGCTATGCCCTGCGCGTGGCGGGCGATTCCATGATCGAGGCCGGCATCCTCGACGGCGACACGGTGGTGATCGAGCAGCGCGACGCGGCCGACGACGGCGAGATCGTGGTGGCCCTCATCGATGGCGAGGAGGCCACCCTCAAGCGCCTGAAATACCGGCGCGACGGCAATATCGCCCTGATCGCCGCCAACCCCGCCATTCCAGCGATGATTTACGCGGCCGATCGAGTGACCATTCAGGGCGTTGTCGTCGGCCAGCTGCGCAGCTACCGATGAACATCCGGCCCAGCGACACGCCACGGGATGCCTGCCCCGTGCACTGGCCCCGCGCCATCATCCTGCTGGACATGAACGCCTTTTTCGCCGCCATCGAACAGCGCGACAACCCGGCCTGGCGCGGGCGGCCACTGGCTATCACCAACGGCGCACAGGGCACCTGCGTCATCACCTGCTCCTACGAGGCCCGCGCCTGGGGCGTGAAGACCGGCATGCGCCTGCGGGAGGCGCGGCGGCTGTGCCCCGAGCTGATCCAGTGCCCGGCGCGGCCCTACCGCTACGCCGCGGTGTCCACCGCCATCATGCAGGCCCTGACCGCCATCACCCCGGACGTGGAGGTGTTCTCCGTGGACGAGGCCTTTCTCGACGTCACCCGCTGCCAGCGCCTGCACGGCACGCCGGTGCGCATGGCGCGCCGGGCGCAACGGCTGGTCCACGAGACCTCCGGGCTGCTGTGCTCGGTGGGGGTGAGCGGCGACAAGACCACCGCCAAGTACGCCGCCAAGCTCGACAAGCCCAACGGCTTCACGGTGATCCCGCCCTGGGAGGCGCGGGACCGCCTGCGAGATGTGCCGGTCACCGAACTGTGCGGCGTCAACCGCGGCATCGGCCGGTTTCTGGCGGAGCACGGGGTGCATACCTGCGGCGACATGGCGCGCCTGCCCATCAGCGTGCTGGCGCGCCGCTTCGGCAACCCAGGGCGGCGCATCTGGTACATGGCCCAGGGCGCCGACCCGGAAAAGCTGCAGCTCGGCGTTGCGGCGCCGAAATCGGTGGGCCACGGCAAGGTCGTCCCGCCGGGGACGCGGGACTGCCAGACCCTGCTCGTCTACCTCGAGCACATGGCGGAAAAGGTGGCCGCGCGCCTGCGCCGCCATCGATTGCAGGCCTCGCATTTCTTCATCGGCCTGCGCCTGCCGGCCGGCTGGCTGGGCGACAAGCCGCGCACCAGCCTCCCCACCGACGACAGCGCCCAGATCATGGCCCTGTGCCGCCACTTTCTGTCCACCGTGTGGCGGGGCGAGCCGGTCGCGCAAATACAGGTTACCGCGCTGAATCCGCGCCCCGCCAACACCCAGCTGGATCTGTTTCAATACGCGGATGAACGCCGCCAGCGCGTCAACGCCGCGCAGGATGCTGTCAACGAACGCTACGGTGAATTCACTCTCGCCCCGGCGCGTCTGCTGAATCGCTCCAGCATGCCCAACGTCATCTCCCCCGCCTGGAAACCCAGCGGGCACCGCAAGACGGTGTAGCCATGTGCGGGGGTGTCTATTTCCAGTACCGGGGGGAGTTGCGGCGCATGTACTTTCCCAATCCCGCGGCGACCCTGCCCGTGCGCACCCGCGCCGGCGGCGCCGAGCTCCTGCCCTGGGGGCGGCGCCAGAAACAACCCGGCAAACTGCCCCTGGGCGGCTGGGCGCGGCTGGACGCCATCCATGCCGGGCGCTGGGACCGCTGGTTCCCGTGCCCGGTAAAATTGCCCGTTCACAGCTTCATGGAAAAGGACATCGAGGGAAACAGCCACTGGTACGACCTCATGGCCGGCCAGTTCATCCAGGGCCTGGTGGCGCGCGACGACGCCGAGCAGCGCGTATACATCGTCACCATCGCCCCGGAAAGGGACGACACCCTGTTCGAGCGCTGGCCGCGCATCCTTTCCAGCGTGGGCTGACGACGGCCGGGACTTGATGCCGGTGCCGCGACAAGGCAGGCCGCCCCGAAGGGCGGCCGAGGGGACGATACGGTTACCAGGTGAAACTGTGGAAATTGATCGCGGCATCCACTTTCAGGGTGTTGTTCTGCGCCAGCTGCTTCTGGATGACCTGCAGGCTGGACGGCAGGCCGAGGGAATCGGCGCCCATGCTCTTGCGAAACACCGTCTCCAGGCTGGTGGCGCTGTCCGTGGTGACGGCCACCACCTCCGCCTCGGTTTGCCTGCCGGGCACCAGATCCCAGTCGGCATCGAAGCCGCTGACCGATGCCAGGTCGGGGTGAGCATACGTGGTCGAACTGCCCAGCCAGCCCCCGCTGATCCTGATCTGCCAGTGGGCGCCGAGAAAGGCGGTGGTCTGATCCAGACCGATCTGGAAGGCGCGAAACACGGGCGAACCGTTGAACGAGGCGGGACTGGGCGTGTAGCTCAGGCCGGTGGTCTCGCTGGCGGTCACCGTGGTGGCGCCCAGCGGATTCAGGTTCGCCAGGTTCATGCTGACGTTGCCGGGATCGCTGCTTGCCGACTGATTGCGCACACGGATCATGCCGCTCGCGCCCAGGTCCTCGCTGATCTGGAAGGAATAGGCATCCCCCGCCTGGGTGAGTTCACTATTCGTCACGTAGAAATATTCCACTGGATTGATGCCGTCATAGACCTCGGACATCAGGGCCGCGACGGTGCCGTTGGCGGTGGCGTAATAGACCTCCAGCCCCTGCCCCGAGGTATCGCCGCCGAAGGTATGGACATTGAAGGCGAGGGGCGTTCCCGTGCTGAAGTCCACATCCTGGTTGGCGAGATCACCACTGATGGCAAGGTCGCGGCGCAGAACGAAATTGCCGGGCGAGCCGGTACCCCAATCCCATTCGAACGCCAGCAGATCGCGGTTGCCCGCCGGAACCGGCAGGCTGTAGTCGTAAGGCAGGGCCAACGGCTCACCCCCCGCCTCCCGAACGTGCATGACCACGGCGGCGGAGTCGTTGCCGGCCGAATAGTTGCTCAGCGTACCGCTGACTGCGTACAGCGGATTGGGGAAGACCTCCATCGCGGACAGCTCGCCGAGCGTGGCATGGATCACATAGACCTTCTCGGCGGTATAGATGCCGCCGACCTCCTGGCGATGGAAGGCCACCCCGTAGCGGCCCTGGGCATCCGTCACCTTGAACTGGTAGGTATTGCCGCTGCTCGGCTTCCATTCCACCCAGGCGCCGGCGGGGCCGTCCTGAAAGGCCACCCAATCGACCGTGCTGCCAAGGATCATGGTGAGGTTGGGGTTCTCGTCGTCGAGGATGGTCACGCTGGCGATGCTCGGGCTGGCCAGCGAGGCGCCGCCGCTCACATTGCTCAGGGCAACGGTGAAACTCTCGGCGGATTCGGCGCTGGTATCATCGTTGATGGTCACCGTGAAGGTCTGGGCGCCACCCTGGCCATCGGCCCAGGCGAGGATGCCGCTGGCCGCGGCGTAGTCGCTGCCGGCCGAGGCCGTGCCGTCGCTGGTGGCGTAGTCCACCGTCACCGCCCCCGTGCTGCCGTTGATGCGGTTGACGGTAAGGGTGACGCTGACGCCATTCTCGGCCACCGTGTAACTGGCGGTGTCGAACTGCAGTTCACCGGCCGCCGAAGGCGCATCGTCGTCGGCGATGTTGACGGTGACGCTGGCGGGGCTGCCGATACTCGCCCCGCCGCCGGCATTGGCCAGGCTCAGGACGATGGTCTCGTTACCCTCGACCGCACTGTCGTCGATCAGGGTGAGGGTGATGCACTTGTCCGCCGTATCGCCATCGGCCCAGTTCACCGTGGTCGGGCTGGGGAAGGTGTAGTCGGTACCGCCCCCGGTAGCAGTACCAGTACCCGCATCGCTCACCTCGACGCTGACCGCGCCACTGGCGCCAGCCACCCGTTGCACGCAGATCACGCTGTCGATGGTGCCATCGCCCTCGCCCACGTTGAAGCTGGTGGCAGCGAACTGCAAGGCGCCGGCCACGTCGTCGTTGACGATGGTGAGGGTGGCGCTTGCGGTGCCGAGAGTGGCGCCGCCGGTGGCGTTGCTCAGACTGAGATCGACGGTCTCGTCGGGCTCGACGGTCGTGTCGTCGATGACGGGAATCAGGAAGGTCTGGTCGCCGCTGACACCGTCGGCCCAGCTCAGGGTACTGGTGACGGCCGTGTAGTCGCTGCCGGCGCTGGCCGTGCCGTCGCTGGTGGCATAGTCCACCGTCACCGCACCCGCGTCACCGCCGGTACGGGTGACGGTGACGGTGGCGTTGCCGCCGGTGACGTTTTCGGCGACGCGATAGTCGGTAGCGCTGAAGCTCAGGGTGCCCGGGCTGTCGGCGGCATCGTCGTTGACGATGGTCACGGTGGTGGTGGCTGGCGTGCCCAGGGTCGCGCCGCTGGCATTCCCCAGCATGAGCTCGACGGTCTCGTCCGGCTCCACCGCGCCGTCGGCGCTGACCTGCACGGTGAAGGTGCGCGAGGTGGCATCGCCATCGTCCCAGCTCAGGGTCGTGGGAGTGATGGCGGCGTAGTCGTCACCCGAGGTGGCGCTGCCGCTGCCGGCGTCGCTGATCTGCACGCTGGCGGCACCATCGCTGCCGCCGCTGCGGGTCACGGTGACGGTGATGTCGCCGGCGTCCTCGTTGCCAGCATATGTCGCGGCACTGAACTGGAGAGTGCCGGGCGTGGACCCGCCACCACCCCCGTCATCGCCACCTCCACCGCCGGAGGCCACGATGCCAAACAGGCCGAGCATGACGACCCCTGCCAGGGTGAAGGCCCTGAATCCGTACCTGGAGATCGCTGGTATCGATGAAATCTGCCGCATGGTTCATCCCTCCCTTGCCTGATGACCCGAACCGGGATGGCACTCCAGAGGTAAGCTCGCGTGAATCAGCTACCGGGATGGACCCCTGTCCTGCCGACTATTCTGCCGTTCCTACCCTAACCCATAGCAGTTCCAAGGTAATTTTCAACCCAGCAAAAGAATGCGCTTTGTACCGCCGGGCATCCCCTCTAGAATGGGCCTTCCCCACCCAGGACGCCACCGACATGAAGTTTCGCACCCTGTTCCTGCCCGGCCTGATGGCGCTGACCCTCGCCCACACCGCCGGCGCCGCGCCAATCACCACCATCGACGACGGCGACAGCCTCGCCGCCAGCTGTCACCTCGCCCTCACCGCCCTGGACCGGGGGCTGGACGCCATTCCCGGCGACCAGCAGGCTGCGCCCTTCGTCTGCATGGCCTACCTCGCCGGCGTCATCGCCGCGGCCCGCCACGCCAACGAGCTGGCCCGGCTGCGCCTCGCCCAGGTTACTGGCGGCAAGGGCTCACGGGATGATTTCAATCTCTACTGCTTCGACTGGAACGTGCGCTACGGCGACGCCGCGCGCATCGTCCTGCGCTACGCGCGCCAGCACCTCGACCTCGCCCATCAACCCGCCGAACGGCTGGCCATGAAGGCCCTGCAGGATGCCTGGCCCTGCCGGCGCTGAAGCAGGGAACAGCACCTTGTCTTCATTCGCACCCGCAAAAAGACAAGGAGCCGGCTCCCTGGATCTGCTCATTCCCCATGAATGCAGCCATGAAGAATCACAATCTCAGCAAGGCCCGAATTGTTGCAGTATTTTGGATTTACTCAAACAAGCGACCAGATCCCATTCTCACCAAAATGCATGCAGTGACTGGATAAACTTTCACCGTAGCCCCAATCACATATCCTCTTCATTCTGCCGTAACCATTCCTCAAGCACCGCCAACACCCAGATCATCGACCCATAGTAACTTGCATGACCGGTACGATGTGTATCAATGAGGTTGTCGAGAAACTCCGGATTAATGACCCGCCTCGACTTGAAGGCAGACAAGTTGCCATAGATACTTTCTTGCAAGCGGCTGGATTTTTTCAGCCACTGGCCAAAAGGCAGACCAAAACCATGCTTGGACTTGGTCAGCACCTCTGGCGGCAAGAAGTCACGCAAGGCATTTTTATAAAAATGGCGCAGCTTGCCACGTGGCAATTTTACTCGTGAAGGCACTCGGGTCGACAAGTCGATCACTTCATCATCCAGCATTGGATAGCGCACATCTATACCCGTTATCTCGCACATGCGGTTTACCTTGCGCAGATCATTGTCGGCCAAGGTAATCTTCCAGTCGAGGTAAAGCATACGATTTAGCATAGTGGCGTCAGCCACCTTGTTATAGGTATCGGTCAATTGCCCGACGGGGTGCAATGTATCCACCGCCTGGAGAAATTCCGGGGTAAATACCGATTCCAACGGGGTACGATTGAGAAAATTGTACGATTCAACGCGCGCAGGCATAGGCATGCGCGCTTGTTCGATATAGCTACGTACCTTGCGTGTCGGTGGTGTCAGCTTGCTTAGGGAGAGAGAAAGGAACAGGGGCTCGAGAAGACCTGATTTCAGCAGTGAGGGAAGCCGGTCGTATATCTCAAAGAGCTGCTGCTTCGCATATCTGGCATTGCCAGCAAACAACTCATCACCACCATCACCAGCCAACAAGACATTCATTCCCTTCTGCTTGGCCAAGCGCGCACAAAACAATACCGGAATAGCCGAAGAGTTTCCGAATGGCTCATCGTAGACGCCAGCGATAAGAGGAAGAGCTCCAACCACGTCCTCCGGCGTTACATAGTATTCTTCAATCTCTACATTGAAATGCCTTGCCGCAATCCGCGCAAAGGGCACTTCATCATAACCCTCCTCTTCAAAGCCGATGGTAAAGGCCCGCGCCGATGACTGATGACGTGCCAGATATCCAGCAACGGTTGAACTATCCAAGCCACCACTGAGGAAAGCCCCAGTGGTAGCATCCGGGCGGCAATTTACAACTGCTTTATCCAGGCATTCACGCAGTTCATCTTCAAGATATGCAGCATCACCCCGCTCATGAAACTCGGGCATCCAATAGTACTCAAGATGAATCTTGTCATTTTCCAGCCACAATTGCTGCGCTGGCTCCAGCTTGGATACCTTGGAAAATATACTGTCCGGGCTGGGAATAACATGAAAATAGATATAGTTATACAAAGACTGCTGATTTATTTCACCACCTACAGCAGGATGATGCCTTACAGCCCTAATAGAATTTGCAAAAACAAGTTCGCCAATGCCCTGCCCTACGGAATAGGCCAGAGACTCGATACCCATTCTATCGACAGCCAGCAAGCAGCGGCGATTATCACGATCGAGAACAACAAGAGAAAAGGAACCACCAATGTATTTCGGCGACGCCTGTCCATGCCGGCGATAGGTATCCAGCAGCACTCCAGCAGCCTCATTCGCATCCTCGATATAGCCACGCCCAGGCCAGACAGGCCTGCCAAGGATAACTGCGTGCAATCCGCCCTGCACAGCAATACCGCAACGCTTGGAATGTTGCTGGACAGCCAATGAGGAACTGCATGCTTCATGCAGCCACTTGATGTCAGCATTCTTTTCCCTGATCAGCATTCCCGTTAGGGTTTCGCGGGCCGAAGCCACTTGTTGCGAATTAATCCAGCCGCAATACACAGTCATAAGGTCATCCAGTAAAATTCCACCCATTTAAGAGAACTTTTTGTTCTGGGCGCTTCTGATCAACCGCCAAGTTCTCTCCATAGAGGTTGCAAACATCTACACGTGTCGCTCATTGCACACGGCTTGCGCTTTGGCGGAACGAAGGGGGTTCCTTTAAAACCTGAATCCGTGAGTTCAGGGCGGATGAAGCGTGCAACTGCTTGATTCGTATCGCGTAATGAAAAATCGAGGAAATAGCGGGGACTATTGCCGAGATTTTTCATATAGCGAGACGGATCAATGCGTTGTGCGATTCGCCGTCATGAACTCACGGATTCAGGTTAAAAGACAGATGGATTGGAATTACAGTCAGAAGGCGTTTCAACCAGTCATTCACAAATATCGTTGAAAATCAAAGGCCGATACACCACCAAGCCACACTGCTTTTAGCCTTTGATTGTATTCTTTCCGTGTGTCATCTGCCACTCTCGGCCTTGATCGTCACCAGGCCACCAAGCCCCCCCGGTCGAGATTGAGTCCCTCGATCCGGCTCACGGCACATGCAGCAATCGCTGCTCGAGCCGCTACAGTATTCACCTGCAGCCATGATGAGCCCATCATCAACCATACTCCCACCATCCAGCGCGGAAAGGAGCGCACGCATAGTCACCCGCACGTCTTGTCCCGCCCCCTCATGTAGCGGCTGTACGCTCAGAGGGGCAGGAATCTACTTTTTCTACGCATTGCGGACAACCAACCCGCATGGCGCACTGGCAACGCCATAGCCAGACGCAACCAGCCTTTCCCTGCCACCCATGCCACGACTACAATACGCAGCTTCCTGTAGCCGAGCCGTAGTAACCATGACCGCACTCCAGCACCACGACGTCCTTTCTCCGCCCCAGCAGGCTACGCAATCGGGCCGCCGCAGCCGGTGGGGACAGCTCTACGGCAGCAGCGAGGGGCTGGCCATTGCCCAGGCCGCCCGGCAGGCCGGTGCGCCACTGATCGTCATCACGCCGGACACGCCGGCGGCCACGCGCCTGGAATACGAGATCCGCTTCTTCGCCGGCGATCTGCCGGTGTTGACCTTCCCGGACTGGGAGACGCTGCCCTACGACGTGTTCTCGCCGCACCAGGACATCATCTCCGAGCGCCTGGCGGCGCTGTCACAGTTGCCGGCGCTGACGCGCGGCGTGCTGGTGGTGCCGGTGGCCACCCTGCTGCACCGCCTGGCGCCGAAGGGCTTTCTCGACGCCAACTGCTTCCTGCTCGACGTCGGCCAGACCCTGGACCTGCAGGCCATGCGCAGCCGCCTCGACAGCGGTGGCTACCGCTGCGTGTCGCAGGTCATCGAGCACGGCGAATTCGCGGTGCGCGGGGCGATCCTCGACCTGTTCCCCATGGGCCAGTCGACCCCCTACCGCATCGAGCTGTTCGACGACGAGATCGACAGCATCCGCACCTTCGACCCGGAGACCCAGCGATCCATCGAAAAGGTGGACAGCATCCGCCTGCTGCCGGCGCGTGAATTCCCCTTCGACGCCGAGGCCATCACCCGCTTCCGCCGCGCCTGGCGCGCGCAGTTCGAGGGCGATCCGCAGGCCTGCACCATCTATCACGAGGTCAGCGAGGGCAACACGCCGCCGGGCATCGAATACTACTTGCCGTTATTCTTCGAGCAGACGCAGACCCTGTTCGACTACCTGACCCCGTCGGCGTTGGTGGTCACCACCGAGGGCGTGAGCGAGGCAGTCGGCACCTTCTGGGCCGATGTGGAAGAACGCTTCGAGCAGGGCCGGCACGATGTCTCGCGTCCGCTGCTGCCGCCCCATGCGCTGTTCCTGCGCGAGAATGAATTCTTCGCGCAACTGGGCCAGCGCGCGCAGATCAGCGTGCAGCATTTCGAGCTGCCGGGAAAGGCGGGACATTACAACTTTGCCACCCAGGCCCCGCCGCAGCTGACGCTGGACGCCCGCGCGGAACAGCCCAGCGCAAAAATGCTGGCCTTCCTCGACGCGTTCGACGGCCGGGTATTGTTCTGCGCCGAGTCCACCGGCCGCCGCGAGACCCTGCTGGAGCTGCTCAAGGGCTGCGACCTGCGTCCCACCGCGGTGGACGGCTGGGCCGAATTCGTCGACGGCGAGATGCCGCTGGCCATTACCGTCGCCGCGCTGGAAGAGGGTCTGCTGCTGTCGCGCCCCTCGCTGGCCGTCATCGCCGAGCCGCAGCTGTTCGGCGAACAGGTGCTGCAGCAACGCCGCCGCCAGCGCAAGACCCGCGACGCCGACCAGGTCATCAAGAATCTGGTGGAGCTGGAAGTCGGCTCGCCGGTGGTGCACGAAGACAATGGCGTGGGTCGCTATTTGGGGTTACAGACGCTGGCGCTGGGCGGCGTGGAGCAGGAATTTCTCACCCTGGAATACGCCGGTGGCGACAAGCTCTACGTGCCGGTCAGCCACCTGCACCTGATCAGCCGCTACAGCGGCGCCTCGCCGGAGACCGCGCCCCTGCACCGGCTCGGCAGCGGCCAGTGGGAAAGGGCCAAGCGCAAGGCGCGCGAAAAGGTGCGCGACGTGGCCGCCGAGCTGCTGGCCATCTACGCCCAGCGCGAGGCGCGCAAGGGCCACGTCTATCATCTCGACGACAGCCAGTACGCCGCCTTCGTCTCGGCCTTCCCCTTCGAGGAGACGCCGGACCAGCAGGAGGCCATCAGCGGGGTGCTGGCGGACATGCGCTCCGACAAGCCCATGGACCGCCTGGTATGCGGCGACGTGGGCTTCGGCAAGACCGAGGTGGCCATGCGCGCCGCCTTCATCGCCGTGGCCGACGGCAAGCAGGTGGCCATGCTGGTGCCCACCACCCTGCTCGCCCAGCAGCATTACGAAAACTTCAAGGACCGCTTCGCCGACTGGCCGGTACGCATCGAGTCCATGTCCCGCTTCCGCTCGAAGAAGGAGCAGACCGCCGCCCTCCAGGGTCTGGCCGAGGGCACCGTGGACATCATCATCGGCACCCACAAGCTGATCCACGGCGACATCAAATACAAGAACCTGGGTCTGGTGATCATCGACGAGGAACACCGCTTCGGGGTGCGCCAGAAGGAGAAATTCAAGGCCCTGCGCTCGGAGGTGGACGTGCTGACACTGACCGCCACACCCATCCCGCGCACCCTCAACATGTCCCTGTCCGGCATCCGCGACCTGTCCATCATCGCCACCGCGCCGGCGCGCCGGCTGGCGGTGAAGACCTTCGTCAGCCAGTGGAACGAGACCGTGGTCAAGGAGGCCTGCCTGCGCGAGATCCGCCGCGGCGGCCAGCTGTTCTTCCTGCACAACAACGTCGAGACCATCGAGAAACAGGCACGCGAACTGGAGGCGCTGGTGCCCGAGGCGCGCGTCGCCGTGGCCCACGGGCAGATGCGCGAGCGCGAGCTGGAACAGGTGATGGCGGACTTCTACCACCACCGCTTCAACGTGCTGGTGTGCACCACCATCATCGAGACAGGCATCGACATCCCCAACGCCAATACCATCATCATCGACCGCGCCGACAAGTTCGGTCTCGCCCAGCTCTACCAGCTGCGCGGGCGCGTCGGCCGCTCGCACCACCAGGCCTACGCCTACCTCATCGTGCCACCGCGCAACGCCATGACGGCGGATGCGGTGAAGCGCCTGGAGGCCATCGAGTCCATCCAGGACCTCGGCGCCGGCTTCACCCTCGCCACCCACGACCTGGAGATCCGCGGCGCCGGCGAGCTGCTCGGCGAGGGCCAGAGCGGCCACATGCAGGAGATCGGCTTCACCCTCTACATGGAGCTGCTGGACCGCGCCGTGAAGGCGCTCCGCGAGGGCCGCCAGCCGGCGCTAGACCGCCCCCTGGACCACGGCGCCGAGATCGACCTCGGCATCCCCGCCCTGCTGCCCGAGGACTACCTGCCGGACGTGCACACGCGCCTGATCCAGTACAAGCGCATCGCCAGCGCCGAGAGCCACGCCGAACTGCGCGAGCTGCAGGTGGAGATGATCGACCGCTTCGGCCTGCTGCCGGCGCAGGCGAAAAACCTGTTCCAGGTCACCGAACTCAAGCTGCGCGCCACCCCGCTGGGCATCCGCAAGATCGAGATGGGCGACGCCAGCGGCCGCATCCACTTCGTCGCCGAACCGGACATCGACCCCATGAAGATCATCCGCCTGATCCAGACCCAGCCGCAGACCTACCGCATGGACGGCCAGGACAAGCTGCGCATCCTCGGCGAATTCCCGGACGCCGCGGCGCGCATCACGGCCATCGACGGCCTGCTGCGGGAATTGGGCGCACCCACGCACTGACACACGGCCACCGGAACCGCAAAGACATCGCCATGACCCTGCCGCTGCTCGCCCGACACTTTCCCGCCCGCCTGACCGGCCGCCTGCTGGGCCTGCCGGCAACGCCGTCGTTGAGCATCCTCATCTACCACCGCGTACTCTCGCAGCCCGATGAACTCATGGGTGGCGCGCCGGACGTGGCGGCCTTCGACTGGCAGATGGCACTCGCCGCCCGCCACTTCAACGTGCTGCCCCTGGCCGAGGCCGTCACCCGCCTGCGCGAGGGCCGCCTGCCGCCCCGCGCCCTCTGCATCACCTTCGACGATGGCTATGCCGACAATCATCACCATGCCCTGCCCATCCTGCGCAGACACGGCCTGACGGCCACCTTTTTCATTGCCACCGGCTTTCTCGATGGCGGCTGCATGTGGAACGACCGCATCATCGAGTCCGTGCGGGCCCTGGCGGGAACCAGGCTGGATCTGGAGACGCTGGGCCTGGGCGAGCACCCCGTCGCCACCCTGGCGCAACGCAGAAAGGCCATCGCGGCGATCATCGGCCAGACCAAGTACCGCCCCCTCGCTGAGCGCGAAGAAACCGCGAGACGTATTCAGGCCATCACCGGCTCGGCGGTGCCCGATGACCTGATGATGCAGGGCGCGCAGGTCAAGGCGCTGTCCGATGCCGGCATGGAGATCGGCGGACACACGGTCAACCATCCCATCCTGGCCAACTGCAGCGAGGCCCAGGCCCGCGAGGAAATCGCCGGCGGCAAGCAGTACCTGGAAGACCTGTTGGGAAAGCCCGTGCGCCTGTTCGCCTACCCCAACGGCAAGCCCGGCCAGGACTATCTGCCGCAACATGGCGAGCTGCTGAAATCACTGGGCTTCGAGGCCGCCGTCAGTACCGTGTGGGGCGTTTCCACCCGCGACACCGACCCCTTTCAGCTCTATCGCTTCACGCCGTGGGACCGGCAGCCGGTGAAATTCCTGCTGCGCCTGCTGGCCAATTACCGCCATACCGATCCAGACCGGCAGCATCGCGCCGCCACCACGCCGGCCAGGGCCAGGCGCTGAAATTTCCACCTGAATCCGCCGGTTCCAAACAAGTCCGCGGATTCGGAGTCAGGCAAAAAAACCGGCGGCGGTTGCAGAGGGAGAGACAGGGAACAACCATTCCGCCGCCGGGAATAACCGGTAGTAGTAGATCCTGAATCCGTAGGTTCATGGTAGACGTCAGCGCGAGGCCTGCCTCCTCGGGGTTTCGTTCAGGCACGGCGCAGGCTGCGCCAGCTCCTTGGGCGTCTCCATGGTGATGCAGGACCAGGCGTCACGCCTCTCGAACAGCTTGCGCACCAGCCGGTTGTTCAACGCATGGCCGGGCTTGCGGGCCTGGTAGTGGCCGAGAATCGGCGCACCGGCCAGGGCCAGGTCGCCGAGGCAGTCGAGGATCTTGTGGCGCACGAATTCGTCGCGGTAGCGCAGGCCGCACGCATTGGCAATCCGTTCGCCGTCGATGAGCACGGCGTTGCGCAGCGAGCCGCCCTTGATCAGGCCCCGCTGCTTCAGCGCCTCGAGCTGATGCAGAAACCCGAAGGTGCGGGCCCGCGCCAGCTGCCGGCGGAAGACCCCGTCGACCAGCTCCAGCGACAATGCCTGCGAGCCCACCACGGCATCGCCGTAGTCTATTTCAACACGGATTCCCGGGGTGCCCGCGGGCGTCAGGATGGCGTATCTGTCGCCATCCCGAACCTCGACGGGGCGTTGAATGCGGATGAGCTTGCGCGGCGCGGCCTGCGACCGCAGCCCGACGCGCTCGAACATGGCCGCGAAGGGCTCGGCGCTGCCGTCCATGATCGGCACTTCCGGGCCATCCACCTCGATCAGGGCATTGTCCACGCCACAGCCACGCAGGGCGGCCATGAGGTGTTCGACCGTGTCGATGGCGTGGCCGTGGTCATTGCCGATGGCGGTGGACATTTCCGTGTCCACCACGTTGCGCCAGCACGCAGCGATCAGCCCCTCAGCGGCCGGCAGATCCTTGCGCAGAAAAGCAATGCCCGCATTCGCCCCGGCGGGATGCACGACCATGGAAACCTTGCGCCCGCCATGCAGGCCAACGCCGACAAAGGCGACGGGATGGCGCAGGGTCTGCTGATGGATTTGCTCACTAGGCGGCATCTGGGACACCGGGATTCTCCTTTGCTACAGGGCAAGTCATAGGACAATCGCTTGTTTCGCAATATCGCCTCCACTATGCTGTTTTCATTGGCTCTGCACGCCAATCTGTTATCCCGGGGCCGCCAACAACAAAAGAGCAAGGGATCTGCAATGAAACCGAAAGCCTCGTCCCTGACCTCCACCGCCCTGTTGCTGTGGAAGACCCTCGACGCCCGGGGGCTGGACGCCAATGATTTCTTCGCCCAGTCCGGCCTCGATCCCGCCCTTTTGCGGGACCCCAACGCCCGCTATCCCGGCCATGCCATAAAACGGCTCTGGCAGCGGGTGAAAGAGGTCTTGCAAGACCCCTGCATCGGACTTGAGGTCGCCCGTCATTTTCACCCCACCACCCTGCACGCCCTGGGCTTTGCGTGGATGGCAAGCACCACCCTGGAGGAGGCCTTTGCCCGCCTGATTCGCTATTCCCGCCTCATCACGGATCGCGAGGAATACCGATTTGGAGAAACGGACGAGGATTTCCGTTTCGAGATCCACCCCCTGGATGAAGACCGCTATTACCCCCATGAAGGCCGCGACGCCGCCTTTGCCGTACTCGTCAACATGTGCCGCGCCATTTATGGCAACGACTTCAACCCCTTGCACATCGAATTTTGCCGGCCGCAGCCGCCCCAGCCCTGTGTGGGAGAATTTCACAAACTGTTTCGCGCCCCCCTGACCTTTTCGGCGCCGCTCTATGTCATGCACTTCGACAAGGCGATGATGCGCAAACCCCTGCCCACCGCCAATGCCGACGTGGCGCGCGCCAACGACGAAATCATCGCGGACTACCTGGCCCAGTTGGACGACAGCGATATCGTGATGCAGGTCAAAAGGCTCCTCACCGAGCAGCTGCCCTCCGGCAAGGCCACCCAGGCATCCATCGCCCGGGCGCTGAACATCAGCCCCCGCAGCCTGCAACGCCGCCTGCACGAGGCCGGCACCCATTACAGCGAAGTCCTCAATGACACCCGGCGGGAGCTGGCCATCAAGCACATCCGCAATGCACGCCTGAGCATGGGCGAAATCACCTACCTCCTCGGCTTCGCCGAGGTCAGCAGCTTCTCGCGCGCCTTCAAACGCTGGACCGGCAAGCCGCCGGGTGAGTATCGTGCGGAGAGCACCAGACAGGTCGTTTCACGGCAGGCGTTGCACAACAAGTGATTGCCGGCCGGCGCGTCCATCGAAGCGGCGAATTTCCCCTTGATGCGAAATATGCCGTGGCCGGCCAAGGTGATAAAATCCCGGCCACCTTCATCCAGCTATTCCATGACGGAAGCGAACACACACCATGCCCAACCTGCTCCACGACCTCATCCTGCGCAGTGCCGAGACTCACCCCACCAGCCCCGCGCTGACCCACAAAAAGGTTACCCAGGACTACACGGCCCTCGCTGCGGATATCCGGCAGACCGCTCAAGGCCTGCTGTGGCTGGGCCTGTCACGCGGTGAGCGCGTCGCTGTCTATCTACCCAAGCAGCTGGAAACCATACATAGCCTATTCGGCACCTCCCTTGCCGGTGGCGTATTCGTGCCGGTGAATCCACTGCTCAAACCCGAACAGGTGGGCCATATCCTGCGCGACTGCAATGTACGGATTCTGGTCACCGCCACAATGCGCGCCCGGCAGCTGAGCAAGGTACTGGCCGACTGCCACGACCTCAGACATGTGGTCATCGTGGACAGCAACGAGGAACTGCCGGAAATCCCCGGGGTGGAGACCATTGGCTGGCAGTCACTGGTGTTACAGGACACTGTCCAAGCCCCACCTGCCATCATCGACACGGACATGGCCGCCATTCTTTACACCTCTGGCAGCACCGGGCGCCCCAAGGGCGTGGTGCTGTCGCATCGCAACATGCTGACAGGCGCGAAAAGCGTGGCGCAATACCTCGGCAACACTGCCGATGACAGGCTGCTCGCCGTCCTGCCGCTCAGCTTCGATTACGGCCTCAGCCAGTTGACCACCGCCTTCAGCGTCGGCGCCAGCACCGTGCTGATGGACTATCTGCTGCCGCGCGACGTCATTCGTGCCGTGGCCAAACATGGCATCACCGGCCTTGCCGCCGTGCCGCCGCTATGGACACAGATCGCCAATCTGCCTTGGCCCGAAGAGGCTCAGGCCTCGTTGCGCTACATCACCAATTCCGGTGGCGCCCTGCCGCGCGCCACACTGGCGGCACTGCAGGCCGCCCTACCCAACACCCAACCGGTGCTGATGTACGGTCTCACCGAGGCCTTCCGTTCCACTTACCTGCCGCCGGAAGAATTGGCCAAACGTCCGGATTCCATGGGCCGCGCCATTCCCAATGCCGACATCATGGTGGTGCGCGAAGACGGCAGCCCCTGTGCCGCCGGCGAACCGGGCGAACTGGTACACCGCGGCTCACTGGTCGCCATGGGCTATTGGAACGACAAGGAACGCACCGCCGAGCGCTTCCGCCCGGCACCCGGGCAAGAGGCCGGCCTGCCCCTGGCGGAAATCGCCGTGTGGTCCGGTGACACGGTGAAAATGGACGAGGATGGCTATCTGTACTTCATTGGCCGCAAGGACGACATGATCAAGACCTCCGGCTACCGCGTCAGCCCAACAGAGGTGGAAGAAACCCTGTACGCCAGCGGCCTGGTAAGCGAGGCCGCCGCCCTGGGCGTCCCGCATCCCACCCTCGGTCAGGCCATCGTCGCCGTCGTCACCGCCGACACTGACGCGGTGGACAGCGAGGCCATCCTGAACCACTGCAAACAGAAGCTGCCGGCCTTCATGGTGCCGCACCACATCCAGATCCAGGCCAGCCTGCCGCGCAACCCCAACGGCAAGATCGACCGCAAGCACTTGAGCCAGGAACTGCAGGATCTCTTCCAAGACCCCGCCTGAAACTTTTCGAACAAGGAACACCATGAGCAAGCCCAGACACACCGACGCCATCCTCAATGCCTTCCCCGTGGAAAACGGTGAATTGCTGATCGGCGGCATACCCCTCTCCCAGCTCGCCAACCGCGTCGGCCAGACACCCTTCTACGCCTACGACCGGCAGAAGATCACCGCGCGCGTCGCCCACCTGCGCCAGCACCTGCCAGACGAGATCCACCTGCATTACGCCATCAAGGCCAATCCCATGCCCGCCGTGGTGCAACATCTGGCCGGGCTGGTGGACGGCTTCGACCTCGCCTCCGGCGGGGAGATGCACGTGGCGCTGGACACCCCCATGTCCTCGGATCACATCAGTTTCGCTGGCCCCGGCAAGTCCGAGCGCGAGATCGGCAGCGCCATCGCCGCCGGCGTCACCCTCAACCTGGAATCCGAGACCGAACTGGAGACCGCGGCAAGACTAAGCGAGGCACAGGGCATCAAGGCCAGGGTCGCCGTGCGCGTGAATCCTGACTTCGAACTGAAGTCCTCCGGCATGAAAATGGGCGGCGGCCCCAAACAGTTCGGCATCGATGCCGAGCGGGTACCCGCGGTGCTGAAGCGCATTGGCGAACTGGATCTCGACTTTCAGGGTTTCCACATCTTCAGCGGTTCGCAAAACCTCAGGCCCGAGGCCATCATCGAGGCCCAGGAAAAGACCTTCGAACTTGCCTACCGACTGGCCAGCGGCGCACCGTCCACGGTGAAAAAACTCAACATCGGTGGCGGCTTTGGCATCCCCTATTTCCCCGGCGAACAGCCGCTGGACATCGCACCGATCGGCGACAGGCTGAATGAATTGCTCACCGAAAAAGACAAACAGATGCCCGAAGCCAAGGTCATTATCGAGCTGGGGCGTTATCTGGTTGGCGAGGCCGGCGTATATGTCTGCCGCATCGTGGACCGCAAGGTTTCACGGGAGCAGGTGTACCTGGTCGCTGACGGCGGCCTGCACCAGCACCTCGCCGCCTCCGGCAATTTTGGCCAGGTCATCCGCAAGAACTACCCAACGCTTATTGGCAACAGAATGGGAGAAACCAGGACCGAGCAGGCCAGTATCGTCGGACCGCTCTGCACACCACTGGATCTGCTTGCCGACAAAATGGAACTACCCATGGCAGGCGTCGGCGACCTGGCGGTCATCCTGCAGTCGGGCGCGTATGGCTATACCGCCAGCCCGCATCAGTTCCTGAGCCACCCGATGCCCATGGAAGTAGTGGTCTAAACGTCCAGCACCCGTGTGTATGAGATACCTGCAGCCGGGGCCATTACCAGCTCAACATCACCTGGCCTGAAGCTGCCGGCAAGGACAGGCGAACCACGCCTGCCGCATTGCTCAACAAACCCCGCTGCGATACTCCCCCTTCAATGCGCAGTTGCATCATTGCCGGAATGCCGAAAACATAGAGTCGGCGTTGTTCCCCGGGTATGGTGACCTGTATCTGGCCATGCGGTGCAGACTCGACAAAGACCACCACGCTCTGTTCGCTGGCCAGACCTCTGGCGTGGACACCGCTCACGGACACGGGCCGGGTCTGAATGGGCCGAGGCCTGCCAATACTGGGGGATAATGCCACCAGAAATTCGGCCTGCCGCCGTGCGCTATCCGGCTGAATTTCAAGGCGCCACATACCTACATCGAACCACGGCTTGAACGATGCACCCTGCACATAGTTCTTGCCATCCAGGTCGGCATCGTCACCATCCGTTTCAACATAGAACTGATAATCCGGACCGCCGACGATCCGCATGACGGCATTTTCCGGATACAAGCGCTCGACACGCAAGTATCCCCTGCCGTTGCGCACCAGCGCGGTATGGGTGGAACTCTGCAGGATACCGTTGCGGGCCGTGCCTCTCAGGGGGACCGCTTGTTCCAGCTCTGGTCGGTTAACGGTATGCAACAGCCATTTCTTGGTATACGCCGCGTCGGTGCTGACGACCCGGTCGTGCAGGAGCAGCATGTCTTCGTCATACAGATAGAGCAGATCACGCGTGACGCTCGTAACCTTCCCTCCTCGACCGCCTTCGTCATGCTCTGGGGTGTTGTAGGCGTCGCTCAGATCTGCGGCAAGGTAGACATACTCACCTTCCGCATGATGGTAATTTTCGACGCTGCCGCCAGCAAAATGGCTGCCTTTCTCCAGATTGGCGGCCCAATCTGCAACGCTCTGTACCGCGCTTCCTGTAGGAACGACAATACGCTGGCCACCATCGGAGACATTCTCTACAAAGAAGCGGTTGGGCTTGACCTGCTCGCCGGGGCGCAGGATCAGCAAAGAGTTTTTCGCGATGGTGCGAAGAGAATAGTTCAGCCGGTTGGCCCCCGTGAAATCGCCATAGGTACTGCTGTTGATAGCCAGGGGAGCGCCCTTGAACAGACTGAAATGACCCGCATCGTAATGCCCGTGATGGGTAAAGGTATGACCTGCGCGAAAACTGATGAAAGTGGCATCCCTGGACCAGTCGGAACGAATGTAACCCTGATTGAAAGCACCCCGACCGAAAATTTCGCCCCTTGGCAGCAGACCACCAAAGACTTCCAGCCCTCGCCCGGCATTCGGCAGCGATGGCAAGGTCGGGTCATTGAACAAGCGGAAACCCCAACGATATCCGCGATAGTAACTTTGTGCGCCATGCAAGGCTTCGAGGTAACGGGAAAATGTGGCGAAGACAGGGTCACGCGTGGCCTGGGCAATGACATCGATCACGCGTCGCGTCTCATCCTTCAGGTCGATACGGGAGCCTTCATCACCCAGCCCCTCAAAGCGGTCATCCGGGCGTACGCCATGGATGTGCCACAAGCCCACGCGACGCAACAGCTGCTGGATCCGTTCCCCATTCTCGGCACCCTCCAGGCCATTGAGGTAGGCCGAGGCGGCGAGACTGAACAAGAAGGCGCGATTCTGTATCCAGTAATTGTAGCCTTCCGGCCATCCCTCCGTGAGTTCAGCGGCGCGCACCACGTCGAGAAAGTGCCCCTGGGCCTGGGCAATCAGCCTCGGACGCTGGGCGCTTCCCCCGGGGTCCAGCACGACCGCCGTGAGCCAGGCCATTGAGGCCAGAGAGGTGCGACCATGCCACAAGGATGGGGATGAGTCATCGAGGATGGTGAGATAGTCACGCAAGGCATATTCGAGCCTGGACTCGATCAAGGCGCGGTCATCCTGACTCAATTGCGGACAGCTGGACGCCAGGTCATAGGCAAAGGCCAATTCCCAGCCATTGCCGTACTGTCCCTGTACATCGGGTGTTTCCAGCGTAAATGCCTTGAGTTTTCGAATCAGCTCATCGGCCACGGCCGCGTCGCCACTACTTGTCCAGCACGCCGCAAGCTTCAATACGGATCCTGAACCACCACGACAAGGATCGAAGTCCTGAATCCCTTGGGCACGATAGAGGGCCGTTCGCTGCCGTATGAGATCAGGCATAGCCTGGCCAGACCAGCCGGCCAGTTCCGGCAACAGGATTCGGGGGCGGGTATGCCGCAACCGGCCATCCAGGGCATGATCTGAAAAACGCGGGGCAGGAGACAAGGCATTGACGACCCAGGGCTGATCGATGCCAGCCTTTTCCAAGGCCTTGAGAGCAAACTGGGTGGGGGTCAGCTGATAGTAATCGAGCAGGAAAACGAGACCAAAAAGCAGGGCCACATGCGCGGACAAACCGACCAGCATGAGGTAGGCAGACAGCCATTTACGTAACGACTTTATGTGCATTTCACCTTGGCCAGCCGAAGCGCTTCCGGCAGACAGCAGACGACTTGTCTACCAGGAACGCAACCAGTCCAACGTCCACGCTGCCACCGTATCACGCCATTCACGACGCGAAAACGTGTGATTGGCTGGGCCCAGCTCCCGCAGACAGACATGCGGCCTGCGGAGGAGCTTTTGCCACTGCCGAGACCGTTTTACGGCATCGCGAAACTCGTCCGCGGTCAGGTCATCGCCGCTGAGAACGAAAAGCAGGCGACCGGGAAAGGCCCTGAGGCCTTGACACATGCGTTCCGGCAGTGCTTCCCGAGAGCCAAGCCCGCTTCCCTCCGCAACCGCCGGATCCCGCCCCTGCGTGGCATGCCCCTTGCCAAGAACGGATGACACCATCTTCCACAAGGAACGGGTAGATGAGGAAAAATCGAACCTTCCCGACACGACCTTCCGCCAGAACTCGCGGCCAAACAGGCGAGAGAGGTAATAGTGTTTCAAATAGGCCTTGGCAATACCCGCCTCAGTGCGCACCCACGGATTCAACAACACCAGGCCACTGACACGAGGATCGGATTTCGCATAAAAGGCGGCTGCAGAGGCGGCATCACACAACCCCCAGATAACGGCCTCCTCGAGATTCGGAGCCTTGTCGAACAAGCAGTCGATGGAGGCGTGGATGTCCTCGTCAATGGATTCAAAGGTTCGAATATCGCCCTCACTGTCTCCCATCCCACGATAGTCAAAACGCAGAACGGGAATCCCATTGGCAGCAAGAAAACGCGCCAACAAGACAAACTGACGGTGACTACCCACACGATACTGAGGGCCACCAACGACGATCAATACCCCCCGAGTCGAGGGTTCCTGCTGCGGCGGATGATAGATGCCGAACAAGCGTTCTCCCCTGACGGAAAAATTGACCACCGATTCATTCAAGTCCATACCTAGTGGTCCATGCAGTTGCCGGTCACTAACTCAAGCGTTTTATCCAACAGGCAGGGAATGACCGTGATTTCCTGGGTGGACCAGAAGGGATCACCAACAATGCTATCGGCATGAACCTGGGTGCCATTTCGACGCCATGCATCCAGGACCCTCTGACTCGCCGGTGAAATGGCGCGACCCTCATCCTGAACCAATTCAAGCCAATGGGTTCTCGGCAAAGAACACCCGGAAAAATCCGCCATGTTCAGTCCATTGATAGCGGTATAGAGCGCGGGAGGCAATTCATAACCTGCGATTTCAACGGGTTCCCCTTCTTGCAACAGGGAAATGAGGGACTTTGTCGTTTCCCTTTTCCCTTCATTGCCCAGCAAGCCAGCCATCAACCGCAGCCGCAGGAACTGGCTCATGGCCAATCGCCCGCTGACAACCGGCGCCCAGAGGATCAGCCGGTCAAATCTTTCACCCCCATTGCAATGCACATCCAGGGCCAGCAAGGCCCCCAACCGCAGCCCCAAGGCGAACACCTGATCGGCACCCTGACACCGTAGCCATCGGGCAGCAATTTGCACATCCTGTTGCCAGATATTCCATCGCGCCTCAGCAAACTCCCCTTCACTGTCACCACAGGCAAAGAGGTCCAGCAGCAACACGTGAGTACCCCGAGAGGCGAGGGACCGGGAAAGCAAGGAAAAGGTGCGGCGAGACTTGTTCATTTCCTCCGCAAACGGAGGAATGAGCAAGACGGCGGATTTATCAGGACCGAGGTCGGCAGGTTTGTAGTGAATTGCGAAGAGCTTGCCGGCAACTCCTGAAAAGAAAAACGCTTCGGCGTTATAGGCTGCCATGTCGATGGGCGTTATTCAGCCTGCTTTTGCCTTACAAATGCTACCAGACTGCCCAATGTTTCGAAGGTTTCGGCAAAGATCTCATCATCCTCAGCGACGAAACCGAAGTGCTCTTCCAATGCGGCGAGCAAGGTAACGACCGCCATAGAGTCAAACTCGGGGAGGCTGCCCAACAACTCGGTCGATTCATCGAATGAGTCCGCCCGGCTCCCCAAGCTGAGAGTGGCGCCCAGGAGGTGTCTTGTTTCCTTGAAAATCGAATCCATAGATTATTGAATACCCAACAACATTTTCGGAATGAATTTTTCATTTTACCACATCCATGAAGCGGAGTTGAGCTCTTTTCAGGGCTCTTACGCACAACAAGGGGACTTGAAATGGGCACGATCAAGAAACCTACCGCCACAATGAGGTGTGCGATTTCGGAATGATGATAGAGGCAGGCTGATGTCAATCGACAGTGCGGGATTCCACGCCCCGCCTTAGGTGTTTTTCGGAATTGACCCACCTGTCGCCCTTGCGAGTAGAATCTGCGCACGACTTGTAGAGGCCAAATTCGATAATGCATCAATGCTTGGCCATCGTCGCCCCATCACACCAGTCCATACACCTAGGACTCGCCCTCAACATTTATAGAAGAGGCAGGAATCGCTGGCTCCAGGGACAAGCCTGCGCATCACGGACTGTGCAATGAGCACAAAATCGAAGTCCGGCAACATTGCGCAAATGTGACGAAAATGTGACATCGCTCACGCGATCCAGTGGCCTACAGCCGATGAATAAAGACAAGTCGGCCATCAGCCATTGGGGTGGAAATGGGGGCTAGTCTATTCTATACACCTGACAGGCCGACATAATGGACAGGCCTTCCCCCCATCAAATTGACAGCGATACAGACAATCCGCAAGGTATTCGAGATGCAATCGATACGATATATCCATACGGCGGCCGTGCTGGCCGCCATCATTTTTCTGCCCCAGGCTTCCCACGCGGAAGCTCCCGTCACGAAACAGGCCGCCTACGCCGATCTGGAATACGACGTCGTCTATGTCCGCTGCCCCCGCACGGAAGAAACCATCACCGTGCCCGACGGAAAGGGAACGACCCTGGCGAACTGGAACGGGGTCAATGACCTCTGGCTGTCAGTTACCAACAACCTCATCCAGCGCCCCGGCTGTGACCTCGTTCTCCACAAGGGAACCCAATCGGTGCCCGTATCCACGTTGCCCCTGGGTCACCGGGACCGAGAGCTGGTGCTGGTGGACTGCGACGAAACCGATACCAGCCAGCCTGTCTGTTCCATCGCCGACCCCTTCGTGTCCCTGGATGGCCGCTCGATCTATTACACCCGGTTCGAGGATACCCGCACGCACATCACGGATTACGGCATCCCGGGCGGCGCCGGGTTTCTCAATACCAACCATTTCCAGAGCCTGATGGAACTCTATCCGGACAAATCGGCCAACAACGGCAAGTATGCCTCACGCATGGGGGTGCAGCTAAAACCCTACACCGCGCCGGCCTGCATCTATCGCTACGACCTCGACAACCCCGGTGTTTCGACCAAGATATCCCCCAACTGTGACCTGGCCGACCCGACAAGGGGCATGGCCGGTGGCCGCGCCCATGCACACCCCGATGCCGGCGGCAACCCCGACTGGCGCAGCAAGGTGCCCGTCATGGACACTGCCCCCATCGTCCTGCCCGACGGCAAGATCGCCTTCACCAGCAACCGTGACAACGGTTTTGGCCGATTCCAGCTGTTCACCATGACCGCCGATGGCAAGAACCTGCAACTCATCGGGCATCGCGCCATGGGCAATCAGCTTCACCCCTATCCCCTGATGGATGGCCGCATCGTCTATACCTCCACAGACCGGATGCTGCAAAAGACCCAGAACAACAATTTCTCCCTGTTCAGCATCAACCAGGACGGCGGAGACCCCTTCGTCTTCGCCGGTGAAAACGACCCGACCCTCATCAGTTACCACTACGTCACTCAGCTCTCGGGCGGCGACATCGTGGTCAACATCTACTACAACAAGAACAACATGGCCATGGGCAGTCTGCTGCGCTTTCCCGTGGACCCGCCGAATGCGGATTTCGTGCATATCAGCGGCTCGCTCGATGCCGACGCCACGAACCTCTACACCCCCTCGCCCGACCAATGGGTGCCGGGCAATTTGCTGCTTCCCTTCGCCAGAAAGCATCAATACAAACTGACTCCCCAGGCAGGCAACGGCGACAACCAGGCTGGTGCCTATGCCGACAGCACGGACTACTGGATTCACCCCAGCCGCGTCCCCGGCGGACGAACCATCACCATCGACGGCGCCAACTACGTCGTGGATCGCGCCGAGATCCGCATGACGGGCCGCTACCTCATGCCGGCCGCCGCCCCGGGCAACGACCTCATCACCACCTACACCATCGGCGGGTCGTCGAGCATGCCCCCTCCCAGCGAATGGAACGCAAGCCTGCAGACCATGCTCGATCACCTGGGCAAGGATGCCGGCATCTGGCTGATTCCGCTGAGCGATTCGGGAAGGGAAACCGTTGGCCATATTGCGGACGACGGGCGAATCATCGTCGACTTTCCCGAATACCACGAGATCATGGCCCGCGCCGTGGTCTCTTATGAGGCCATATACGGCAAGCCCCTGTCCGTGCGCAAGACCCCCCGTCACGATGGCCAGGATGCCCGTCTGCCAGAAGGCGCGCCCTTTGCCCTGAGCGGGGCCTCCAGTCTCATCGACCGCGAAACCATGGGCCTCAACGGCACCCCCTGGAACATGTCTGACGGCGGCGGCACCATGTCCGGCCGCACCTACCTCAACCTTGGCGCGCAGGGCGGTGACCTGGCCATCTACGACAGCAGCGAGATCGCCGGCATCCGGGTCACCATGCCCGTGCCCACCTACCCCTTGGGCAGCTTTGGCGGAGAAGATTGGGCCGGCGAGCAGGCACACCACCTGCGCATCCTGGGCGAGTTTCCCGTCCACAAGCCCAGCGTTCCCGTGGATGGCAACGGCAACCCGGACACCAGTTTCATCGTCCGGCTGCCGGCCGATACGCCCTTCCTGTTCCAGGCCATCGACAAGCGCGGCATGGCGCTGAACCTGGAAACCACCTCACGCTCCGCCGTGCGCGGTGAGAAACAGCTCTGCGAAGGCTGTCATGTGCACACCGACGGCATCCCGAACCCGCTCGACCCCCTCGATTCCTATGCCCACAAGACCGCCGGCTATTTTGGTGACTTCACGCAGGACAGCGCCCCGCTCTTCGACGGAGGCATGACCAACGGCGTACCGACCACCGCGCCGGCGAAGGAGATCTACTCCGAGAACGAGGCGCCGGGCGTGAGTAGCCGCAAGAGCTTTGCCGCCGACTGGGTCAACGGCATTTCCCAGACCATCGAGCAGTATTGCGCCTCCTGCCACGCGGAAGGCAAACCGGCCCAGGTCAAGACCGGCCTGCTCCTGGACGGCAGCGATGCCACCTATGACCTGATCACCAAGAACGCCTATCGCGACAGCAGCAATAATCGCATCGACTGGCGCACCAAGCCCGACGTCGGCCTCGACCCCGCCGATTTCGATGACCCGAACCTGGACCGCATCACCCTGGTCAACAGCTGCTGCCTGGCCAGCCGCTGGCTTTCCGTGAACAGCGCGCGCTCCAGCATGCTGATCTGGGCCCTGTACGGTGAACGCCTCGACGGCCGCGACAACACCACCGGCCTGCCGCCCCAAGGCAGCGGCGTTCCCGTGGATACTAATGGACGGGAGAACCCCGCCATCTGGCCCGCAGTGGCCGCGCATGCCGCCTACCTCGACGGCAGCAGCGCACAGCCCGGCACCACCACCATGCCCGAGCATGCCAAGCGCCTGCTTGCGCGCTGGATCGATATCGGCGCGCCAAAACAGAATGTCCACAGTGACATGATGCGCCCGGTAATGACCTTCACCCCCATCAATGACGGGACTGATGCCGCCCCTGCGATCAGCACCGTGAAAGTAGGGCTCTGGGACGACTCCGCCCTCGACCTCGGCCGTTTCCGGGTGACCAGGAACGGCGTCGACATCACACCCACCGTGAACCCCGGCTCCCCCCTGGTCATCGACGTCCCCCTGGGCGACCCCATCACCGCCGCCAACCAGGACAGCGAGACCTTCACCTTCGAGATCTGGGACAAGCCGGACCGCCGCTATGATTTGATCAGCCCCAACGTGACCGCCGCCAACCGGAACCGGCAAGTGCTCACGGGACGCGCCCTGATGCAGCTGCTGACTGCCTCCAGCCCAAATTCACCACCGACCTCGACCAGCGCCCGCTGCGAAACCATCCAGGACACACCCTGCGTGATCGTCCCCACCGTCATCGACACCGACGCCGGCGACTCCTTTACCTTCCAGGTGGCCAGCAGCCCGCAAAACGGCCGCGCCAACATCGTCTTGGGCCAGATCGTCTACACCCCGAACAGTGGCTTCATTGGTGACGATACCTTCAGCTACGACGCCATCGATACCGCCGGATCGCGGGTGACAGGAACCGCAACGGTCGTCGTTGCCAGGGCGGTCGACACCGGAGGCACAGGCGATACCGGAAATACCGGCGACACGGGAGACACCGGCAGCAATAACGAAAATGTCTCCGCGGCCAAAAGCAACATCAACGGAGGCGGCAGTACGGCACCACTGATATTGCTGGCGTTATTGATGCTCCTTGCCTTCAGATCCTTGCGAAGCGCCCCTCGGAAAAACACCGTCATGGCACACGTGCAACACACGCAAAACCGGGGAGCGTAACCACGTGAAAAACGGCATGAAAACCCGGCACATCCACTGGGTCAGCCAACACCTGGGCCGCTGCATGACCATCACCACACTCCTGCTGCTGGCGGCATGCAACGGGGGGGGGGCAGAAAACCCCACCAAGGCCCAAGGAAACGATATCGCGACCAACCAGGCCCCGATCGCCGATGCCGGCCAGGCCGCCACCATCATCGTCGGCGCGAACGTCACGCTGGATGGCTCCGGGAGCAGCGACCCCGAAAACCAGCCTCTCAGCTTCAACTGGTCCTTCACCGCCCGCCCCCAGGGCAGCACGTCGACATTGCAAGACGGCCGTAGCGCCCGGCCAAGCTTCACGGCCGACCTGCCCGGAGACTACCGCATCCGGCTGATCGTCAACGATGGCGAAAAAGACAGCCTGGCAGCCGAAGTCGTCATCACTGCCACCCCAAATAGCATGGGGCGGACAAACCAGCCGCCCGTCGCCGATGCCGGCCGGGCCGCCACCGTCATCGTCGGCGCGAACGTCACGCTGGATGGCTCCGGGAGCAGCGACCCCGAAAACCAGCCTCTCAGCTTCAACTGGTCCTTCACCGCCCGCCCCCAGGGCAGCACGTCGACATTGCAAGACGGCCGTAGCGCCCGGCCAAGCTTCACGGCCGACCTGCCCGGAGACTACCGCATCCGGCTGATCGTCAACGATGGCGAAAAAGACAGCCTGGCAGCCGAAGTCGTCATCACTGCCACCCCAAATAGCATGGGGCGGACAAACCAGCCGCCCGTCGCCGATGCCGGCCGGGCCGCCACCGTCATCGTCGGCGCGAACGTCACGCTGGATGGCTCCGGGAGCAGCGACCCCGAAAACCAGCCTCTCAGCTTCAACTGGTCCTTCACCGCCCGCCCCCAGGGCAGCACATCGACATTGCAAGACGACCGTAGCGCCCGGCCAAGCTTCACGGCAGACCTGCCCGGAGACTACCGCATCCGGCTGATCGTCAACGATGGCGCCAGCGACAGCCCGGCACAGGAAGTCACGATCACCGTCGTCCCGCACAACCAGCAACCGTTTGCCCGCGCCGGCGCGGATCAGATCGTCGCCCCCGGCACCACGATCAGCGTCGATGGCAGCGCCAGCAGCGATCCCGATGGCGACAGGCTCTCTTATTCCTGGGCGGTGATCCGGCCTGACGGAGTGCGCGAACAAAGCATTTCATACAAGGCATCCGCAGACTACACGCCAGACATGACGGGAGACTACATCTTCGAACTCATGGTGCGGGACAATGGCCTCGGCGAATACAAGGATACGGACGAGACAAGAATCACCGTCGCCTCGCGCATCATCACCCTCACCTGGCCGGCCAATGGCGACGCGCCGTCCGGCTATGCCGTCTACGCTGGACCAGATACCAGCGACATGGACAACCTGGTGCGCATCCTCAGCCGGGATGGCGGGGACTGGGATCCCGCCAATCCATCGCTTCGGCTGGGCTGGGAAAGCGTATTGCGCGCCGCCGGTCTGCCCCTGGACGCCACCCGCGTCTGCCTCGGCGTCCGCGCCTACAACGGCTTCGGCCTGTCACCCCTATCAGCCACCACCTGCGTCACAAACCCTTGAGCCCCGTCCCCATCATGAACGAGACACCCCGCATCGCCAGCCGCCTCCGGTTTCCAGTCATGCTCTGCAGCCTCCTGGCATGCCAGAGCCTGTTGGCCAACGCCGTCGACGACCTGACCCCAGGCCACTGGCTCGAAATCCCGAACTCCAAACTCCGCGCCGTGGATCCGGACATCTATGGGCAGTCGGGAAAACAAGCCCTTTTTGACCGAAACTTCATGAATATCATCAACTCCTGGAACGGCGGCGCCTATGACACCAAGCGTGACCGCCTGATCATCTGGGGGGGCGGCCACAACGACTACCCAGGCAACGGCATCTACACCTTCGACATGAACACCCTGAGCTGGGAAATGACACGTGCCCCCTCCACCCAGTCCCTGTTCACCGACTGGCAGGATGGCGACGTCGTACATTCCGATGGCAGCCCCGTTTCACGCCACACCTACGACTATCTGGAATACCTTCCCCCGCCCATCGACCGCTTCTTTTCCGCAGGCGGCGGCGCACTGTGGAAGGACTCCTTCCTCGACGACAACACCTACCTGTTCGACTTTACAAGCGGTCAGTGGGAAATCAGCCAGGACGATATGCCCAACCCCGACGTAGGCTCCATCACCGGCTACGACCCCATCGCCCGCAAGGTCTGGTATCACGGAGGCATCGGCGTACCGAATTATCTCACGGCCTATGACGCCATGAGCAGGACCTGGGAAATACACGGCAACGCCTCCCTCGAGATGTACGGCAACGGCTTTGTCTCCTATCTGTGGACAGGCGCCATAGACCCCGTGCGGCGCAAGTTCATTGCCATCGGCAACGTGGGCAACACCCCCAAGCCCTTGCCCAAGGGCGCCGTACAGGTCTGGGACATCGACCGGGAAGGGTATTCCCTGTTCCGGCTCATGATCACCACCGGCGCCACCGAAATCCTCGAGGCCCGAAACCCCGGCATCGTCTATGACCCGGCAAGCGACCGGATCATCGCATGGAACGGAACCACCCGAGAGGTCATCCCCACCGACAGGCGGCTCGACCCGGAGCCCTATATCGACCCCGCCGACATCTATGTCCTGGACATGGACACGGCCGTGTGGACGCGCATCAGCCCGGCCCCGGGCAACACGGTGACTCCAACCCCGGCAACACGCAACGGAACCTACGGACGCTT
>JALSHB010000020.1 GCA_026982475.1 Chromatiales bacterium
GCTGGCGCGGCAGGTGGTGGACGGCCATCCGCTGCTGCGCGATCTGGCGCGCCACAGCGGTGGCAATGTGCGCAACCGGGTCATAGGCCGGCTGCTGGAAATCGCCCGCGTGGTGGTGGCCATGGAGAGCTGGGCGCGCGAGTTGCTACCCGGCGAACCCTACTGCAACCACGCCCTCATGCCCGATGAGGCCGAGGGCTGCGGTCTGATCGAGGCGGCGCGCGGCAGCCTCGGCCACTGGATAAAGATCGAAAAGGGGCGCATCCGCAACTATCAGATCATCGCCCCCACCACCTGGAATTTCTCCCCCCGCGACGCCGCAGGCCAACCCGGCGCACTGGAGCAGGCGCTGGTGGGCGCCCCCGTGCGCGCCGGTGAAAAGGATCCGGTATCGGTGCAGCACATCGTGCGCTCTTTCGACCCCTGCATGGTTTGCACCGTGCACTGATGCGCGGCGGGTCAACGATCTTCGCCGGCCTGCGCCAGGGCCGCCATGACCTCGCCGAAGGGCAGCTCTTGCAGGCGGCCGAACAGGCGGTGGCCGCTGAGCTTGTGGCGGCTGAGCCGGGGTGATGGGATGCCGCACAGGAAACGGGCCAGTCGGCGGGGCGAGTCGAGGACCTTGGCCTGTTCCCGCCGCAGCTGGCCGGCGGCGCGCAGGGTGTCTTCGCCGATCGTGACCGGGGGTCTTGGCGGCAGTTCGCTCTTTCCCCGCAGACACCAGCTGCAATGCCCGCAGGGCTGCGTCCGTTGCTGGCCGAAGTGGGCGGCGAGGGCGTTGGTCTGGCAGGCGTCCAGGGTGACCAGGTCCAGCACCTGCTGCAGGCGCCGGATCTCCGCCTGTTCGCGCGTCAGGCCGCGTCGGTGCAGCTCCGCGGCCAGCGCGTCCAGGGACTCGGGCTGGCGCAGGCGTTGGTAGCGGAGGCGCACGCCGGCCGTCTTGATCTCCAGCAGCTGCTGTTCCCCGAGCCAGTCCAGGGCCCGCACGATGCGCTCGCGCGGGCTGTCGAGCGCCATCGCCGCCTGATCGAGGTCGATGCTGAACCAATGCCTGGCCTTGCGCGCCTGGCGAAACAGGCCGGCCAGGAAGTCGCGTCGCTGGCCCTCGAAGCGTGCCAGGATGGCCGCGGAATCGAGCAGGGGTTTGAACTGGTAGTTGGCGTAGAAGGGCGTGCCCCCCGCGAGGTAGCCGCCGAGTTCGAGGTAGGTCAGCAGGGTGCGCAGCACCAGCGGGCGGATGTCGTGGCTGGCGGAGAGGCTGTGCAGGCTGACGTCGAAGTTCTCGCCGAGGGAAAACAGCTCATCGACCAAGCCGCGCAGGGCCGATTCATCCGGGGTGTCGCCATAGATGAAATTCTCCAGCACGTTGAGGTCGTCGGGGCAGACCAGCATGCGGCACAGGGAGGGCTGGCCGTCACGGCCGGCGCGGCCGATCTCCTGGCTGTAGTTCTCCAGGCTCTTGGGCAGGTTGTAGTGATAGACGGCGCGAATGTCGGCCTTGTCCACGCCCATGCCGAAGGCGATGGTGGCCACCACGATGGCGTCATCCGCCGCCATGAACCATTCCTGCAGGCGGCCGCGGGCCTCGGGTTTCAGGCCGGCGTGGTAGGCGCGCGCCGGGAAGCCGTTGTCGGCCAGCATCCGCGCGACGGTTTCGGCGGTTTTCTGCAGGGTGACGTAGACGATGACCGGCGCCGGCGGGTTTTCCCGCAGGGCGGCGAGCAATGCCTGGTCCCGCTCCGCGGCGCTCACCACGCGGGTGTCGAGGGTCAGGTTGGCACGGTAGAAGCCGGTGTTGATGGCGTGCTCGGGGGCGATGGCGAACAGCCGGCAGATGTCGTCCAGCACCGCCGGCGTGGCGGTGGCGGTGAGGGCGAGGATGCGCTCGGCGCCGAAGTCGCGGGCGAAGCCGGCCAGCTTGAGGTAGTCGGGGCGGAAGTTGTGGCCCCATTCGGAGATGCAGTGGGCCTCGTCCACGGCAAACAGCGAGATGCGCAGCTGGCGCATGCTCTCGCGGAAGCGTTCGTTGTTGAAGCGCTCCGGGGCCTCGTAGAGCAGGCGCAGCTCGCCCTCCCGGAGCTGGCGCATCACCTCGCGGTATTCGTCGGCGCCGAGGCTGGAGTCCAGCCGCTGGGCGCGGATGCCCCGCCTGCCCAGGGCGTCGATCTGGTCCTTCATCAGCGCGATCAGCGGGGAGACCACCAGGGTCACGCCCGGCAGCAGCAGCGCGGGCAGCTGGTAGCACAGGGACTTTCCGCCGCCGGTGGGGAAGATGGCGGCCGCCGAATGGCCGTCCAGGAGCGGCTGTATCACCGCCTGCTGGCCGGGGAGCAGCTCGCGGAAGCCGAAGTGTCGTTGCAGGGTGGTGTGGATCACGTCTGTCATGGGGGGGCTCCTGTCCGTGGCTTGGAAAGCGCCCGATCCGTCGGGCGACAGGACGATGATACCAGCCTCCCGCTACGCGGGTGAGAGGTGTCGAGTGATAACCAAGCAATAACCAAGTAAATATCTATGGAAATGCGCGGGGATTGGTCTACTGTTAAAACAGGGCGGCGCCCACTGACCGACATTCGAGGAGAGACGACCATGACCACGGTAACCACAGGCACAGCCAACCATCACGACCCGGCGCAAGAAGGGCGGGACGAATGGAATGAAACCCGGGCCCTGCAACTGGCGGCGGCGGAGGGCATCACCCTGACGCCGGCGCACTGGGACGTGATCCACTTTCTGCGCCAGAGCTGCGGGCAACACGGCTTTTCCTGCAGTGCGCGTCTGGTGCTGAAAAGGCTCAGCAGCCATTACAAAAATCAGGGCGGCAAGCGTTATCTGTATTCACTGTTTCCGCACGGGGCGGTCTACCAGGCCTGCAAGATCGCCGGGATTCCGCTGCCGGCGTATACCGTCGATCTGTCCTTCGGCAGCGTGCACTGATGTATCCCTGAATCCACCAGGGTTCAGGACGCCCGTTCTTCCGGCTTGCCGTGCTTTTGCAGATAGCCGACCACCTGCTGCGTGGTCTCCGCATCCGGCACGCGTTTACCGGCGTTGCGCATGTGCGCCTTCATGCGCAGCACCACCCGCGGCCACTCGCGCGCCGTGTGCTGGGTGGGCGAGGGCGTCGCGTGGCACTGTGAGCAGAGGGTCTGGAAGCGCTGCCCGGCGGGGCTGTCGAGATCGTCGAAGCGGCTGCTGTCCAGTGCCGTCTGCGCGAATTCGCCCATGTAGTCACGCAGCTGCCGCCAGTCCTTTTCCGCCGGCATGATGACATGCGCCAGCATGCCGGTGCTGCGGGCGTCCATGTAGCGCTGCATGCGGTCGAGGATGGCCGGCCATTCCGCGGCGCTGTGCATCAGCGGCGTGGGCAGGTCGTGGCATTGCACGCAATACAGGGTCAGCAGGGTGGCGCCGTGGCTGTCGGCGCCGGGCAGGTCCAGCGGATTGAGGCCTCGGGGGATGACGCGGGCGTCCAGGCCGTTCGGCGGGGCTTCGGCGGCCGGTTCCCTGAGCGCATGGGTGCGGTCGATGCGCGCCTCGCGTTGCTGGTAGTTGGATTCGAGATAGACCGTCAGGGCAAGCAGGCCAAGGCCTGCCGCCAGCACCGCCCAGAGGGCGTGTTTCTCGCCGCTTTTCATTCTTCCTCCCCCATTTTCCGGCGTGATGGCCGGTACGATTGTTTTTTTCGCCATGGTGCCACAGCTGTGGGGGTGGCGAAAAGATGTGTGGCGGGATTGAAAAATATGCCGGAAAAGGCGAGGGTGAGCGTCCAGGGAAGCCACTCAGATGACAGGAGCACAGGTATGTTGTTGCACCAGCAGTTTGTTCGGATAGCGAAACAGAATAAAAACAAGATGGCGCTGGTGGATCGTTCCACCGGCAGGCGACTCACTTTTGGCCGGGCGCTGATCGGCTGCCTGATCCTGGCGCGCAAGTTTCGCCGCATCGACGACGGCTATGTGGGCGTGATGATCCCCACCTCGGCCGGCTGCATGCTCACGGTGCTGGCGCTGGTGATGTGCGGCAAGGTGCCGGTGATGATCAACTATTCCACCGGCGCCGTGGACAACATCCGCTACGCCCGCAAGCGCTGCGGCTTCAAGACCGTGATCACCTCGCGCGGGGTGCTGGAAAAGGTCGGCTGCCCGGAGATGGACGACATGCTGTTCGTCGATGACCTGATGAAGGAAGTCAGCGGTCTCGACAAGGTGCGCGGCGCGCTGCAGGCGGCGCTGCCCACGCCGCTGCTGCTGGCCACCCTGCACAAGGGCCACGAGGACGACACCCTGGTGATCCTGTTCACCAGCGGCAGCGAAAAGGCGCCCAAGGGGGTCGAGCTGACGCACCGCAACATCGGCAGCAATGTGCAGGCCATCCAGACGGCCATCGAGATCGAGGACAGCGACGTCTTTCTCGCCATCCTGCCGCTGTTCCACGTCTACGGCCAGACCGCCAACTTCTGGCTGCCCCTGCTCAGCGGCTCCACCGCCATCACCTACGGCAATCCGCTGGAATTCAAGACCGTGGCGGGCATCATCCGTGACGAAAAACCCACCATCGCCATCGCCACGCCGTTCTTTCTCAGCAGCTACCTGCGCGCCGCCAAGCCCGGTGATTTCAGCTCCCTGCGCATCGTCGTGGTGGGCGCCGACAAGATGCCCGACTGGTTGCGCGAAGGCTACAAGAGCCAGCACGGCGTCGCCACCTTCGAGGGCTACGGCACCACCGAGACCAGCCCGGTGATCTCCGTCAACCTGCCCGGCCGCAACAAGCCCGGCAGCATCGGCCAACCGCTGCCGGGGGTGCAGGTGCGCATCGTCGACGTCGACAGCGGCGAAGACCTGCCGGCCGGCGAGGAGGGCAAGATCCTGGTCAAGGGCGACCTGGTCATGAAGGGCTATTTCGACGACCTCGAGGAAACCATCCTGCACATCAACAACGGCTGGTACGAAACCGGCGACATGGGCATGCTCGATGAAGACGGCTACCTGTGGCATCGCGGCCGCCTCAAGCGCTTCGTCAAGATCGGCGGGGAGATGGTCTCCCTGGTGCGCGTGGAGATGGAGCTGGAAGGCCTGCTGCCGGAGGGCGTGGAGTGCTGCGTGGTGGAACTGCCGGACGCCCGCAAGGGCGCCGTGCTGGCCGTCGCCGTGTCCGAGGAGGTGGATGAGAAGGCCCTGCTCAAGGCCCTGTCCAAGCGTCTGCCGCCCATTGCCATACCCAGGAAATTCGTGGTGCTCGACGAATTGCCAAAGATGGGCAGTGGCAAGGTGGACTTTCGTACCACCACCACCCTGGTGCAGGAGCGGCTGGAGGGGTAGCGCAGTTACCGGGCGCCTCGAACCGCTATTTCTTGCCTGAGGTGCCGCACGGTCCGTCCCGCAAGGGACCCGAGCCGCGCCCCCAGCACGGCCTCGAAGTGGGCGTCCCAGTCGAAGTCCAGGGCATCCAGCATGTTCTTGATGTAGAGGCCGGTCTCGGTCTCGCCCTCCAGCACCAGGCGACGATGGAAGAACAGGGTGTCCGGGTCCTCGCTGCGGGTGACCAGCAGCCAGAAGTCTTCCAGGCGTCCGGCGATGCGTACGTCCCAGGCGGCCGGCGCATCCCCCTTTGGCTGGCGCACGAAGCGCTCGCCGCGGATCAGGAACGACAGCTCGCTGCGGCTGTCGGTGATGGACAGGCACAGCCGCTTGCCTTCCAGGTCGGCCAGTTGTTCGGCCATGTATTGGCCCTTGAGCAGATGGTTGAACAGGCGCGCAAAGACCTCGCTGTGCAGCGGGTCCGGCAAGGTGCGCAGCAGCCGCCGCAGGGGGCGGCGAACGATCGTTGACGGCAGGGCGGGAAGCATAAGGGGAACCTCGGACAAGACTCACGGGAAGTCGGCAGTATAGGCCGCGGCTGCTGGCGTACCAAGTGGCATGGTACTCAGGGGCGCTTTTTGGCTATCATGGCGTCCCTTTCCGCAATGTGAGGCAGGTAATGGATCTGAGCATCCTTCAGGGCGAGAACCGGTGGATCGTCGAGCTGTTCGTGGTGGTGTTTCTGGTGCTGCTGGCCGATTTTCTCCAGCGCCGCATCCTCAACCGCCTGGCGAAACGCCTGCAAAAGACGGCCAACCCCTGGGACGATGCGCTGCTGGCCGCCGTCCGCCGCCCGCTCAGCCTGCTGATCTGGGTGCTGGGCCTGAGCTATGCCGCGGAGCTGGCGGCCCGGCAGACCACGGCCAGCGTGTTCGAGCTCATCGGCCCGGCGCGCGAGGTGCTGGTGATCGTCATCCTGGCCTGGTTCCTGGTGCGCTTCATCCGCCAGGTCGAGGTCAATATCGTCGAGCTGCGCAAGGCGCGCGGCGAGCCGGTGGATGTCACCACCCTGGACGCCA
>JALSHB010000021.1 GCA_026982475.1 Chromatiales bacterium
TCCGCGCTGTTCATGTCCACGACCACGCCTGCCAGCACCAACAGCGATGGCACGGCGCCACGAATAAATCGCATAATCTTCTGCATTGCAAAACCTCCACATCATTATGATGCTTTTCAGGAAAGCCCGAAAAGCCATTAAGCTAACACTAATTAGTTATTATTATCGGAAACAGAAAATCAGCCGATGGGAGGTCGGAAAGGTGGCAGCAGATACCCTTGATAGAGACGGGGGGAAAGATCGGCAAAAAGACGGTCGAATACAAGGCTTGGGCCGGGGACGGGAATGGCGGCGCCAATGACGAGAGGAATGCAGGCGCAGCTTGTGCAATGACACTGCCGCCGTATCTCCGTCTGACAGTGGCCCATGGTCATGCCGCCCTTGTCGCCCTGCATCTGGGTATGTGACATGGGCACCATGGGCACGACCATGGCCCAGATATCCACTGCCGAAAACAGGGAAAACTGCAGCACAAGAAAGCAGGCAACAACGACTCTTGGCGAACCACTCATACACACCTATGTATAGGATGTGCCGCACAATAGTCAAGCAATTTACTTGGTTTATAGGAAGATCGGAATTGATAACAATTAAAACGAATAAAAAGCCCGGGGATGGACACAGGTGCCACCCCGGGCTTTTTGCGAGTTCCATGGAAAGCGGAACGCTGGAAACTGAGCGACCATTCAGCTCACCACAGAGACGCGGCGTTCGCAGAGCAATGAAACGCCAGACTGCCGCCGGGGATGGCATGACGCAGAGGACGAAAGATATTTCTACATCTAAAGTTTCATTGCACCCTCTGAGCCTTTACGTCTTTGCGATGACTCTCGTGATCGATACATCATCCCGCGTTACCGGCCGCATGCGAACGACTTCATACAACCAGCGGATCAGGCCGCCTCGCCTGCCGGCATCCATCTCATTGATGTCTCCTCTGTGTTCCCCGTGCCTCTGTGGTGAATGGGTTCAACCTGGATCCGTGGGTTCAGGTTTAAAACATTATCCAGCGGTCTTCACGTGCAACCCGCACTCCTTGGTTTCCGGATTCTCCCACCACCAGCGGCCGGCGCGAATATCCTCACCCTCGGCAACCGCACGGGTGCAGGGAGCGCAGCCGATGCTGGGATAGCCCTTTTCGTGAAGCTCATTGAATGGCACATCATAACTGCGGATATAGGCCCACACTTCCTGTTCCGTCCAGTCCAGCAAGGGGTTGAACTTGTACATGGCATGCGCCTCGTCCCATTCCTTGTGCTGGGTATCCGTGCGTGTCACGGACTGTTCCCTACGCAGCCCGGTGATCCACGCGGCGCGCCCCTTCAAGGCCCGGTTGAGCGGTTCCAGCTTGCGGATGCGGCAACACTCCTTGCGCTGCTCGACACTGTCGTAAAAGGCATTGGGACCATGGGCCTGCACATATTCGGCCAGCACACCGCAGTCGGGCGCATAGACGTCCACCACGCTGCCATATTTTTCATGCGCCTTCTGCATCAGCACATAGGTTTCCGCCGGCAGACGCCCGGTATCCAGGGTGAAGATATCGATGCCCGGGGTGTGCCGGGTGATGACATCCGTCAACACCATATCCTCGATGCTGAAGCTTGACGCCAGCGCCGGCGAGGCATAATCACGCTCGATCTCTTGCAGCAACGCAACCAATGATTCGATTTTCTGTTCCGATAACATGCCAACCTCTCCTGTCAGACTCAAAGATAACTATTTTCAGCTATACGGCCTTGGCCAGCTGGGCGATATCAGGCAGGAACGCCTGAAGATCCAGTTGTGAATCCACCTCCCTGCAGGCATCGGCGGCAAGCACTACCCAGACATCCTGTATTTCCGCCAGACGCTGAAATGAAGCCTCGTCAAAGTTTTCCTGCAAGCGCGCCAGATCCGCGGCAAAGCCCTGCAGCGATTCGGCCAAGAAGGCCTTTTCGGGATAGGCCTGCAACAGCCTTTCGGCAATGGCCTCCAGTGTCTGCGGCGGCGAGGCATCACCCGCGGCATCCAGCAGCGAATGACCCACCAGGCGGCCAATGGCCTCGACACAGCCCAGCGCCTGATCGTGCTTTTTCGCCAGCTGAAAGACGCGGCGATACTCACGTTCGTGCGCGGCCTCGGAGAAATTGGCCGACACGGTTTCCTGCGCCGCTCCCATGCACTCGCCACCACCGAGAGACAGCACGCGGAAGTCCTGCGTTTCGCCGAAGTCCTTCAGCAGGCTGGGCACGTCGATTTCGCGGATTTCCTGCAGGTCTCCCAGCAGCTCCTGGAAGTAATCGGCACCCTGGCGCTGCGCCCAGTCCATGAACGACTCGTTTTCCTGGCGCAGTTCCTGGAAGGCCTGTTTGATGCGTCGCACCGCCTGCGGCGCCCGCGATGCCGGCACCTCTGGCCCGCGCACGGCGATGGCGCCGCCGGCGCGACCGTCGCCACCGAGGTGCAGGCGGTAATGCGGGATCAACTTGCCATGCTTGCGCCGCCCTTCACCGTGCAGACCGATGTCGCCCACATAGGGTTGCGCGCAGCCGTTGTGGCAGCCACTGACGCGGATGCGGAGGTCATCCACGCCGCCGCTCAGTTCGTCGCACACCAGCCGTGAGGCGGTGATTCCCAGGCGGCAGGTCCAGGTGCCGGGGCAGGACACCACATCGTCGCCAACGCAGGGGGAATCCAGCCCAAGCGCCGCCAGCTCGTTGCGCACCGCCTCCAACTCGGCGGCGGGAATATTCAGCAGCATCAGATTCTGGTCCTGGGTCACGCGCACATCATGCAGATCGCGTTGCAGCATCAGCGCGGCGATACCGCGCAGCTGGGTCACCGTCAGGTCGCCCAGCTGCAGGCTAACGGGAAATACATACTTGTCCGGCTGTTTCTGCTCCAGCACCTCGCGTGGCGCGCCGGTGGTTCCCACCGAGGCATCGCGCGCCTCCACCCATTGTGCCGGCGGCAGTGACTCGTCGGCGTAGGCCACGCGCGTGCGCTGCAGTTCACTGCGGTAGCGCTGCACGAATTCTTCCTCGCCCAGCTTTTCCAGGAGGAACTTGAGCCGCGCCCGCGCCCGCCGCTTGCGGTCGGAATAGCGATGGTGCAGGGCCAGCACGGCCTCGATCACCGGCAGCAGGTCCTGCTCCTCGATGAATTCCTCCAGCACGATGGCAGGCCGCGGCTTGTGACCCAGGCCACCGGCCGCCAGCACCTTGTAGCCGAATTTGCCATCACGGCGCACCGCCACCACGGCCAGGTCGTGGAACAGGCCCTGGGCGCAATCGGATTCGCAGCCGGAGAAGCTCATCTTGAACTTGCGCGGCAGGTGCTGCGTCAAGGGGTGACGCAGGAAGCGCGCCGCTACCGCATCCACCACCGGCTGCACGTCGGTGTGTTCCGCCGGGCAGACACCGGCCAACGGGCAGGCGGTGATATTGCGCACGGTGTTGCCGCAGGCCTCGCGCGAGGTCAGGCCCTGCGCCGCCATTTCCTCCAGCACCTGTGGCGTATCGGCGAGCGGGATGCTGTGCAGTTGCAGATCCTGACGCGTGGTCACACTGGCGATGTCTTCCTGTGAATAGTCCGCCAGCAGGCCAGCGACCACGCCCAGCTGTTCGGCGCTCACATAGCCGCCGGGCAGCTTGACGCGCACCATGTTGACGCCTTCCTGGCGCTGGCCATAGACGCCCTGCTGCAAGCGTATTGCCTGAAACCGGTCCTCATCCAGATCGCCCTGCAGATAGCCCTTGACCGCTTCGCGATATTGCGCGAGTTCTTCGGCGTCAATCCAGTTGTCGTTATGTGCCACAGTCGTCTCCTCTTCAACCCGAAAAATCAGGCAATCATGCGAATCCCAATCACCAACAAAAGCGTCGCCAGCGCCGGCCGCAGCCAACGCTCCGGTATCTGCTTGCTGAGCCGGCTGCCCAGGTAGATGCCGGGCAGCGAACCCGCCAGCAGCATCACCAGCAGCCCCGTATCCACGGTGCCCATCTGCCAGTGACCCAGCCCGGCCACCGCCGTCAGCGGCACGGCATGTGCGATATCCGTGCCCACCACCCGCGCCGCACTGAGACGCGGATAAAGCCAGAACAGGGCCGCCGCGCCCATCGCTCCGGCACCCACCGAGGTCAGCGTCACCAGCACTCCCAGCACCACGCCCGTGGCCACCGTGATGGGAACCACGCGACGCCGCTCCCTGATGGCCGCGCCATGCTGCGGCGCCTTGCTCAACCAGGAGCGCCAAAGCAGCGCCGCGGCCGTCAGCATCAGCGCCACGCCCAGCACGCTGGTGATCAGCCCCTGCGCCGCGGGGGAATGGGTATCGACCTCGCCCAGCACCGCCAGGGTCACCAGCGCCGCCGGCACACTGCCGCTGGCCAGGCGACCCACGACTCGCCAGTCCACCGTAGCCTGACGGGCATGGGTCCAGACGCCACTGGCCTTGGTGATAGCGGCGAAAACCAGATCCGTACCCACCGCCACGGCCGGCGAGATGCCGAATCCGAAGATCAACAACGGCGTCATCAGGGCGCCGCCACCGATACCTGTAATGCCCACCAGCAGGCCGACGACAAATCCCGATACGATGAATCCCACGTCCATTGCTTTTATCTTGCCTTTGCCTGGCGCCGGTACAGGTACGCAACGCATATTCAGTGGCGCCAACCTTAGCAATGGCTAAATAGATTGAAAAAGAATACTTTTCTCTATATAAAGACCACCCGGTTATATGGGAGCGTAGAAATGAAACTGCATCAACTGCGTTATATCTGTGAAGTGGCGGACCGGGCGCTCAATATCTCCGAGGCCGCCGAGGCCATGCACACCTCGCAACCCGGCGTGAGCAAACAGATCCGCCTGCTCGAATCGGAGCTGGGCGTGCCGATCTTTTCCCGTGCCGGCAAGCGCCTGACGGCACTGACAGAGCCCGGTGCGGAGATCGTGCAGGCCGCCCGTCGCGCCCTGCGCGAGGTGGAAAACATCCGCCACATCGGCCAGGAATATAGCGGCGAACACACCGGCACCCTCACCATCGCCACCACCCATACCCAGGCCCGCTATGTGCTGCCACCCGTGATCCAGCGATTTCGCAGCCAGCATCCGGGCATCCGGTTGCAGCTGCGCCAGGGCAGCCCGGAGCAGATCTGCGACATGGCCCACAGTGGCGAGGCCGACCTTGCCATCGCCACCGAGGCGGTGGCCTCGAGCGAGGGGCTCATCGCCCTGCCCTGCTACCGCTGGCACCACTGCGTGCTGGTGCCACCCGACCATCCGCTGCTGGCGCTGGGCAGGACGCCGACGCTGCAAGAGCTGGCTGCCTATCCCATCGTCACCTACGACTTCGCCTTCGCCGGCCGCTCGCAACTGAGCCAGACCTTCGCCAGGGCCGGACTGGCGCCGCAGGTGGTACTGACGGCACTGGACGCCGACGTGATCAAGACCTATGTGGAACTGGGACTGGGCGTGGGACTGGTGGCCAACGTCGCCTTCGACGCCGAGCGGGACGTGAATCTGCGCATGATCGACACCGCGCAATTATTCCCCGCCAGCACCACCTGGGTGGGCGTGCGGCGTGGCGGCTATCTGCGGGGATTCGTCTACGACTTCATCGAATTGTTCGCGCCACACCTGGACCGGGCGACGCTGAAGGCGGCGTTGAATGCCGAGTAGGCCGTAAAAAAACCAGACGCTTCAAGGCAGGAGCGGCCCCGCAGGCCGCGGATTGACTTTTCACCACAGGGGACACAGAGACGCACGGCGAAAAGTGTTCGCTGTCTCCGTGAACTCAGACCTGCGTGGCACCTATCCTGGGCCTGCAGGTATCCGTGCACGGCGGATACCCAACGTTTTCCTCCGGCACGGTCTCCACCCTGCAGCGGCGTTGGTATTGCCCTGTCAGCAATCAATCGAAAGGGTGCTGCAGGACAATGGTCTCGTTGCGGTCCGGCCCGGTGGAGATGATGGCGATGGGGGTCTCGGTGATCTCCTCGATGCGCTTGAGGTAGGCACGCGCATTTGCGGGCAGCT
>JALSHB010000022.1 GCA_026982475.1 Chromatiales bacterium
GCGCCGATTCCCTGGGATCGCGACGCCTTCGCCAGCACCACCGAGGAACTGCCGGCGCGTGCCGAGCACTACCGCCACATCGGCCTGTATGCCTACCGCGCCGGCTTCCTGCGCCAGTACGTCGACTGGCCGAGCTGTCATCTGGAAGAAATGGAGTCCCTCGAACAGCTGCGCGCCCTCTGGCACGGCCAGCGCATCCATGTCGCCGAGGCGGTGGAGACGCCGCCGGCAGGGGTGGATACCGCGCGGGATCTCGAAACGGTGCGGGCCCGATTCACCGGGAATACCTGATCAAAACCGGCTGGTAATGACCGCCATTTGCGCTAGGCTTTGTGGAGGGTGTCAGCGGTTGCCGGCACACCGTCACAGAGGAGAAACCCGCATGAAAGCACTGAGATCACCGGCCAGCCGCGCACTGGCCATACTTTTGACGGCCCTGTTTTTCGCCACCCTGGCGACGGGCGCGGCACAGGCCAGCGCGGATCGGCCCACGGCCGCCGTGCAGCAGATGGCCACCATCATGCATCGCCTCAAGCACTTCCCCAGTCCCCAGGGCAAGCAGGAACTGCAGGCGATCATCGACGACCGCGCCAGCAGCGACAATGCGCGCATCCTGGCGACGGCGATGATGAATCTGCAACACAAGGCGATGGCCGACGACAAGGCCCGCCTGAAAGGCATCATGGACGATGAGGGCGCGCCCAGCCATGAGCGAGAGCTGGCGGCCATCATCTATCATCTTGACCATCGTCCCAGTAGTGCCGACAAGCAGAAACTCCAAGCCATGATGCCGGCCAAGTAGGCGCGGGCCACGCCCGCGATAGTTTCTAGCATTGCAGGAGCGCCTTCAGGCGCGAAGGCCGGGTGTGAAAAACCTTCGCGCCTGAAGGCGCTCCTACACAAGAGGCGCCAATTGAGTCCTGTGGGAATACCTCCGCGGGCATGGCCCGCACCCGTGCGCGGAAATTTATCGACATGCCACTGCAACAGTTATTTGACCGCTTGCTGGCCGCCTACGGCCCGCAACACTGGTGGCCGGGCGACACCCCCTTCGAAATCATGGTGGGCGCGATACTTACGCAGAACACGGCCTGGGGCAATGTGGAAAAGGCCATTGCCAATCTGAAGGACAATCAGGCGCTGGACCCCAGCACCCTTGTGGAGACGCCGCACGATCGGCTGGCGGCGTGGTTGAAGCCCTCCGGCTATTTCAATATCAAGGCCACACGGCTGCGGAATTTCTGCCGCTGGTACCTGGCCCAGGGTGGTTTCGAGGCCCTGGCTGATTGGCCCACCGCTGAATTGCGCCATGGCCTGCTGTCGGTGAAGGGGGTGGGGCCGGAGACGGCGGACGACATGCTGCTGTACGCCTTCGAGCGACCGGTATTCGTCATCGATGCCTATACCCGGCGGCTGTTTTCACGCCTGGGCCTGCTGGACGGGGAGGCGGGTTACGAGACGCTGCGGCATCAGGTGGAGACGGCGCTGCCGGCCGACGTGGCGCTGTTCAATGAATTTCATGCCCTCATCGTGCGGCATGCCAAGGAGGCATGCAGGAAGCGGCCGTTGTGCGAGGCCTGTCCGCTGGCCGCGGACTGCCGGGTGGCGGCCTGAGGGTGCCGGCGTGGGCTATTGGGCGACGCGGGTGCAGTTGCGGCCGTCTTTCTTGGCCTGATACAGGGCCTGGTCGGCGCGCGTGAAGAGGGCCTCGCCGTCTTCGCCCTTGCGCAGGGTGGCGACGCCGAAGCTGGCGGTCATCTTGACGTGCTCACCCTCGCAGACGTTGTCCATGGCGGCGATGTTGCGCCGGATGCGGTCGGCCAGGCGCTTGACGCCCTTGTCATCGGTCTCCGGCAGCAGCACCACGAATTCCTCGCCGCCGTAGCGGAACAGCTGGTCCGACAGGCGGATGGTGTTGTCCGCGCAGTGGGCCATGCTCTTCAGCAGACAGTCGCCGACGGCATGCCCATAGGTGTCGTTGATGGCCTTGAAGTGGTCGATGTCGATGACGATCATGCCCAGCGAACGCTGGTGGCGCTGGGCCAGTTCGATCTCCCGGTCCAGGGCCTCGTTGAAGGCGGCGCGGTTGCCGGTGCCGGTGAGGGGGTCCTTGTGGGCGGCGGTGAGCGCGGAATGATAGAGCAGGGCGTTGCGCAGCGGATACAGCAGCGCACACAGCAGGTTTTCCAGCAGCCGGCTTTCTTCCGCCTTGAACTTGCGGCGGCGGCTGATGAACAAGGTGCCCAGGGCCTCGTCGTTGACCGTCAGCTGATAGGACAGCTTGTGGCGGGCGCTCTTGCCCACCGCGAAGACGATTCCCTGTGCCGCATGTTCATAGCCCAGGTGGTCGTGCGCCAGCAGGGACTGGATGTCTTCGCTGAACTCGTTGAGGATATTGTCGATATCCAGGCTGGTCTGCAGCTGACTGGAAAGCTGCAGCAGGCGGCCGACATCCGTTTGCGCATCGTCGAACGTGGTCTTTTCAAACAGCGGCACCAGATTCCCGGCATTGCTCATGGGCGACATGGTGATTTCTCCAGTGGTTCTCATGGTGGTTCAATGTCCCAGACGGATCTTGTATCGTGACTAGCGAAAAGCATGCCAGCTTTTTGTGTGTTTTGTGAAAAGCATTATATTCAATGGCTTGCGGGAGGTCTGCCAGGCAGGTGTCGGAAATACGTCAAATAGTTGGCGGCCCCTTGCCGCTTGGCGCGGCGAAAAGATGTCTTCCGCCTTGCCGGCCGGCTGCCATTTGCCCTTTTGCGGCGTTTTCCGCTTGGGCATGATCTATTGTCAGTGTGATGAAATGATTTCCAATCGCTGTGGTCACAGCAACAACTGCATCGCAAACAACTGCATCGCAGGTGATCTGGTTTCAGTGCATTAAACAGGGGGGAACGGCAATGCTGCAAAAACAACTACTGGCCTTGGCGCTGCTGGCGCTTTCGTCGCAGGTGCTGGCGGGATTGAGGGAGGGGGCGCTGAACGAGGACATGACCAACCCCGGCTCCATCGAACACCCGGCCTGGTTCAAGAATTCCTTCATGGATATCGCCGAGGACATTGCCGAGGCAACGGAGGAGGGCAAGCGTCTGATGCTTTATTTCTATCAGGACGGCTGTCCCTATTGCAAGAAACTCATCGAGGTCAATTTTTCCCGGCAGGATGTCGTCGACAAGACGCGCGCCACGGTGGACGTGCTGGCCATCAACATGTGGGGCGACCGGGAGGTGACCGGGCTGGATGGCGAGACCGTGAGCGAAAAGGAATTTGCCCGCCGGATGCGCGTCATGTTCACGCCGACGATGCTGTTTCTCGATGAGCAGGGCAAGGTGGCGTTGCGTGTCAATGGCTACTACAAGCCCGCCAAGTTCATGGCGGCGCTGGATTACGTCGCCGGGCATGGCGAAAAGAAGGAGCGCTTTGCCGAGTTCTACCAGCGCGTCAAGCCGGCGCCGGTCAGCGGCCGGTTGCACCGCGAGACGTTTGTCCGCCCGCTGGCGCAACTGGCCGACACGCCACGCGCCAGCAGTGGTTATCGGCTGGTGCTGTTCGAGCAGAAGCAGTGCCCGAGCTGCGACGAGCTGCATCTGGACATCTTCAAGCGCCCGCAGACCCGCGAGCTGCTCGAGCGTTTCGATGTCTTCCAGGTGGACATGTGGTCGGACGAGGTGCTGAAAACGCCCGCTGGCGAATCCCTCAGCGGCCGTCAGTGGGCGAAGAAGCTGGACATCAAATATGCGCCATCCCTGGTGTTTCTGGATGAAGCGGGCAAAGAGGTGTTTCGCGCCGAGGCCTACCTGAAGGCCTTCCATGTACAGTCGGTGCTGGACTACGTTTCCTCCGGGGCCTACCTTGATGAGCCGGAGTTTCAGCGCTATATCGATGTGCGCGCGGATCGCCTGCGCGCGCAGGGCGTGAGCGTCGACTTGATGGAATAGACCGGCGGGGAATCAGCCCAGGTTGTTCTTGATGTCGTGGTAGAAGCAGTACTGGTGCTTGCCACGCCGCTTGGCTTCATACATGGCCTGGTCCGCGCGTTCCAGCAGGCTTTCCTCGTTTTCGCCATCCAGCGGATAGATGCTGATGCCGGCGCTGCCGCTGACCTGCAGTGGCGCGCCCTTGTCGCACGCCACGCTGATCTTCAGGCTGCCGACGATGCGCTCGGCCAGCTGGCCGATGAGGCTGGCGTCCTCCAGGCCGTTGAACAGCACCGCGAACTCGTCGCCGCCAAGACGGGCGACGGTGTCGTCCTCGCGCACACAGGCGCGCAGTTGCGCCGCTGCCTTGCCCAACAGCTGATCCCCTGCCGCGTGTCCCAGGGTGTCGTTGACGGCCTTGAAGCCGTCCAGGTCGACATACATGACGGCGACGAGGGTCTGGTTGCGGTGCGCGCGCGCGCGGGCGCCGCGCAGGCGATCGTGGAACAGCATGCGGTTGGGCAGGCCGGTCAGTTGGTCGAAGTGGGCGAGCAGCTCCAGGCGGTCCTCGTTTTCCTTTAGGCTGCTGATGTCCGAATAGGTGGCGACGAAGTGGGTGGTCTGGCCATTGCGGTTCTTGACGCTGCTGATGGTGACCAGGTTCGGGCAGGCCTCGCCATCCTTGTGGCGATTCCAGACCTCGCCCTGCCAATGGTCGTTGTTTTCCAGTGACTGCCAGATGGACTGGTAAAAATCCGCGTCATGGCGCCCGGAGCTCAGCATCGCCGGCGTCTGGCCCATCAGTTCCTCGCGGCTGTACCCCGTCAGGCGGCAGAAGGCGTCATTCATGTCGAGGATGCGTTTTTCGCTGTCGGTGATGAGGATGGGCTCCGCGGTAATCTCGAACACCTGCTGGGTGAGGCGCAGGCGCTGCTCGGCCTTGCGTTTCTTCGATACGTCGCGTATCGCGGCGATGGCCAGTGAGTCGCCATTGTTGCGGGTGTGGCTGAGAGAGATCTCGACCGGGAATTCCCGGCCCTCCTTGGTGATGGCAATGAGGTCGCCACTCTTGTCGATGGGGCGGGAGGCCATGCGGGCAAAGAAGTCCGTTCGCTGGCCGACGTGCTGTTGCCGCAGGCGGGAGGGCATCAGGTCTTCGACCTTCATCCCCAGCATTTCTTCCTTGCCGTAGCCGAACATGGACACGGTGCAGGCATTGACACCGCGGATATGTCCGTTGGCGTCCACGATCAGCCAGGCATCGGGCGCGGCCTCCACCAGTGATTCGGCATAGGCCCTGGCGGCGATGGTCTTCTGGTTTGCCTCCATGATGCGGCGGATGTAGATGATCAGCAGGCCGGCAACCAGGGCGATGAGTGGAATCAGCAACCCGGCCAGATCGATGAAGGTAATGGCGCTCGCCAGCTTGATGCTGGTTTCCCTCTGGCGTTTGCGACTCTGTTCGAAGGCATGGCGGGTCAGGAAATCGATCGCCTCCAGGGCCGGGCTGTCGTTGACCTGCACATGGATTTCGACCTCCCGCGGGGTGTGGCCTTCGGCGATCAGCTTGCGGGCGAACTCATATTTCGCGCGATAGATGTTGACGATATGCTGCAGGTTGTCCAGCGCCTCTTTTTCCCTTGCGGTGCGGGACAGGCTGCGATAGTCATTGATGGCGAGGTAGGTCTCGCGCAGAGCCTTATCGATCTTGGGCGGCAGATCGTCCGTCTGGTGGAGGATGTAATTCTTGAAGTGGTGGATGAACCCGCCATAACCGAAGTGGGTGCTGATTCTGGCTAATGCGTAATTGCTCTTGGCGGCGTTGTTGTTGTAGTCGGTCCACTGTGCCTCTGCGCTGTGAATGCGTGATTTAGTCTCAAAACCAACGAATACCAGGCCGCCCATGAGAGCAATGGCAATCACGGTAATGGCGATGGTTTTACTACGCAGGCTCATGGCATCCGTGTCCCTGTTTCGCACAGTGAGGGGTATCTGGCAAGGATCTGTTGTTCCATCGGCAGCCAGGCGGGTAAGTTTAAACCTGAACCTGAATCCGTGAGTTCATGACGGCGAATCGCACAACG
>JALSHB010000023.1 GCA_026982475.1 Chromatiales bacterium
CAGGTCAAAAATCGCGCACATCCCGGTATTTCCAGGCGTTACTGTATGTGGCGCCCTTTCAGCAGGCGTTCATTGATAGTGCGATCCAGCGACATAGACCGGAATAAGGCGACGTGAAATCCGAGGTCGTCGCCGGGAATGGCATGAAACGCAGAGGTCGCGGAGGCGCAGAGGACGCAAAGGTTTATTGAAAGGCTTTCCTTTGTGCCCTCTGCGCCTTGGCGTTCTTTGCGTTGATTCTCGTGGTCGATTCCACATCCCGTGTCGCCCGCTGTTTGCGCACGAATTGAGTAACAATTGGGTTAAGCGTCCGTTGACCTGCCTCAGGCGTAGGTGTCGATCCCCACTAACTCCACCCGCGCGGACGACTCGTCCCGCCGGGCGATATCGGCGTACTGCGCCAGCGCCTGCTGGCTGGCAAGGGAGGCATTTCTCTCGAGCGGGCGGCCACGCAGCCGCGCCTGCAACATGGCGTCGGGCAGGCCGGCCGGGGATGGCTGCGCGGACGGCGTGGCCGCGGCGGCCGGCGCCTCTGCCGCGCGCGTCTCATCACGCCGTGGCGCGGAAAGCGCGGGCGTGCGGACCAGGGAAGGGGTGTGGGTGGCTATCTGCATGGGCGTCGGATAAAGCGGGCCTGCCGGCACGCGGCTTGCTTTTCGGTGAAGAATAGCCAATCAACGTTAGCCGTCAACCCGAATCCGCAGGTTCGGAATCAAGCCCTACCAGTTGATATCGCCCAAGTTGCGCGCCTTCTCCAGCCCCTTGGCCTTGAAGAGGTTTTTCGCCCCGCCAAGGTTGGCATCGAGAAAATTGGCGCCGCGAATATCGGCCTCGAGAAAATCCGCCCCTCGCAGGTCCGCCTCGCGCAGATCTGCCGCCATCAGGCTGGTGCCGTTCAATGTCGCGCGCAGAAATTTGCTCCGCCTCAGCTTCGCATCCTTGAAGCTGCTACTGCTGAAATCGCCTTTGCTCAATACGGCGCCACGCAAGTCGCCCCAGGAAAAACCGCTGCGTAGGGCGGTAACGGCAAACAGATTCGCCTTGCGCAAATCTGCGCCGGTAAAGTCGGCATCACTGATATTGGCGCCGCGCAGACGCGCATTGCGCATGTCCGTTTCGGCCAGCTTCGCCAGATGCAGGTTGGCGCCGCGCAGGTCCGCATTGCGCAGACTCGCCGAGGTGAGGTCGGCCCCCTGCATGTGCGCCTGACTGAAATTGGCCCACTCGAGATTGGCGCGCTTCAGGTTCACGCCCTGCAGATCGGCCTGCTGAAACTTGATGCCCTCCAGGTCCGTCGCTTCCAGGTTCGAATCCCTCAACACCACATTGCTCAGATCCGAGCCGCGGAAGTCCACCTCACGCAGGTCCAGCCCGCCCATGTTGGTCTCGCCCAGGTAGACGTTGACGAACTTCGCCTCGTACAGTACCGCGTCCTTCAGTGTGATGCGCCGCAGCAGGGCGCGGTTGAAGTTGGTGCCCTGCAGGATGGCGCCGGTGAGGTCGGCATCGTCGAGATCGGCGCCGGTGAGATCGGCGCCGGTGAGATTGGCGCCACGCAGGCTGGCGCTGCGCAGGTCGGCGCCGGCCAGGTTCGCCCCGGTCAGGTCGGCGCCATCCAGATTGGCGCGGATCATCTTGGCCTCGCGCAGGTCGATGCCGGCCATGTAGGCCTGGCTGAAGGCCACACCACTCAGATTGAAGCCACGCAACTCCAGGTCGGCAAGATTCTTTTCCTTGAAGGCGGCCAGCTGGCGATCGCGCTGACTGACCAGGGTGCGCACCACTTCCAGCTTGCTGAGGGGGGCCTTGAAACGGCTGTCGCTGAGGGGGACATCCATGCCGCCGCAGCCGGCCAGCAGCGACAGGGCGAGCGCCAGCAGGCACAGGGCGACGAATCTCGGCAAGGCGCCGGGCATGGGAGGCGTCGTTCGCTTGTGATCCAGTATCGCCAAACCGCTTTATCCCTACTATTTTACTGCGAAGATAAAGTATACCACCTGTTGTCAGCGTATCTTCTTCCACGTCACCTTGTCGCGCAGATACACCGGCAGGGCCTGCTCGGCGCTCACCGCCTCACCGGTGGCGAAGGCGTCCACCGCCAGTTGCGATACTGCCGCCGCATGCGGCAGGGCGTCCGGGGTCGCCCCCGTCAGCCGCCCGGCGTGACGCGCGCGCAGGCCGTCGCCATACGCCGCCCAGCCGCTGCCGGCGCCCAGCCAGCCCTCGCCGCTCACGCGGGGCGTCGCATCGGGGGTGACCACGCACTCCTCGCCCTGCAGGCGCATCAGGCCCTGCGCATCGCGCCGGTACTGGCCCCAGTAGACCTCGTCCATGCGCGCATCGATGGCCGCCAGCACCTGGCCCGCCTCGGTGGCCTGCGCCAGCGCCGCCAGGGTCGAGACGGGCAGCACCGGCAGGTCGGCGCCGAAGGCCACGCCCTGCGCCACGCCCACGCCGATGCGCACGCCGGTAAAGGCGCCGGGGCCGCGGCCGAAGGCCAGGGCGTCCAGCTGTCGCAGGGAAATATCGGCCTCTGTCAGCAAAGACTCCAGCATGGGCAGGATCAGCGCCGAATGCCCGCGCGGGGCGATCTCGAAGCGTTCGCGGATCTCGCCGTCGATGTTCAGCGCCGCGGAACAGGCCTCGGTGGCGGTTTCCAGTGCGAGTATTTTCATTTGTTCACCCTTGAAAAAACGTTTTCACCACAGAGGCGCGGGGGCACACAGGGCATGCCCCGCAATAATGTGGGAGTGGCTTCAGCCACGAATATTGTTCGACAAAGGCTTCGCGGCCGATACCTAAAGGGCACGATGAGCCGCTCCTACACATTTTCCTCGTAGCCTCGCTCTGCGGTGCCATGGCGAGAAGCAGGTCTCCGGCCTTCTCCGTGCCTCTGTGGTGAAAAACAGTCACTCGGCAAAAAAGGCCTGCACATCCGCCACCTCGCGCGTCACCGGCATCGGCGGCAGGCTGGCACGGAACACGCGGCCATAGGGCTTGGTCTGCAGGCGCGGGTCGCAGATCATCAGCACGCCGCGGTCGTTGACGTCACGGATCAGGCGGCCCACGCCCTGCTTGAGGGTGATCACCGCCTGCGGCAGCTGGTGCGCCATGAACGGGTTCATGCCCTGCTCGCGCATGGCCTTGAGGCGCGCAGCGAGCACCGGGTCGTCGGGGGCGGCGAAGGGCAGCTTGTCGATGATCACCACGGACAGGGCCTCACCGCGCACGTCCACGCCTTCCCAGAAGCTGCTAGTGCCCACCAGCACCGCGTCGCCGGCCTCGCGGAAGCGTGCCAGCAGCTCGCCGCGCGGGGCGTCGCCCTGCACCAGCAACGGGTAGGCGACGTAGTCGCGCAACAGCTCCGCCGCCGCCTTCAGCGCACGGTGGCTGGTCATGAGGAAGAAGGCGCGGCCGCGGCTGGCGGCCAGCACCGGCAGCGCCGCCTGCACCACCGCCTCGGTGTGATCCGGGCTGCTGGGCTCGGGCAGCTGCGGCGGCAGATAGAGGAGGGTCTGGCGCGGGTAGTCGAAGGGGCTGTCCCACTGCCGGCCGTGGCTTTCGTCGAGGCCGAGGCCGTGGGCGAAGTGGGCGAAGCTGCTGCCCACGGCGAGGGTCGCGGAGGTGAAGATCCACGCGCTCTTCTGCCGCTCGACATAGCTGCGAAAGGTGTCGCCGATGTCCAACGGCGTCTCGTGCAGCATGAAGCCGCGGGGGGTGGTCTCGAACCACAGGATGGCCGGCTTCGGCGCGGCCTCCTCGCCGTCCTCTTGGTTGGCGGCGGGCGCCGGACCGTCGACGAAGCGCAACAGCTGCGCCTGCAATTCCTGGCTGCGCCGCCAGCAGCGCTCCAGGCCCTTGCCGCACTCGGCCACGGACTCCAGATAGACCTCCAGCTCCCCCAGCGCCTGGCGCAGTACGTCCATGGCCGAGCCCCCGCCCTGCCAGGGTGCGCGGCGGGCGAAGCGGCCCAGGGAGAGGCGGAAGTCACGCACGGCCTTTTCCAGGCTTGCGGCGATGTCCTTGGCCTCGCGCGGGTCCGGGGCCTCGGCGTGGATCTCCAGCAGGGCGTCGCGGCTCAGGTCCAGCAGCTGGCGGCTGCCGAGATTGACGCCGAAGAAGTTGCCCGCCACCTCCGGCAGCTGGTGGGCCTCATCGAAGATGAAGGCATTGACGCCGGGCAGCACCTCGCCGAAGCCCTCGTCGCGCAGGGCCATGTCGGCGAAGAACAGGTGATGGTTGACCACCAGCACCTCGGCGGCCTGCGCCGCCTTGCGCGCCTTGACCACGAAGCAATCGGCGTAGCACGGGCACTCGCTGCCGAGGCAGTTGTCGGTGGTGGAGGTGACGCGCGGCCAGATGGGGGCGTCCTCGGGGATGCCGTCCAGCTCGGCGATGTCGCCGCTGTCGGTGCGCCCGGCCCAGCTGCGCACGCGCGCCAGCTGGTCCTGCTGCGCCGGCGCCAGGCGGCCGCCGGCCTCGGTCACCTGCAGGCGGTGCGGACAGAGGTAGTTGGCGCGGCCCTTGAGCAGGGCGATGGAGGTGGCGACGCCCAGCGCCTTGCGCACCGTGGGCAGGTCGCGGTGATAGAGCTGGTCCTGCAGGTTCTTGGTGCCGGTGGAGATGAGCACCTTCTGCCCGCACAGCAGCGCCGGTACCAGATAGGCGAAGGTCTTGCCGGTGCCGGTGCCGGCCTCGGCGATGAGCAGGCCGTGATTGTCCAGCGCCGACGCCACCGCCTCGGCCATCTCCTGCTGCTGGCGGCGCGGGGCGAAACCGGGGATGTGTCGGGCGAGGGGGCCGTCGGCCCCGAGCAATTCGGAAATGCTGAACATGGGCAATGCGCCGGGCGGCGCTCAGGCCGCCGTTTCGTCGTCGATCAGGCCGCGCTCCTGCGACCACACCAGGCGGCCGATGGCGCGAAAACGCGCCACGGACATGGCGCCGCGCTTGGCACGGCTGGCGGAGGTCTCGGCCATGGCCTCGATGATGGCCTCGCGGGCGGCCTCGATGATCTGCTGCGGCTCGTAGTTCTCGTCCATGATGATCAGCATCACGCTGTCCCAGTCCTGCTCCACCCTGATCTGGCCGATGCGCTGGCCGCTCTTCTTGTCATTGAAGATGGTGCGGCCCTTGATCTGGATGCGCCGCCCCTCGCGCGCGCCGGTGCCGATGGCATCATAGCCACCGGCGCCCGGCTCGGCGGGGATCAGCTTCATCAGGCGGATCACGTCGTGCACGGCGATCTCGGTGCTGATGCCCAGCGCCTTGCCGGTGGCGCGACGGTAGTCCGCCGCCAGCTTGCGCGCCTCCGTCATCAGCTTGTCTACATCGTATACCGCCATGAGCGTGGTGATCCGCCTGTCTTCAGCCAACGAAATATCGCGCCATTATGACCGCAAGCCATTGAAAAATCACTTGGGGTGGTCACCCGGCCCGGAAGGAAGATCAGCCCCGCGCGGCCGCCTCGCGCGCTTCTTCGATGAGACGCCGGTTCTTCGCCTGCAAGGCCGCATCCCCCGGCGCCAGGCTGCTGGACTTGTTGGCCAGACTCACCGCCTGTGCATAACGCCCCTGGCGCAGGCGCACCGTGGCCAAATGGTGCCACAGCCAGGCATTGCGCGGCTCGATGCGCAGGGCGCGCTCCAGCAGCGCCGCGGCCTGTTCCCATTGCCCCGCCTGCACATGGGTATCGGCGCGGGCCAGCAGCGAGGCCGCCGCCCGGCCGGTCGCCGCCGACGCATCTTCTTCCGTCGTCTGAGGCCCGGCACAGGCGGTGACCAGGAGAACAAACAACACCGGGAAAATGTATCGCGGAGAAAAGAAAGGATATTTTGCCATGCCTTATTATTTATTCATTCATAAAAAGAAGGGATAATGGAGAAAAGAATAGCTCAGGCCGACACTGAAATTGATAGACTCTATACATACGTTCTCCGGCTCGCGAAAGCGGTATCACAGGGAGACAGGAACATGATGCACGTCACCATCAACAGACAACTT